>CAYXEK010000040.1:0-11840 GCA_964463985.1 uncultured Verrucomicrobiota bacterium
CGGACTTGGATGCGCTGGCGACCGGCGCAGAATGAACAAGCATGACCGATTCCGGACTGTAGTGCGCCACGGCCTTGTCCTGCGTAGTCCGACGGAGCAGGGCGTGTCCTGCGTAGTCCGACGAAGCGGGGCGTGGCGCAGTCCATTTCCGTACTTGAAAATCGTGCACGTGAACGTGAACGTTTACGGGAACGGGGACGGAGAACGTGAATGAGAAGATTATTGCGTTCGCAGGCCCCGGCGGCAGTACATTTCCACCTTTTGCCGGTGGTAGTACGCATAGTTGGGGCTGTCGGCCAGGTCCGGGGGGCAGGAAGCGGCTGCCGGATGCCAGAGGTGCAGCGCGCGCGCCTGCATGATCAGCGAATGGCCGCGCACTCCGGCCATGTGCAGCCGGGTGGCGAAATCGTCATCCTCCAGGCCCCAGCCTTCGTAATTTTCATCAAATCCGTTGATGCGTTCGGCATCGGCCCGGAAAAGCGAAAAGTGGCAGCCCAGGATTTTGGGCTTGTTGCGCCGGGCCACGCCGCAACGGCGCAGCCAGGCATTCCGCAGGAACTGGCGATGGCAGCGCGCCAGGTGCCGGCGGTCGGCGCGATTCCAGAGGCCGGCCAGCGCCGGGGCATCCCCGGGGCCGCGCAGAAAGTTTCGGGTATCAGCCTCGCTAACCCAGGCGCGGTTGCCGGCCAGGAAATGCCCCGGGCACGCCGCCCGCAAATGCCGGCCGACGGCGTCCGGCATAAGCAGGATGTCGCAATCCAGCATCAGCAGGTAATCGCCGCCGGCATGGCGGATGGCGTTGTTGCGCGCCGCGGCCAGGCGGTAGCCCTGGTCCGGCTGCCAGACGTAACGCACGGGAAAAGGCAATCCGGCAAAACCCGCCCGCATGCTGGCGGCATTTTCCGGCGTGGATCCGTCATCGGCCACCACGGCTTCGTCCACGACGGCCTGGTTGCCGGCCAGGGCTTTGAGGCAGGCGGACAGCATCTGCGGCCGGTTGTAAACGGTGATGATGGCGCTGGTTTTCAAGGGGAGAGTGCTCAGGGTTGTCAGAGGTTGTGTATCAGGTTCAATGGTTGTTTGAGGTTGGAGGTTGACAGAGGTTAAAGCGGGTTCAACGGTTGTTTGAGGTTGGAGGTTGGCTTGCCGCTGCTGAACCCTGAACCTCCATCAACCGAGTTGCTTTCAAAAGTCAGCTTTTGAAAGCAGTATTCAGAAGCCAGTAGTCAGTAGTCAGAATCGCAAACAATATAACACGTTTACAAATAACATCTTGTATTTATTCTGAATTCTGTCTCCTGACTTCTGAATTCCTCCAAAACGTGAGTTTTGAAATTGGCTCAACCTTAAAACCTTAAAACCATAAAACTTCCAAAACACAATCGGGTTAACCCGCCGGGTTTTCCAGGTCCCACTGCCGGGGTGTGAGCTGTTTGGACGTGGGGAAGCGCCAGGTTTGTCCGCCGGCATCGAGGATGGCGGCGTCATTTTCCAGCCGCAGCGCCAGCGGCGCGCCGGGATGCCGCGCGCGCAGGCAATTGGCCAGCATCAGCGCTTTTTCCGCGCCGTCGCCCCGGCCGAAATTCCAGACTTCGTCCGGCTGCGCCAGGCGGCCGGGCTCATCATAAATGGATTCATCCGGCATGGCGGCAGTCTGCCCGGCCAGTTCCGCGTCCGGCATTGCCTGCGTGGCGGCGAGCACCACGGGATTGCGTTCCAGCGCCGCCAGCAGAAACGGGCGGTCATCCGCCGCGTTCAAATCGCGGTAGGCATGGAAAGCCAGGTCCACGGTGGGGTGTCCGGCGCGGAGCGACTGCAGGCGCGCCAGCAAGTCTTCGCGGCGCATTTCCGGATGCAGTTGCAGCGGCGGCCGGGCCGGCGCGGATTTTTTGGCGGCCAGGTCGGGCAGGCGCGGGGTCACGCGGCAGAAGTTGACCAGGTTTTCAATGGCGATGGCGGATTTCAGGCAGTCCGAGGCAAAGCGCCGGCGCAGAGTTTCCAGGTCATCCGGGCTGGCAAAGTTGAACCGGCGGGCTCGCACGAAATCCTCGAGATCGTTCAGGACAATGCGGTCCGGCAGCGGCTTGAGCTGGAATTCTTCCAGGTCCACCTCCGCCATCAGGCGGCCGCGGGTGGCGTCGGTCAGGCGGGCGGGGGAATCCTGTTCATAGGCGAAAGCCCGGTCGAGGGAGATGTAATGATCCTGGCCGTGCAGCGGCCAGCGCAGTTGGAAGCATTGTTGAAATTGACGGCTGTGCCGCAGAAAATTGCCCAGGATTTCCACGTTCAATTCCGCGCGCAGGAAATCGCGCAGGCGGTTGGCGAAACGCGTGTAGGCCGCGGGATCAATCGTGGCGTCGGGGTACAGGGTATGGATGTATCCGGTCGCATGGGCCACGACCGTGACCCGCTCGTGTTCCAGCGCGCGGCGGGCCTGGGCGGAAAGCGCGGTGCCGTTGCACCACATGGTTTTGGTCACCAGGCGGCGGTTGTTGGTCAGGATACCGTCGTCGAGGTCCACGAAGTTCTGGGAATGCAGCGGGGTGGCCATCAGGAAGATTTTTTCCAGCGGCACGCGGCAGACGATAAACATGGCGGCCGCGTACAGCACGGCCAGGGAAACGCATTCGCCGGCGCCGGTCTGGTAGCCCGGCCGGTGCCGGAAAGCGTCCATGGCTTCGACCGTTTCGGTCTTCCAGTAGGGGATGACGTCGCCGTCATACTGGTCCAGGCCGAAGTGGGAGCGGATGTCAATGTCGAAATAATACTTGTCGCCCTCGTAGCCGAACAGGGCGTTTGATTGCCGCAGGGCTTCGGCGTCCAGGAAGCCGCGGAAACGCGCCATTTCGCGGGCCTTGGTGGTCAGGCCCCATGTATTCAAGTCCAGATTGAAGGCGTAATGGTCCATGATGAACTGTTTCAGGCGCTGCAGGCGGCGCGCGGGTTTCATCCGGTCCAGGCCTTGAAACCACGGATCATCGCGCCAGCGCCAGATGCGCGGCGACATGAGGTTGGCCAGCAGCAGGCTGTAGATCAGTTCGGGAAAGACGAACACTTCCATGTCCGAGAGGGTGATCGCCGAAGATTTGCGCTGCAGCTCGTAAGCGGCGGAATTTTGCGTAGGTTTCAGCGGCATGGCTTGTTTTCTCCCGGCGGTTGTTGTCGTGTCGCGGCTTGCCATCCAGCGCGGGCGTCCCGGCCGCGGGCGGGTCATCCGCCGCGCCCGGGTTCCCGGCGCCGGTCGTGCACCCGGCGCGCCTTGCCGGTCGAACGCTCCAGGGTTTGGGGTTTTACCAGTTCCACGTTGGCGTGGATGCCGGTAATGGAATAAATTTCATGCGCCAGGTCGCGGCGCAGCTTTTCCAGGCCGGCAAAACTGTCGGTGAATTTTTCCGGACGCATTTCCACCCGCACGGTAATTTCGTCCAGGTTGCCCGGCCGGTCCACTTCGATCAGGTAATGCGGCGCGGCGCCTTCCACCCGCAGCAGGGCTTCCTCGATCTGCGAGGGAAACACGTTGACGCCCCGGATGATCAGCATGTCGTCGGACCGGCCGATGATCCGCCCCATGCGGATTCCGGTACGGCCGCAGGCGCAGGGCGCATCGTTCAGGATGGTGATGTCGCGCGTGCGGTAGCGCAGCAGGGGCATGGCCTGCTTGGTCAGCGTGGTGATCACCAGTTCGCCCGGCGCGCCGCAGGGCGCCGGCTCGAGCGTGTCGGGGTCCAGGCATTCGACGAGGAAATGGTCTTCCTGGATATGCATGCCGTCCCGCCGGAAGCATTCCCCGCTGACGCCCGGCCCCAGGACCTCGCTCAAGCCGTAATTGTTGAAAGCCTGCAGACCGAGTTCCTGCTCGATCCGGCACCGCATGTCTTCCGTCCAGGGTTCGCCGCCGAAATGGCCGAAGCTGAGCCGCAGCGCGCGGGGGTCCAGTCCTTCCTGGACGGCGACTTCGGCGATATTCAAGGCGTAGCTGGGCGTGCAGATCAGCACATCCGCCTGCAGATCCGCCAGCAGCATGACCTGGCGCTGCGTATTGCCCGCCGAAACGGGCAGCACGGCGGCGCCGACTTTTTCCACGCCGTAATGCAGGCCGAAGCCGCCGGTAAACAACCCGTAGCCGAAGGCGATATGCACCAGGTGTTCCGGGCGCAAACCGCCGGCGACCAGGAAGCGGGCGCATAGATTTGACCAGTTATCGAGATCCTCGGCGGTGTAACCGACGATGGTCGGCTTGCCGGTGGTGCCGGAAGACCCGTGCAGGCGCGCCAGTTTGGCGCGCGGCACGGCCATCAGGCCGAACGGGTAGGCGCGCCGCAGGTCTTCCTTGGTGGTGAAGGGCAGCCGGCGCACATCGTCCAGGGACCGGATGTCGTCGGGAGTTGCCTTTGCGCCGGCCAGCGTTTCGCGGTAAAACGGCACCTGGCCGGCGCGCGCGACGCAATCGCGCAGGCGGTGCAGTTGCAGCTCCCGCAGCCTGGCGCGGGGCATGACTTCGTCCATGGACCATAGACGATTTTCAAATGGTGGATCGTTGCTGGCTGGCATCATGCGTTTCTTTTCAGTGCGCGGACAACCGGGCCAGTTCGGCGGAATCCAGGATGCCCACCCCCCCCGCGCGCAAGGCTTCCAGGGCGGCGTCCACGTCTTCGAAGCGGAACACGATCACCGCCTGGTCGCCCCGGCCGAAGGCGAAGGCGTACATGTATTCGATATTGATGCGGGCGCGGTCCAGCACCGCCACCACCTGCGCCAGTCCGCCCGGCCGGTTGGGGACTTCCAGCGCCAGCACTTCGGTAACCTTGACCACGCAGCCGGCCTTTTCCAGCAGGTCGCGCGCGCGTTCCCATTCCCCGACCACCAGGCGCAGGATGCCGAATTGCTGGGTGTCGGCCAGCGACATGGTGATGATGTTTACTTTGGCGTCGGCCAGCGCCTGGCAGGGAATCGAAAGCTGGCCGGGTTTGTTTTCCAGAAACACCGATAATTGTTTGATCTTCATTGCGCCTCCGTTGTCCGGCATTTTTGTCTCAGCCTATGGCCGTGCCGCGCGCCGCCTGGCGGACCGGCCGTGTTTATTCCGCGCCGCGGCGGTCCAGCACGCGCTTGGCCTTGCCTTCGCTGCGCGGGATCGTGTGCGGTTCCGCCAGGCGCACTTCCACGCGCAGGTTCAAGACCTGTTCCAGCGCCTTGACCAGCTTGCGGCGCAGGTTTTCCATCGCGCCGACGCGGTCGCTGAAGATTTCCGGCGTGACCTCCACCTGGACTTCCATGCGGTCCAGGCCCTTTTCCCTGGTCAGCACTATCTGGTAATGCGGCAGGGTGCCTTCCAGCGTGAGCAGCGCGGTTTCCACCTGCGACGGGAAGACGTTGATGCCGCGGATGATGAACATGTCGTCGCTGCGGCGCGAGATGCGGCGGATGCGGCGGATCGTGCGGCCGCAGGCGCAGGGCTCGCTGATCAGCGTGGTGATGTCGCGCGTGCGGTACCGGATCATGGGCATGGCCTGTTTGCTCAGGGTGGTCAGCACCAGTTCGCCTTCCTGCCCGTCGGGCAGGGCCATCCCGTTTTCCGGATCGACAATTTCCGGGTAAAAATGGTCTTCAAAAATGTGCAGGCCGTCATGTTGCGCGCATTCGATGCCCACGCCGGGTCCGATGATTTCGGACAGGCCGTAAATGTCGTAGGCGCGGATGCCGGTCATGGCCTCGATGCGGATGCGCATCGCTTCCGTCCAGGGCTCGGCGCCGAAGACGCCCGCCCTCAGCGGCAGTTCCCGCAGGTTGATTCCCTGCTCCTCCGCGCGCTCCGCCAGGTGCAGGAAATAACTGGGAGTGCAGCAGATGGCCGTGACGCCGAAGTCCTTGAGCACCATGATCTGGCGGTCGGTGTTGCCGCCGGAGATGGGAATGACGGTGGCGCCCAGGGCCTCGGCGCCGTAGTGCGCGCCCAGGCCGCCGGTGAACAGGCCGTAGCCGTAGGCGTTTTGAATCACATCGCCCGCGTGCAGGCCGCAGGCCGCGAAGGAGCGCAGCATGACGCTGCTCCAGACTTCCACGTCCGCGCGGGTGTAAGCCACGACGATCGGCTTGCCCGTGGTGCCGCTGGATGCGTGCAGGCGGATGATATCCTGCAGCGGGCTGGCAAACAGGCCGAAGGGATAGTTGTCGCGCAGATCGTTTTTCACCATGAACGGCAATTGCGCGATATCCGTCAGCGAACGCAGGTCATCCGGCGCCAGCTTGCGTTCCAGCATGCGCTGGCGGAACAGCGGAACGTTGTCGTACGCCCGCGCCACAATGCCGCGCAGGCGGCTCAATTGCAGGTTGCGCAATTGCGGCAGGGGGAGGTAATCGGGAGCGCTGGCGGGGTGGAATTGCTCCTCGCGGGAATGTTGTTTCATGGGCTCCGTCCTTTCAGTTTATACGGCGCCTGGACGCCGCCCCGGCGCGCGCCGGGCGGGGGCGCCGGCGGCAGGAATCGCCGCATGCAGGATAGTATAGCGCCGCCGGCTCAAAAAATCCAATTTTTTATTCTTGGCGGCGGGCGGCCATATAGGATATATATGCGCCATGCAACCGGAAAACCAATTGCCGACCTCCGCCGCTCCGCCGGCTCAGCCGCGCCCGGCGTCGCGGGTGGGGTGCTGGCTGGCCGCGATCGTGCTGGGGTCGCTGCTGCTTTTGAGCGCGGGCGTCAACCTGGCTTTGCTGCTGGGGTTGCTGTTGGCCGGGCAAACTTCCGGCTCCGGCCAGGCGGCCGCCGATGAATTCCCGGAATTCGAGGAAATCTGGTCCTACGGTGGGGGCGACATCAAGGCGGTGCGCCTGGCGTTGACGGGCGTCATTTCGCGGGAATCTGCCGGAACTTTCTGGGATGCCGGCTTGGATCCCGTAGAGCAATTGCTGCTGCAAATCCGCGCCGCCCGGCAGGACGCCGCCGTGCGGGCCATTATCCTGGAAGTGGATTCGCCCGGCGGGGTGATGACGCCGACGGACGAAATTTACCAGACCTTGCAGGATTTCCGCGCCTCGGACGAGGGCCGCCGGGTGGTGGTGCTGGTGCGCGACCTGGCGGCCTCGGGGGCTTATTATGTCGCCATGGCCTCGGATTGGATTGTCGCCGAGCCGACGGCCATCGTCGGCTCGATCGGGGTGATCATGCAGACCTTGAACTGGAAGGAGCTGAGCGATAAAATCGGCGTCCGCGACGTCACCATCACCGCGGGCGACAACAAGGATTTGTTGAACCCGTTCAAACCGGTGCAGCCGGAACACCTCGCCGTCTTCCAGGATATTCTGGATGAAATGCACGCGCGCTTCGTCAACGTGGTGCGGCAGCGTCTGCAGCTTGAGCCGGCGGCGCTGGAACAGTTGACCGACGGACGGGTTTTTTCCGCCGCGCTCGCCGCTGCCCAGGGGATGGTGGACCAGGTTGGCTACTGGGATGATGCCATGGCCAAGGTGCAGGAGTTGCTGGGCGAAGCCGCAGTGCGGGTAGTGCGTTACGAGCAGCCGCGCGGGCTGATGCGGTTTCTGGCCGGCATGTCGTCCCAGGCGCCGGCGCTTCAATTGACGGCCGCCTTCCGGAAGCGGCAGCCGCGCATCATGTATCTCTGGTCCCCTTGAGCCTTTTGCCGGCGGCCGCTGTCATGGCGCGGGTTGCGGCGCGCCGCCAGCGCCCGGCTGGTCATTTTCCCGGCGCCGTAACCGGTTTCTGGCAGCCTGGCGCTGCATCATTTTCTGGCGCAGGCGCCGCCAGCGCGCCTGCTGTTCCGCCGTGAGCAGGCCGCGCAGAGCCAGGCGCGCCTGGATTTGCTCGCGGGTGATTTCCGCGTTAATCCCGGCCAGCCGTTCGCCGGCATCGGCTATGGCTTGCGCGTCCGGGTCGGCCGCGGTGAAAAGGGTTTCCAACTCTGCTTTGGCGCGGGCGCGCGCGGCATGCAGTTCGGTGAATTTTGCGCGTTGAGCCTGCAGGTGCCGCTGCATGGCGTCCGTTTGTTCGGGAGTGAGTTCCAACTCCCGCGCCAGGTTGTCAAAGCGCGGCCGGCCGGATTTACCCTCCCCGGCGGTTCCGTTTCCAGCCCATGCCGCCGCCGCCAGCGCGCCGGCCAGGATGCCCGTTATGACCAGAGGTTTGCCGCGTGTTGTTTTCATATGCCGATGCTCCCGATGATGAATGCGCCACTAAATATATAACGCAGGCGGAAGCGTTTTATTGCATCCGTAAATTCGTTGACACTGCCGGCCGTATTGTTAGAATCATGCCTGGAATAGGCGGTTAGCATGCGCATTGAGGGCATGGAGGCCAGGCCGCCGCAGCCGCATGATCGTCATTCGTCAATATAAGCCGGCCGACCGCCCGGCGGTGCGCCGGATTTGCTGCGATACGCTGGACGCCGGCCGGCCCATGGAAATGTTGAACAGGGCGCGGGAATTGCTGGCCGACCTGCTGACGCGCTATTACACCGATTGCGAGCCGCAGCGGATTTGGGTGGCGGAGCTTGACGGCCGCGCCGCCGGTTACCTGTTGGGGGCGCTGGATACGCGCCGGGCGCAGCGGATCATGGTGCGCCGGGTCTGGCCGGCGGCCATCGGCCGGGCTTTTTTGAATGGAGTTTTATGGGATCCCCAACTCTGGCGGCTGGCCTGGCATAATCGGCGCCTGCCGGCCGGTCCGCGGCGCGCAGCCATTGTGAATTTGACGGCCTACCCGGCGCATCTGCATTTGAATCTTGACGCCGCGGCGCGCGGGTGCGGAGCGGGCCGCCGCCTGCTGGAAGCTTTTGCGGCAGAGGCGCGCGCCGCCGGAATTCCCGGCATGCACGCCTGGGTGCGGGCGGACAATGCCGGGGCCCTGGGGTTTTTCGCCAAGGCAGGCTTTCGGGAGCTTGGTCGCTGTCCATTTTTGTGGCGCGATTCCAGCACTTTGCTGTATAGTGTCGTAATGGCGCGCGGGTTATGACGCGATGTTGGGTGTTCGGTGTTGAAGGTTGAATGTTGAGTGTTGAATATTGAGTGTTCAGAGTTCAGGGTTGCCAGAGGTTGAATCAGGTTCAGCGGTTGTTTGTGGAGGGCGGTTGTCAGAGGTTCAACGGTTGTTTGAGGTTGGAATTGGCTTACCGCTGAACCTTGAACCTTCGCCAACCGCTGAACCTTGAACCTCTCATACAGGAAGATCATGAAATTAAATCATACATCGTTTGTCGGTCTGTGCTGCCTGTTCCTGGCCGGCTGCCGGGTGCCGTCCGACCCGCCGCCCGCCGCGGTGGAGTTCCGCGGCAATTATGAGCCGGCCACCCTGTCGCTGGGGGAGACCGATCGGATCATGGTGCTGGCGCCGCACCCGGACGACGAATCGTTGTCCGCCGGCGGCCTGCTGCAGGAGGCGCTGGCGCGCAAGTTGCCCGTCCGGGTGGTTTTTTTGACCTACGGCGACAACAATGAATTGTCTTTCATGCTCTACCGCAAACGCCCGGTGGTGGCGCCTTCGGCAGTGCGGCGCATGGGCGAGGTGCGCCACGGCGAAGCCCTGCGCGCGGCCGGCGCGCTGGGGCTGGCGCCGGAGCACCTGGTGTTCCTGGGGTATCCCGATTTCGGCACGCTGGATATCTGGGAGCGCCACTGGGGAGATGCGCCGCCTTTCCGCAGCATGCTCACCCGCGTGCGCGCCGTGAGTTATCCCGACGCTTTCCGGCCCGGCGCCGCGTACCGGGGCGATGAAATCCTGCGGGACCTGGAAACGCTGCTGCGCGAATTCCGGCCGACTTTGCTGCTGGCGTCCCATCCCGCGGACTTCAATCCCGACCACCGCGCGCTCTATGCCTTCACCCGCGTGGCGCTCTGGAACCTGCGGGAGGAAATCCAGCCGCGGCTGCTGCCCTACCTGGTGCATTACAAGAAATGGCCCATGCCGCGCGGGTACCATCCGGATACACCCATGCTGCCGCCGCCGGATTTGATGCCGGCCGCCGCCTGGACGGTCTGGCCGACCCCGGAACCCCAGGCGGAACACAAGCGCCGCGCCCTGCAGGCGCATGCTTCCCAGTATGCCTACAGCGCGAAATTCCTAGATGCGTTTGTGCGGAGCACCGAACTGTTCGGCGAGTTGCCGCCGCTGCGCCTGGCGCCGTCCGCCGCGTCCATCCTGGACGCCGATGCGGAGGCGGATGAAATACCGCCGGCCCTGGCCGGGGACGCCAGCGGTGAATTCGTCGGCATCGAACGATATTCCGCGGCGCTGAGCAACGGAGTCCTGCGGTTCACGCTTGATTGTCGCCGGCCGCTGGCCGGCGTGGCCCAGGCCGCGGTATTCTGCTGCGGCTACCGGGCCGACACCCCTTTCACGCGCATGCCGAAACTCCACGTGCGCATCGGCGCTACCCGCTGGGAGTGCCTGGATGGCGCCCGGCCGGTGGCGCGCGGGACCGTGGCCGTGGAACGGCGCCCGCGCCGGCTGACGGTATCCATTCCGCTGTCGGCCGCCGGGGATCCCGACCGGGCGCTGGTATGCGCCCGCACTTACCTGGACGATTTGCCGATGGACTGGACCGCCTGGCGCGTGTTGGAGTTCAAGTAATGCGCGCGATTATTCTTTCCATCGGCGACGAATTGATCCTGGGCCAGGTGACCGACACCAATGCCGGCTGGCTGGGCGCCCGCCTGGCCGAATGCGGCATTATGACCGCCTGGCGCCAGACTGTGCCGGATGACCGTGGGGCCGTTGCCGACGCCCTGCGGGGCGCGGCCGGCGCGGCGGAGCTGGTCATCGCCACCGGCGGCCTGGGCCCTACGCCGGACGATCTGACCCGGGACGCGCTGGCGGACGTGCTGGACGCTCCGTTGGAAATATATCCGCCAGCCCGTGAAAAACTTGAGCAATTTTTCCGCGCGCGCGGTTGGGATATGCCCGCGGGCAATCTGGCGCAAGCCATGCTTCCGCGCGGCGCGGAATCACTGGATAATCCCGCCGGCACGGCGCCGGGCATACTGGCGCGGCTGGGGAAGGCCGAGGTATATGTGGTTCCCGGCGTGCCGGCTGAAATGCGCGCGATGTTCAACCGGCACATTGCGCCGCGCCTGGTCACGCAGTCCGGCCGGGTAATCCTGACCGCGCAGTTGGACACTTTCGGACTGGGAGAATCGCGGGTGGCGGAGGCGCTGGGGGATTTGATGCGCCGCGACCGCAATCCACTGGTCGGCACGACGGTGTCCAACGGCATTGTCAGCGTGCGCGTGCGCGCCGACTTCCCGGATGCGGCCGCGGCGCGCGCGGCGCTGGACCGGGCGGTGCAGGCGGCGCGCCAATGCCTGGGCGCGGCGGTCTTCGGCGACGGCTCCGTCTCCCTGGCCGGGCAGGTCGGCGCGATGCTGCGGCAGCGGCAACTGCGCCTGGCCACCGCGGAGAGCTGCACCGGCGGGCTGCTGGGAAAAATGTTGACCGATGCCCCCGGCGCCAGCGATTTTTACCTGGGCGGTTGGGTGGTGTACGACAATGCCATGAAATCCAGCCAGTTGGATGTGCCGCCTTCATTGCTGGCAACCGAGGGCGCGGTCAGTGAAGCCGCGGCGCGCTGCATGGCGGAAGCGGCCGTCCGGCGCGCCGGGGCGGATTTCGCCCTGGCCGTTTCCGGCATCGCCGGGCCCGGCGGCGGGGGGCCGGACAAGCCGGTCGGCACGGTCTGGATCGCGCTGGGCGAGCGCGCCGGGCGCGGCGTGGTTGCCGCCGCCGAGCGCCGGATATGGGCGGGCGACCGCGCGGCGGTGCGCGACCGCGCAGCCAAGGCAGCCTTGAACATGCTGCGCTTGCGCCTCCTGGAATTGTCCGCGCCCTGAAT
>CAYXEK010000040.1:11940-24044 GCA_964463985.1 uncultured Verrucomicrobiota bacterium
TTTACAGCCGATGAAATCAACGCATCATGCCAACCGGATCGGATCTGTCCTCCTGGCGCTGGCTGCCGCCGGCTGGCTGGCGCCGGGAGCGGCATCCGTCCGGGCCCAGGCGCTGGCGATTCCGGACCGGGGTCCTTATGCCGGCGGCAACCGGGCAGTGATCACCAATGGCGCTTTCGCCTCGGCCACCAACGTGCTGGTCGCCGGCGCTCCCGCGGCGATTGTAAATGTTGGAGCGGATTGGCTGGCGATCCGCCTGCCGTCCGCCGCCGCGCCAGGTCCGGCGGACATACTCATCCAGATGCCCGGCGGCGCAACGTTGCTGCCCGGCGCCTATGTCTACAATCCGCCGGGCATAATCGGTTTGCCTGGCACCCCGATCGTCGGATGGGAAGCCATTGCCGGTCTGCCCCTGGGCGAACAATTCCTGGCGGCAGGCGTCCTGAGCGGCGCGGTTTACGCCGTGGGCGGCATGAACGCCTCTTATTCCCCGCCGCTGTATACCAACGTCTTCCGGCTGGATGCAGGAACCAATTGGTCGCCGGCGCCGGCGCTGTCGGCGCCCGCTTTTACCCTGGCGGCGGCATCCTACAGCAACGCCCTGTACGCCCTGGGCGGTTTTGGCGGTTCCGGCAACCTGACAAATGTCAGCCGTTTTGACGGCGCTGCCTGGAGCCAGGTAGCCGGCCTGCCGGCGCCGCGCGGCGCGGGCGCGGCCGCCGCCTGGAACGGCGCCTTGTATTATATCGGCGGACGCAATACCGCCGGTGTCGCGCAGACGAATGTTTACCGGTATAATGGCGCTGCCTGGAGCCAGGTAGCCGGCCTGCCGGCGCCGCGCGGATGCCTGACCGCCAATGTATGGGATGGCGCGTTGTACGCCATCGGCGGCAGCGAGACGACGAACGTGTATCAATACGACGGCGCTGCCTGGACGGAAGTCGCCGGTCTGCCGGTGATCATGGGGTACGCGGCTTCCGCCGTGCTGGACGACGGTCTTTATGTTTTCGGCGGAGAAAGCGGCGCCGGCCAGACGAATGTTTACCGGTATGACGGCACGAATTGGCATGCCGCGCCCGGTTTGCCTTCCGCGCGCTTCGGCGTCGGCGGGGCCGCGCTCAGCAATCGGCTGTATTCCATCGGCGGTTTAGCCGCCGGTGTCTCCACCAATGTGTACCGGTCGGTCATGACGGATTACATCGGTGTGGCGCCGACTGCCGGACCCATTGCCGGCGGCTACGAAGTGGTCATCACCGGCACCAATCTCTCCGATGGAACCGATGTCACCAATGTCACGCTCTGCGGGGTGTCCGCTGCTGTCGCCCGGGTGCAGGGCGGCACCCAGATCGTGGTCATGGCCGGCGCCGGCCCGCCGGGGCGGGGCGATGTCCGCGTCTATTCCGCCAGTTACGGCGAATCGGTCCGCACTAACGCCTTTGCGTACATGGGCGCAGATATGCTTTTTCTGGGCGCCAATGGCGCGGCGATCACGCATGCGGCGCCCGCGGCGGCGGATAGAGGCACGGATTTCGGCGAGATGCCCTGGAGCGGCGCCCGCACGAATTATCTGGTGATCACCAATTCCGGCAACCAGGATTTGATTATCAACGGGATCGGCGTGCATGGCGCCGGCGCGGAGGCGTTCAAGGTTGTGGCGCCGCCCGCGGTGGTGCCGCCCGGCGGGGCCTCGAATTTTGCGGCGGTGTTTGCGCCGCCTGCGCCGGGCGTTTATCCGGCCGCCTTCGGCGTGGCCAATAATTCCTCCAATCCCCTGTACGTGATTTACCTGGCGGGCATTGGCGTACCGCGCACGCAGGCGGTGTTTTTTGCGGCGGCGGACCACCTGGCCGCCACCGATTCCGTAGCATTGGCGGCGTCGGCTTCCTCCGGGCTGCCGGTGTCTTTTTCCGCGGCGCCGCCGGGCCGGATCACGGACGGCAATCTCCTTTCTTTTACCGGAACGGGCATGGTGGCGGTCATGGCAACTCAGGCCGGCAATGGCGATTGGCATCCCGCCGCGGCAACGCAGACGGTCCGGGTGACGCAGTATGGCCCGTCCGCCGGCCGGTTGGCGGTGGAACTGACGCCGGCCGGCGGATTGTGGACTTTGACCCAGGCGCCGGCCGCATATGTCGGCCCCTGGTCGGGGGTCGGGCGCCTGGCTGGCATGCCGGCGCCGCCGGGCGGCTACCGGGTGGCCTGGGGCGCCCTGGCCGGTTACGCGCCGCCCCTGCCGCAATCGGGCGCACTGGCGCCGGGCGGCGCGTTGGCATTCACGGGAATATACCTGCGGGTGACGGATGACCTGGCGCCGCCGCCGGGCGTGTCGGCTACGGCGGGCGTTTACACAAACCTGGTGCGGGTGGCGTGGCAGGGTGTTGCCGGCGCCGCGAGTTATGAAATCCGCCGCCATACCGCCAATGATCCGGCGCGCTCAACGTGGATGGCGGCAGTGCCGGTTAAAGGCGGCATGCCGGGGGTTGCATCTGATGCCGGCGCCCGGCTGCAGCCGCCCGGTTCCTATGCCTGGGACGATTTTGCGGTGATACCCAACGCTCCCTATTATTACTGGGTGCGCGCCCAAACTGCGGCGGAAATCAGCCGTTTCAGCCAGGCCGGCATGGGCTATGCCCGGTTGGACTCCGGCGCCATGCAGGGCGATTCGGATTTGGGCGCGAGCGACCTGGTGTTTTTGCCGGTGAATCTCCAGCCGGATTCCCAGGCCGGCACGGTGTCGTTCCGGCTGGCCAATTACGGGCCGGATGCCATGGCCGGCGCGGCGGTGGCGCTGGATTTCTACATGGGCGCGGCCGGCGGTGAGATGCTGTGGATGGGCGGAGCCCGCCGGAATTTTACGCTGGCCCCCGGTGCGGAAGAGTTGGTGACGCTGAATGCCGATGCCCGGCGCGGCATAACCGCGCGCGGCGACCTGCCGCAAGACGTTCCCTTAACCGTGCGCGCGCATGTCCGCCACCTGACGGCCCGGCGCGATCCGAATCCGATGAACGACGCTGCCGACGCCGCCGGAACGGCGCGTATCCGCGCGGCGGGCGCAAGTTCCAGAGGGCGCGGATTGACGGATTACGATGGCGACGGCAAGTCGGATCTGGCGCTGCTGAGCGCCGATCGGAGCTTGTTTGTTTTCCTGGCCACCGGCGACCGGTTTGCAGAGCTGCATTGGGATGCCGGGGCCGCAGGCCCCGGCTTGTATCATGCCGCTCCCGGCGATTACGACGGCGATGCGCGCCTGGATTTGGGGCTGTATGACGAAACCCGGGGCATATACTATGTGCGGTTCTCCAGCACCGGCACGGCCGCCGCCGCGCCGCTGGCCGGCCCGGGGTTCCAACCCGCCCCGGCGGATTATGACGGCGATGGCCGCAGCGATCCGGCAGTGTACCGCGCGGCAGATGGGTACTGGACGGGGTACTTGTCGTCCGAGGGATACCGGCAGGAATCAATTAATGCCGGCGGGTCGCGGTATGCGCCCGTGCCGGCGGATTACGACGGGGACGGCCTGGCCGACCCGATGACCTATTCCTCGTCCATCGGCGCCTGGGCGGGCCGGCTCTCCGGCCTGGACTATCAGCCCGTGACATTGCTTTCCGGCGTGCCGGACGCGCAGGCCGTGCCGGGCGATTACGATGGGGACGGCCTGGCGGACCTGGCGATCTACCAGCCCGACGGCGGGCAATGGCTGGCGCGTCTTTCCAATGGCGGCGCGTGGGATGTTTCCGCCGCCATGGTTCTGGGCGGCCCCGGTTTTGCGCCGGTGGCGGGCGATTACGACGGCGATGGGCTGTCCGATCCCGCGGTATACAGCGCCGCGGCCGGCGGCCTCTGGCGGGGCTTGTTGTCCACCCAGGGATACGCTCCGGAAATTGAAGGCTATTTCGGCGGCGCGGCTTACGAGGCGATGTGCGAATAAACTGAGCCGATTTCGAAACTCACGTTTTGAAAGAATTCAGAATACAGAAGCCAGAATTCAGAATAAACGCAGACAAATGTTTTGTTTAATGTTTCCGATTCGACTCCTGACTCCTGACTTCTGCTTTCAAAAGCCGACTTTTGAAAGCAACTCAACTATATAATGAAACATTTTTTCCGCTCGATGGTCATGCTTGCCTGCTGCTGGTCCGCCTGTTGCACCGGCCTGGCTGCTGACGGGCATGTGAATCTGTTGCGCAACCCGGAATTCAATGCCAGCCAGCCCGGCCTTTTCGACGAATGGGATGCATCTCCCGCCGCGGCCTGGACGCGCGGTTCCATAGAGTCTTTTAAAGGACTGCCTTTCACCATGCATTATGCGCAATTCAAAGGCGCCAAGGGGCAGTTGTCGCAAGCCGGCATAGCGGTGGAAACCAATACCTGGTATGCCCTGCGCGCCTGGTACAAGGCCAGCCTGCCGGGCGATGGACGCGTTCGGCTGTACGCTTTGCCGGGGGGGTCCGTGCCGGGCGCCAGGCGCTACAACCAGGCGGCAAAATACCATGATGACCGGTGCGATCCCGAAGACTCCGCCCTGGCGCCGTCCGGCGGAATAACCCTGGGCTCCGTCAACGACTGGGTTGAAATTCAGGCGTATGCCTACAGCGGCGGAAGCACCCACCTGACCTTGTATGCCGAAACGGCCGCGGCTGGTGAATTCTGCCTCGGGAATCCGGCAGTGATTGAATGCACGGATGGAGAATATTTCAATCCCAAACTGGCTGACGGCAATTTCAGGAATTCCCTTCTCGGACGGGAACCGCTGATGTTCTTCGCCAAGCCCTCCCTGGGAAATCCGGCCCGCACGGTTAAATACGCCGGGATGACACAGGACAGCCCCCATTGCTTCAGAATTGTCAGGAAAACGGAGGATGCCGCGTATGTCTACGGGCCGCAATCCATCCTGGTGCGCCCCGGCGAGGCTTTGGAAGTTTCATTCTGGGTCAAAACTTCCTGGCGCCAGGAACCGCTGGAAGATCCGCCGATCCTGACGGTGTTTGCCCTGCGCCAGGGCCGATGGTGGCGTTGCTCGCAGGCTGCCATGGTCACGCGGGAGTGGGAAAAAGTAGTCTTCCGGGCCACTGTGCCGGAGCAAGGAGATCGCCATTACATACCGGGTCCCCAGTTGCTGGATGTGCATCTTCAGCTTACCGGCGGCCGGGAAGACGCCAATATCAGCGATTTCCAATTGCGGATTCTGCCGGCCGGGCAATCCGAAGATTTGACGGAACCATCCTGGTGGCAATCGCCCGGGACCAACCTGGTAATGAATGGATCATTCGAGGCCGGCCGGAAAGGCTGGTGCGGGTGGTTTAACACATGGGAGGTGGACGACGCCGCCCGGTCCCTGGGCGAAATCAGCATTGCCGGGGCTGCCGCCGCCGATGGCCGCTGCAGTTTGCAGATTAAGGTTCCGGAGTACCCGGCCGGCAGCCCGACCGTGCAGGTCATTTCCGCTTCGTTCAAGGCGCCGGCCAAAGAAATCATGGCGGTGGTGCAAGCGGCCTGTTTCGAGGTTGCTCCCAACCAGGATTACGCCCTGAGTTTCTGGGCCAGGACGGAAGCGCCGGCAGGCGCCACGGTGTCGGCGGGGGAGCAAACCTTCGCCTTGAGCAATCAATGGACGCGTTATGCGGCGGTTTTCCGTCCGGTCAAGGCGCCGGCCGGCTTGTTTTACCCGTCATTTCGTTTCCGCGGCGCGGGAGTCCATTGCCTGGATGGCGTGATGATGCAGACCGGGCGGGCAGTTTCCGCTTTCGCCCCCGCGGAATCGTTGGATATCGGCGCCGATTTCACCCGGCCCTATGCGCTGTATGGTCCCCGGGAAAAACCCGCCGCGCGGATTTTCATCAGCAATGCCGGCCCGGACCAACAAGCCGCCCGCATGCTCTGCACCATCCGCGACTGGCGGGACCGGGTCGTTTCCAGCAATGTCCAGGCAGTCAGCCTGGCGGCCGGCGCGACCCGCGTTGAACGCATTCCGCTGTTCCATCAAAACCTTGGCGTCTTTGCCGCTCGAATTGAATTGTTTGACGCCGCCGGCGCAAAGCGGCACAACTGGTTTGAATTCAACTATGGCAATCTGCCGGCAACGGATACCCGGCTGACAGCCGCAGAAAGTCCCGTTGGCATTACGCCGTTCCTGATCCACTTCTGGCCCGGCTACAACGTGCCCGGCGGCAGCCTGGATGATTTCAACGGCGCCCTCCAGTCCATCGGCTGCCGCTGGATCGGCATGTATTCGATTGCCCATTGGCGGGATGCCGAGGTTAGTCCCGGCGCCTGGCATTGGCCGCATGACGCCTGTGTCCGGAGTTTCAAAAAACACGGTTTTGAAATGTTTACGGTCCTGGGGGCAAAAATGCAATCCGTGCCCCGATGGGCGCGTTCCGGCGAACCGGTCATCCTGGGCGGCAGGCAACATGAATATCGCGGCGAAAAAATCTTTTTTCCCCGCCTGGAAGCCTGGGAAGCTTACGTGCGGCAGTTCGTCGGTCATTACAGGGACTGGATCGGTTTTTACGAGGTGCTGGGGGAAACGGGACAGGCTACGCCCGATTGGTTCATGCGCCTGAACCAGGCCGCCGCGCCGGTCATCCGGGAGGTTGCGCCGTCCGCCAGGATCATGGGTCCGTGTTATCCGAGCCACGCCCTGCCCTGGGGGGGCGACGACGATTCCTGGGTCGGGCAGGTGTTCAAAAAGGGGATTTACGATTGCGTGGATATCGTTACCGCCCATTTCTACCCGCCGTCGGAACGGGCCGCGAAGGCGCTGGAGGAAAGCATTTCTGCCCGCGGCACGCTGGAGCAGACCCTGGATCAGCGCATCGGATACCTGCGTGAAGCCTACGGCGATAAACCGCTGTGGAATACGGAATACGGCTTGTTCCATGTCGGCCGGCAGCCCTGGTTTTTTCCCTGGCAGACCAAGGCTGAAATACGCGGCTTTCGCGAAGGTTACCGCTATGCCACCGAACGCCGGCATGCCGAGCGCTGGGTGCGCTGGAATGTCATCCTGCTGGCCGCCGGCGTCCGGCGTTCCGTGCAGCACACGTTCGGACACGCTGGGTTGAACATGCAATCCTACCAGGCCATGCTGTATCCGGACTACTCGCCCAAGGCGGTCATCGGCGCCTGCGCCCAGATGTGCCGGCGCCTGGCCGCTCCCCGCCCGCGCCGGCAGCTGCGCCTGAATCGAACGCGGCTGCTGCTGTTCGACTGCCGCGGCGGTCCGGTGATGGTTTTATGGGATTACGGCCTGGATGGCGAGCCGGCATGGTTTGAAGCGGCCGGTATCAATGCGGACGATATGCTGGTTGAGGACCTGATGGGCAATACCGTCCGGCCGGAAACCCCGGGGGACGGCAAGCTGCGCCTGCCGCTTTCAACGGCGCCGGTTTATGTTATCCCGCGATCGGAAAAAAACGCGGAAAGCATTTTTATGGCTTTACATGCCGGCCTCAGCCGGGCAAAATAACAGTTAAAGCTGGGACAAACCGTGATTGCATTTGTCAGTCCATTAAACCATAACCATAAAAAAAGATCAGGCCTATGAAAACCATGTTTACTGTTGCGATCAGCGCCTGGATGCTTGGCGCGGGATTGGCCGGCGCGCAGGTATGCCATGTCGTGCCGCCGGGCACGGCCGGCGTCACGCCGGACTATCCTTACAATGCTTGGACCAACGCCGCCACCAACATCCAGACCGCCGTCAACGCCGCGGCGGCCCAGGGCTGGACCAATGTCTGGATCACCAACGGCGAATATCGCCTGACCGGCGAGGTTCTGATTGAAGATGCCATGACGGTGCGCAGTTGGCATGACGGCGCGATTGACCGCGCCGGCGCCATCGTGGACGGCAATTATCCCAATACCACCAACCGCTGTTTCCGGCTCGAACATGCCCAGGCCGTGCTGCTTGGTATCACCATCAGCAACGGCTATTCCGGCTCCGGCGGCGGGGTGTATCTCAACGGCGGCGCCGTCCTGGACGATTGCCTGGTGATCGGCAACAAGTCCAGTTCGTATGCCGGCGGGGTTTACGTGAATCAAGGCACGGTCACCGGGTGCGTCGTTGCGGGCAATGTGGCCACCAACTATGGTGGCGGCATCCAGCTGCAGAACTACAGCCTGGTACTCAACACCGTCGTCAGCAACAACCAGGCAACTACCGGAGGCGGCATCCATATAATTTCCGGCACGGCGGCGCATTGCGTGGTGGAGGGCAACCTGGGAACCACCTACGCCGGCGGAATCATGGCTTCCGGCGGCAGTGCCGTCATAATTGATACGGAGGTGCTCCGGAACCGCACGACTGTCTCGGGCGGAGG
This sequence comes from uncultured Verrucomicrobiota bacterium, assembly GCA_964463985.1. GTDB lineage: Bacteria > Verrucomicrobiota > Kiritimatiellia > JAAZAB01 > JAAZAB01 > JAXGPF01. The sequence goes on from CAYXEK010000040.1 coordinate 20,259, forward strand.
GGTGATGCTTGAAAACAATTCCGCCGCGCGCAACTGCCTGATCGCCGGCAACACCAATACCTATAACCGCCGTTCATCCAATCGCGGCGGCGGCGGCGTGTACGTGTCCGGCAATGCCGTGGTGGAAGATTGCGTTATCAGCAATAACAACGCCTACGGCGTCGGCGGCGGCGTGGCCGTGATTGCAGGCGGAATCGTGCGGCGGTGCACGATCTCCGGCAATCAGGCGGGAGCAGGCCATTACACCAGTGATTTTTACCAGGGCGCCGGGGTGTTTTATTATGGTTCCGGCACGGTGGAGAATTGCCGGATCACCGGCAATACATCGGTTTACAGCAGCGGCGCCGGGGTAACGATCTGGGACCAGGGCGGCGCGGTATTGCGCAATTGCCTGGTGGCGGATAATTTCGCGCCGACTAATGGCGCCGGAATATATTTTTACCGCGGCACCACCACCGTGGAAAACTGCACCATCACCGGCAACCGGGTTGACCCCGGCCGCAGCGGCGACGCCGGCGGCGTTTACCTGTCATGCACCGTTAGTAATATGACTACCCTCCGCAACTGCATCATCTACGGCAACACCAATGCCGCCGGCTACAGCAATATGTATTGGACTTCTTCCGGCGACCGGGTGGTCGAGAATTCGTGCATTGCGCCGGTTCCCGCTCATTATTCCTTTATCACGGTTACCAACACCTTTGCAACCGATCCGCAACTGGATGAAGCATACCGCCTGGCCGGCGATTCTCCCTGCGTCAATGCCGGTTTGTACCAGTCCTGGATGGACGATGCGCTGGACCTGGACGGACGCCCGCGCCTGGACCGGTTCTCCCGCAACGTGGACATCGGCTGTTATGAACAAGTCGGCATGGGCGCGATGTTCCGGATCAGGTGACCGCGCGCCAGTGCCGCGGGCGCCTGAATTGACGTTGCGCCATGCCGGGGCGGACAGGGGCTTCGCTGTCCGGCGATCATCCCCGCAGCGGCAGGTTTACTTCCCGTCGGGTTTTCCACGAGCGGTAAATGGCCAGGATCAGCTCCACCGCGCGGCGCGCTTCCGGTCCCGGCACCATGGGCTCGGTATTCCGGCGGATGGCGCGGCAAAAATCCCGGACTTGCCGCGTATGGCCGTCGGACGACAGCGCGGTATGGTCGCTGGCCAGTTTGCCGTAGGCGTCTGTTCCGGTTTTCCGCCGGTGGAATTTTTCTTCCAGGTTGACGGGCTGCGGCTCGTGCTTGCCCTTGACCAGCCGCGCGGTCCAGCATTTGACCGGGCCGTCCCCCAGGATAATCGAGCCGCGTTCGCCGTGGATCATGGTCTTGCAGCCCATGCCGGGCACCACGGACGTGGCGCCGATGATGTTGCCCAGGGCGCCGTTTTTGAATCGGATGACGGAGACGGAGGTGTCCTCGACTTCAATCTGTCGCACCAGGCGGTCGGTGTAAGTGAAGACGCTGTCAACCTCGCCCATCAGCCAGAGCAGCAGGTCAATGCCATGCACGGCCTGGTTCATCAGGGCGCCGCCGCCGTCGAGTTTCCAGGTGCCGCGCCAGCCGGCGGAGCGGAAATAGGCGGGGGAACGGTAATATTTCTGGTGGCAGTCGCCGAGCACCAGTTTGCCCAGCAGCCCCCGCCGCAGCGCCTGCCTGGCAAGGATGTTGTCAGTGTCGGTGCGTTTCTGAAAAATACAGCCCAGCTTGACTCCGGCGCGGTCGCAGGCTTCAATCATGCGGTCCATGTTGGCCAGGGTGATGTCCATCGGCTTTTCGGTGAGGACATGCCGCCCGGCGCGCGCGGCGTCAATCGCGCCCCGGTGGTGCAGCCCGGAAGGCGTGCAGATGCTGACCGCCTGGACGCCGGGCTCCCGGCGCAGCATTTCCCGGTGGCTGGTGTAGAAGCGGGCCTTGAATCCACGCTCGCGCAGAACCTTCTCGCGGCTCGGATCAACATCGCAGACGGCGAGCAATTCCGCCTCCGGCGTGTCGGCGACCGCCTTGGCGTGGTGCGGGCCGATGACTCCATAACCGATGATTCCCCATCCGATGCGATTGCTCATTATGCTCCCTGCTTCATGTTAAACCAAATTTGCCGGCGCGCGGATTCTGCGCCCGGCGGGTGAAAACGTCCCGGGAAAATCCGCCCTGTGAAATCCGGAGCAACATACCACCGCCGCCGGGCAGAGCAAAGCAAAAATTCACGCAACCGGATGTAAAGGCATATTCGGAGTTTTTTGCTTGCAATGTCCGGCAGCCTGGCATACACTGTTCCGCGTTAATCCGGGGGGGAGTAGCTCAATTGGTTAGAGTCCCAGACTGTCGATCTGGTTGTTGCGGGTTCGAGTCCCGTCTCTCCCGCCACCGATTGCCGCGTTGATAGTTTGCGTGCGCCGCATACGCCGTCCGATCAGTAAAACCGGGTCTGCCGGAACGCGCAGATGCCGGCCAGCAGTCCGCCGCGCGCCGGCAAGGTGTTTCCGGCATTCATGGCGATGTAGCTCAGTTGGTAGAGCGGAGGACTCATAAGCCTTAGGTCCGGGGTTCGAATCCCCGCGTCGCCACCACATTCCATAATGTTTGAGGTAGCCTTGTGACCAATCCAGAAAAGGCCGCGCACAACGGCAACAATCATCCGTTGATCAACCAGTTGGTGCAATTGCAGGAACTCATTCTCGTGCGTTCCGAGCAGGAAGCGTCCATGTCCGACAAGTACACTTCGCAACTGGACAGCTCCATCAACGCCTTGCGCTCTTCCCTGCCGGAGGAAACCCAGCAGCTCTTTCAGAAGATCGAAAAACGCGACGTGCTGGCGATCGTGCCGATTTCCAACAATGTCTGTTCGGGCTGCGGCCTTTCGCTGCCCGTCAGCCTGATTTACGCGGTGCGCGCGGGGGAAAAGCTGTTTCAATGCCCCAACTGTGCGCGCATTCTTTATTATCCCGAAGCGCGCTCGCGGCGCATCAGCAAGAAAGCCGGGGGCCGCTCCATGCCGCGGCGCACCGGCATTGCCCGGTTCACTTCGCAATCGCTGATGCTGCCGGAATTGCAATCCGCGGAACGCGACAAGGTAATCGAGGAAATGGCCATGCGCATGGAGTCGGAAGGCTTCGTGGACAATGGCGCGAAACTGGTCACGGCCGCGCTTGAGCGCGAAGCCATCATCAACACGGCCGTGGAACACGGGTTGGCGTTTCCGCATGTGCGCGGCGTGGAAGGCGGCGGGTTGACCCTGGCGCTGGGGATCAACCGCAAGGGGGTGCGTTTCGACATGACCGGGCGCGGGCTGACCCACATCATCTTTTTTATCGTTATTCCCACCGCCGCCAGCGTTTTCTATCTGCGCCTGTTGTCGGGCCTGACCCAGACCTTTTTCAAGAAGGACGCGCGCGAGAAACTGCTGGCCGCGGAAACGGCGGAAGACTTGTGGAGCGTCCTGGTGAAAACCACGCGCTACACCATCAAATAGCGCCCGGCGGGATCGGTTCAATCGAAGTAGATATCCACTTCGTAGCTGTAGCTGTCAAACCAGCGCACACGCATGATGGTCTGCCTGCCTTCCAGGATGTCCACGTCTTCGCGGTAGCTGCGGCTGCCGTGGCGCTCCTGTAAAACCACCCGGCAGACCCCGGGGTCCAGGTCATAGGCTTCGTAATCGTAATTGTCCACCCGGTTGGATTCGGCGCCGTTGATGAACACTTCCAGCCGGTCGCCGGTGCGGTTGTCCACGATCAGGCTGCCCTGGCCGTCGGGGGGCGTGTGGGGGAAGGAATCGTCCTCGCAGCCGGC
>CAYXEK010000040.1:24144-31174 GCA_964463985.1 uncultured Verrucomicrobiota bacterium
GGCTGCCCTGGCCGTCGGGGGGCGTGTGGGGGAAGGAATCGTCCTCGCAGCCGGCAGCCATGGCGGCCAGGCCGGCGGCGGCCAGAATGGCGCCGGCCGCGCGCGCCGCGGGCAGGCAGGCTTTAATGACGCGGCAAATCTTCATGGTCTGCTCCCCAAGGCGGGCGTATGCCAGCAAGCCAATTTTGTTTTGATTCCTCTCCGTCACGCGACACTCGACATGCTACACGAAAATATTTGCTACGCAAAAATGCTTGTCCCATACAACGGGATATCATGGCTAAAAGGAACGGTCTAAGCCAGGTCTTTTTCCAGTTTGCGCAGTTTTTCATCGGCGCCGAACACCACCAGCGTGTCCCCCAGTTCGATCAGGTCGTCGGCTTCGGGAATGATGATGGTCTCCTGGTCGCCGTCCGGCTGCTTGGCCCGCCGCAGCACCAGGATGGTGACGCCGAAATCATGGCGGATATTGGATTCGGCGATGGTTTTGCCGATGAAACTCAACGGCGCGCTGATCTCCAGCACGCTGGCGCCGGCGGACACTTCCATGTAGTCCAGCACCGACGGCGAAACCAGCGTGCGGGCCAGGCGCGTGGCCATGTCGCGGTCGGGGAAAATTATCCTGTCGGCGCCCACGCGCTTCAGCACCTTGCCGTGCAATTCCCCCGAGGCCTTGGCGACCACGCAGGGGATTTTCATTTCCTTCAGACTGAGGGTGGCGAGAATGCTGCTTTCCAGGTCGGAGCCGACGGCGACGACGGCGATGTCGCAGTCCTGGAAACCTGCCGCTTCCAGGGCGCCTTCTTCGGTGGCGTCGCCTTCCATGGCCTTGGCCACCACGCCGGCCATGTCATCCACCACTTCCCGGTCGCGGTCGAGCAGCAGCACTTCCATGCCCCGCTCCGCCAGAGCTTCCGCCAGGCTGGCGCCGAAACGCCCGCCGCCGACAATGCCGATTCTTTTCAAGTTGTGCTCCTGCCGTCCGACTGCGCCGCTGGCCGCCCGCCGGATATGATCATGCCTGCCAACAACTTGCAAGCATGATGGCCGGAATTCCCGGCATAATCAAGCTTAAAAATGCTCCCCATCGGCGGGGAATTTAACCTACCAGAACGTCTTCATTGGGATGTCGCACCAGGTGGCGCGGACCTTTGGCGCCGACCAGCATGGCAATCGTGAGCGGCCCAACGCGGCCGACAAACATGCAGACGGCCATCAAGGCCAGGCCCGCGCGGGAAAGCCGTGGGATGATGCCGGTGGAAAGCCCCACGGTGCCGAAAGCCGAAAAGGTGTCAAACATCAGGAAATCCGTGGAAAACACGCCCGCTTGCAGGCGGCTGTGCTCGCTCAGGAGCAGGAGCCCGTAAAGACCTGCGAGGAGCAGCGTGCTGAGAATGAAAATCGCCAGGGCACCCGCAGTGTTGCGGGTGGAAAGCGTGTGGTTCAGCATGGTGGTTTCGCGCCGGCCGCGGATCATGGCGATGGTGGCGGCCAGCAGCACCGCGGCGGTGGCGGTCTTGATCCCGCCGGCGGTCGAACCGGGCGCTCCGCCGATATACATTAAAATTAAATTGATAAAGCGGGTGGCCGGCCGGGTTTCCGCCATGTCCACCAGGTTGAAGCCGGCGGTGCGCGCCGTGACGGAATGGAACACGGCATCCATGATTCTCGCGGGCCAGGGCATGTGCGCCAGGGTTTGGTTCCATTCCAGCGCCGCGAATGCCAGGGCGCCGGCCGGCAATAACACCGCGGCCGCCAGCAGGACGACCTTGGTGTGGAGCATGAGATGGCCGCGCTGCAGCCGGTTGCGCCGCCAGAACCGGTACAGACTGAGGTCATACAGCACTACAAATCCGAGCCCGCCGGCGATGATCAGCCCGGCAACAACCGCGAGAATGGCGGGGTCATGGCGGTAGGCGGCCAGGTTGCCGGAGAAAAGCGAAAACCCGGCGTTGCAGTAGGCGCTGACGGAATGGAAGATGCCGTTGAAAACGGCGCGCGGGAGCGGCTGGGCGTAGGCCGCGTAAAACCGCCATGCCAGCAGTACCGCCCCGCATCCCTCCAGCCAGAGCGAGAACTGAATGGTCCGCCGCAGCAGGTCCTTCAGGTTGCGGGCTTCCTCCAGGCGCAACACGTCCAGCAGCGCCATTTCGCTCTGCATGCTCATGTGGCGGCCGGCCAGGCTGAGCAGAAAAATGCCCGTCAGCATGAAGCCCATCCCCCCGGCCTGGATCAGGATCAGCAGTACAATCTGACCGAAAATCGTATAATAATCCGGAATGCAGGCGGCGGTATGGCCGGTTACGCAGACAGCGCTGGTGGCCGTGAAAACAGCCGTCAACGGGTCGGGCAGGCTCCCGGAACGCACGGACCACGGCAGCATCAGGCACAACGTGCCCAGCAGAATGGCCAGCCCCACAGCCTTGACGACAAACCATTGCGGTTGCGTTCTTTCTTCTTGCTTTATGGCGGGCATGGTTCTTATAGTATTCCGGGTGGCGGTCAATAGTCAAGGTTATCCGGCAATGTCAAACGCGGTGCGCATAGTTCTGGTCCGGCCGATTTACAGCGGCAATATCGGCGCGGTCTGCCGGGTAATGGCCAACATGGGGTTGTCCGACCTGGTGCTGGCGGGCGCCGCGATTGCCGACATGGCGCAGGCGCGCCAGATGGCCTGCGGCGCCCAGGATATCCTCTCCGCCTGCCGGCAGGCGCCGGACCTGGCGGCCGCCGTGGCGGATTGCACCCTGGTGGTGGGCGCCACCGCCCGGCAAGGCCTGTACCGCCAGCACTGCCGGACGCCGCGGGAATGGGCGCCGGAAATCCTGGCCGCCGCGCGGTCCGGCAAAGTTGCCCTCGTATTCGGGCCGGAAGACAACGGCCTGAGCAACGAAGAAATCGCGGTTTGCTCGCGTTTGATGCGGATACCATCGTCGCCGGCGTACGTTTCCTTGAATCTTTCGCACGCGGTGATGATCTGCGCCTATGAATTGTTCCTGGCGGCCGGCGGTTTCGAACTGCCGCCGGAAAAATCAGTGGAGGCGGTGGCCGCCAAAAAAGAGCGCATGTTCGCTTTGTGGGAACGGATGCTGTTGAAAATCGGGTTCATGGAGCCGGCAAAGGCGGCCCACATGATGCAGGGGGTGCGGCGGATATTCACCCGCGGGCGCCTTTCGGACGACGATGTGCGGATTTTAATGGGCATTGCCCGTCAGGTGGAATGGTATGCCGAACAGGGAAAACACGCCGGCGCGGCCGGCCGCAAAACCACCGATGCATGATCGCCGCCCAACCGATGCATGCCGTCCGCCGGCCGGCCGCCTTTGGCGCTGGCTGGCGGCGCTTCTGTTGTTGCCGGCCGCCGGCGGACTGTGGCTGGTCGCCCGCGGCTGCGTGGGGTGGGATAATTTCGGGGTGGTCGAACCCGGCCTGATTTACCGCAGCGGCCAGCTGCGTCCGGCACAACTGGAAAAATTGATCAGGCGCCATAAAATCAAAACCATCATCAAGACCAATATCCCGGAATTGTCCATCGCGGACATGGCGCGGGAACGGGAAATCTGCCGGCGGCATGATGTCCGGGTGGCGGCGCTGATCATGCCCGGCGACGGGCTGGGAGAATTCGAACAATACGACCGGGCGCTGGCCTTGTTGCGCGACCGGCGCAATCTGCCGGCGCTGGTCACCTGTGCGCGCGGCACGCATCGTACCGGCGCCGTCGTGGCGGCCTACCGGGTGTTGGCGCAAAACTGGCCGGTCTCCCGCGCGCTGGCGGAAATGGAAGTTTACCGGTTCGATCCCGGCGGCCGGCGGGGCCGGGCGGAACACCCGTTGTCGGCGCATTTGCGCGCCTATTTCAAGGAGCGGATTGACCATGAATAGCAAACAGCGTCTGGGCGTCTTCGGCGGCACCTTCAATCCCGTGCACCTGGGCCATTTGATTGCCGCGCAGGATGCCGCGGATGCTTTTGACCTGTCGCGGGTATTGTTTCTGCCCTGCGACTGCCCGCCGCACAAGCCGGCGCGCCAGCTGGCGCCTGCCGCCCACCGGGTGGCCATGCTGGAAGCGGCGCTGGAAGGCAGCCTGCAGTTTGAAGTCTGCGACCTGGAAGTCCGCCGCGGCGGCACCAGCTATTCCATTGACACCATGCGGGAGCTGGCGCGCCGTTATCCCGGAAGCGAGATTTACTTCATTATCGGAACCGATACCCTGCTGGAACTGCACACCTGGAAAGCCGTCGGCGAATTGCTGAAGTTATGCAATTTTATTACGCTGGCGCGGCCGGGATCTGAGGTTGCGCCGGCCGCGGCGGACCGCCTGCAGCTCCCTGCGCCCTGGCCGGAAAAGCTGCTGGCCAACCTGGCTGCCGGACACCAGGTGGATATTTCATCTTCCGAGATACGATACCGCGTGGCGGAAGGGCTGCGGATTACGTACCTGACGCCGCCGGCCGTGGAAATGTACATCATGGAGCATCGCCTGTATCACAATGAAAACTGAAAAAACAACGCTGGAATCGCGCGTCCTGCTTGGCTGGATGGCGGAAGCTTTGCGGGCGAAGCAGGGACGCGATATCCTGGCCTTCGATGCGCGGGGCCTTTCGGGAGTGGCGGACTATTACCTGCTGGTTTCCGCGCTTTCAACTCCGCATATCAAGGCGCTGTATAATGCCGTGCGGATGGATTTGAAGTCGCGCGGCGCGGTCTGCCACCGCAAGTCCGGCGCCCCGGACAGCGGCTGGATTGTCGCCGATTACCTGGACGTGGTGCTGCACATTTTCAACCGGGAAACCCGCGGTTATTACAACCTGGAAGAATTATGGGCGGCCATGCCGCGGGTGGAGGTTTGACGCGGGACTGGAGTTAGATCAGCAGGCCTTCCAGCAGCATCATTTCCATTTCCAGCGGGGTGGCCGAACCTTTCAAATCAGCCGCGCGCCGGATTTCCACCACGTTGTCCGTCAGCAGCATTTCCAGCGCCGGATCATCTTCCATTGCCGCCGTCGGCCGTGCGGCGCGCAAGGACTCCCGGCCCCCGGGGGGCGCAGAACGAATGCCCAGCAGCATCCAGCCGCCTGCCAGCAATAGAACCAGGGCGGCCGCCGCCGGCAGCAGACGGAAAGGCGCCCACGCGCCGGCGCCTGCCGGCGTGGAGACGCCGGGACATTGCGCGCGGATCAAGGCGCGCACTGCGGCGGCGGTGGCCGGCGCGGGTTGTTCGTCAACCGTTTGCCGGCGCCGGCGGATTTCGGCCAGTTCGCTTTGAAAGACGCGGCAGGCGGCGCAATTCCGGAGATGGCGGTCCAGCCGCCGGCGGCGCCACCCGCTTAACTCGCCGCTTGCATGCAGCAAGATCCATTTCTGCCAGGTTTGACATTGCATGGGTCGCTCCTGTTTGCGATTGCAACCGCGGTTTTCCTATAGTCTACAGCCTTCAGACTACAGTCTGAGCATCCTGTGGGATGCTGATGTTTTGAATTTGATGATGATATTGATTGCGTAATGATATCGTGAACCCGGCATGGCGTACAAGGGCCTGGCCGCCATGGCCGTAAACCTCGTGCTTGCGCTCGCTTCCGGCCGGCGCCGCCTGCTTGACGGCGGCGGCTAGCCGTCAAGATTTACGGCATTCCTTAATTTTTCCAGCGCGTATTGCATCCTGGCCAGGGCGGTGTTGATGGAAACGCCCTGAACGGCGGCGATTTCCTTGAACGAGAGGTTGCCGTCCATCCGCAGCTGAAACACCTCGCGCTGGTCAGGCGGCAGGGCTTCGACGGCGATCGCCAGTTGGCCGTGCAGGTCCCGCTGAGCCGCGCGGACGTCCGGCGCCGGCGCGGCATCCGGCAAAGCGTCCGCCAAGGCGGCGCCGAATGCATTTTCGCGGTCAAGACTGTCAATTGCGCGGCGGCTGCGCCGGCGGTCAATGATCAGGTTGCGGGCAATGCGAAACAACCATGCCGAAAAACAACGATCATGGTAATGCGCAATGTTTTTCACAACCCGCAGCCAGGCGTCCTGGTAAATTTCCTCCGTTTCGTGCCGGTTGCGGGTCGCGTTGAAGATGTAGCCGAAAAGCTTTTGCTGGTAACGCTCCACGAGTTCCTCCATCGCCCTCGGGTCGCCGCGGCGGTAGCGCTGGATCAACTGAAAATCAATTGGTTGGCCGGCGCCGGTCATGCCTTGTGTTGCTCCCTGAGAGTGATAACGGATGGCGCCGGTTTTTATTGTGCGGCGCCGGCGGATCCGACGGCTGCAATTGCCCGCATGGATTGCCAAAACCAGCCGGCGGCCTGCGCCAGGGGCGCCCAGACGGCCTGGAAGTCGCGGGCCAGTTGCCCGGTCCATTCCGACAGCGCCGCCCCCGAGAGCAGGGCGGCCAGGAGCGTCAGGCCAAGCACATTGCCGCAGTAAATCAGGGCATAGGGGAAAAGCCGGCCATAGGCCTGCAAGTCGCTCTGGCGTCGGATCAGGGCCTGGACGGTGAATGTAAAATGGAAGCCCAGGCTGGCGCCGAGCGCGGCCAGCCAGAGCCAGCGCCCGGTTGCCGGGCCGGTGAACCAGGAAGAAATCCACCAGGCCAGCAGGATCAGCACCGTGTAAAAAGGGAAAAAATAGGGCGCCAGGGCCACCAGGAAATTATGTTCGGTGAGTTTGACATATCCGCCCGCGCGGGAGATGCGCATGCCGCAGAGCCGGGCGCCCATGGCCGCGCCCCATAGGGCGTGGGTGATTTCATGAGCGAGAACATAAGCCCGCGCCGGCGCCGGAAGCAGCGCGAGCGCCGCCAGCCAGAACAGCAAGCCGGCCGCCAGCGCCAGGATGGCGCGCGGTCCATCTTCCGGCATAGCCCACCAGTTCCGCATCATGGCCCAACAGGTGCGGGAGCAGACGGCCGCCGCCGGCAACAGCAGGAGGCCCAGCAGAGAATATATCCAGCGCATGATGGGGATTCAGATTTTCAGCAGCATCCTACAGGTCATCAATCAAAAATACAACGTCTGGTGCCAAATCGCTATCGGGATCGCTATCG
>CAYXEK010000041.1:0-29457 GCA_964463985.1 uncultured Verrucomicrobiota bacterium
CCCTGCGCCAAATTCGCGCAACACTCGTTCCGGGAGAGCACCGGAGCATGGCATGAAACGCGCCATGCCTTTCCGCTCCGTGCCTCCGTGTCTCCGTGGTGAATTCCCCGTTCGACCCACATTTTCTGGCGAGGAACCAAAATAAATAGAAGGGACAATCCCATGATGCTTGACCGTTATCAGGTTGCCATGCAAACCGCCGCGCGCGGCGCGGCGCTGCTCGGACTCGGGATCGCCATGGCGGCAGGCGCCGATTCCGCCCGCCCCGCCGCCGCTCCGGTCACGGCGCCGGAGAACCGCCCGGCCATGGCCGCCTGGATTTCGTCCGGCGGCCCGCGCCATGTCTGGCTGGAAATATACGGCGACGAGTTCCCGGCGGAAAAAATCGCGCAGGACGCCCGCACCCAGGGCCTGACGGACGCCCTGTTTTTCGTGCAGGGCGGCCGCGGCGGTCCGGTGCAGTATCCCACCAAGCACCCGTTGCTCAAGGCCGATCCCTACATGAAAGGCCGGGATTACACCGAAGAAATGCTCGCCGCCTGCGACCAGGCGGACATCCGGGTCTGGCTGGCCTTCACCCCGCCGCCATCCAACGAAACTTTTCCGGGCACCGACATCCAGGGATTGAACGATCCCCGGATGATCAAGCTCTATTGCGACATGGTGGACGAAATCGCCGCACTCTACGGCCATCACCAAAGCCTGGCGGGATTCCTGCCGCATGAAGTCAACTGCGCCGAAGGTCCGGACAAGCACGCGGATGACCGGGCCGAATTTTCAAAATTCTGCGAGGCGGAATTCGGCGAGCCGTTCCAGGGCGAAGTCTGGCCGCCGATGGAAAACGCCGGCGACCTCAACTGGCGCCGGTATTTCCTTTACCGGATTCACGTGGTTACAGCCTTCACCGAAGCCGCGGCCAAGACCGCCGCCAAACATAATTTGAAAACCATGTTCTGCCTGTACCCGCCGGTGGCGCACACCAGCCCGAGCTGGAAGTGGGGGTATGACCCGGTGCAACTTGCGGCCGTCTGTGAAAACACCTGGGTGCCGATGGTGCGGGAAAGCAACAAATTCTATCAAAACCTGCGCGGGATATACCTGGACCTGGGCTTGAGCTACCGCGGCATGAATCGCGCCGGCAGTTATGCCTATGCCTTCCACGGATATCCTCTGGCGTATTTCGAATTCCGCATTCCCAACTACGTGGCGGGTGTGCGGGAGTTTTACCGTAAAATCAACGAACGCCGGACCAAGCAACCTTCCAGTTACGATTTCTACCTGGCGCATTGCGGCGTCACCGCCCGCGAAATCGAGCTGTTCTTCGGGCAGACGATGGTGACGCGCTGGCTGGGCCTGGCCGCCGCCTGGCAGGGCGGCAGCAGCCCGGCCCGCGTCGCCGTGGCCACCGCCTCCACCCCGTTCATCATGCAACATCCCGCCTCCCCCGGCACGGCTTACACGCCGCGGGTAGCGGAACTGATGGAAAGCCTGACGGAATACACGGATGTTGACGGCTTGCTGCTGGACACGCCCTGGGCGCTCGATGCCGCCAACCTTCGGCAATACAAGCTGATTATCATTCCCGAGGATATGGGCGCCGGGCTTTCGGCCGGCATGGCCCAAAGCCTGCAAGCCTATCTCAAGGGCGGCGGGCGGCTGCTGGTCATCGCCTCCCCGCTTTACCAGAGCCGCGCCGACCTGACCCAACCGGCCGATCTGACCGCGGCGCTGTGCGGCGCGCGGATTGACAAAACCGAGGCCGGCGGATTCATTATGCCGGAGGGGCCGGGCTATCCGGCCGGCATGAAAAAATTCTGGGCCGACCGCCTGCTGCGCGTCACGCCTGCCGGCGGCTCGGTGGAGGTCAAGGATGCCATTACCGGCCGGCCGCTTTTGATCCGGCACGGCAACGCGGCCTTGGCCGCTTTAAGCTACAGCAGGGATGCCCTGCCGTTCTTCAAAGCCACGGTGGCCAACCTGGCCCAGCCGCCAGTGCGGCTGGAAAGCAATCCCGACGTCAAGGCGCCGCGCCTGCGCCTGCTGGAATCGGTTTTTAAAAATCAGACCTTGTGCCTCTCGTTCTTCAATCAAGGCAACGCCGTTTTGCGCATTGATGCCGCTGACGCCGGATTGGCCGGCGACAATTTTGAAGTGAAAAACATCCTGAACGGCGTAATCCTGCATGCGGGCGACGCAGCGTCCCTGGCCGCCGGCGTGCCGCTGGCGATCAAGCATCCCAACCAGCCGCTGGTGTTGGCGGTGGGCGCGCCGGACCGGCTGGCGGCCTTCCAGGGCATTGTGCCGCCCGGCGAGGAATTTGCCGGGCTGGCGGAATTCACCGGCGCCGAGAACCCGGAGGTGCCGGTGGATGTGCCGGACAAGCCCGGGATCAAGGTTGGCATATATCACAGCGGGTTTGCCGCCCAGGTCCTGGCGGAAGCGCTTAACCGCGCTCCGGACATGAACGCTTTCATCCTGCCGCGCATGGATGCCGACGCGCTGGGCAAGTGCGATGTTTTCATTCTCCCGCAGTCCACCGCCATCGGATACATCAAGCTGGGCATTCCCGGCCTCACCAACTGGGTTGCCAATGGCGGCGGCGCGCTGCTGCTGCATACGGCCGCGGGAATCAAATTGGACGGCCCGGTCTTCCCCGGGGTCGGCGCGGCCGGCGCGAAGGTCCCGTTTGATGTTTCGCCCCGCGAACACCGCGTCCGGCCGGCGGCGCCGCATCCGGCGGCGGCGGGGCTGACGACCAACGACTGGTTCGCACCGGCCTTCCAGTACGATCACCTGGTCATCAACCCGGGCCCTGACGGCACGGCCGTGATTGTGGACGATGAGGGCGCCCCGGTGTTGGCGGCGGGCGCGGTCGGACAGGGCCGGGTGGCGCTGAACGGCATGCTGCCGGGCGCGGCGGGCGCGCGCGATGATGGCTCTGGAAAAATTCTCCAGGCGCCTGCCGGCGCGGAATGGGAAGTGTTTTTGAATACCGTCCGCTGGCTGGCCGGGGATAAACAGCCGGCGGATAAACCTTGACGCGGCAGTAACCAGCGAATCCGCCATGAAAAAAATTACACAAATCCGCGTCCTGTTGCCGATCCTGGCGGGCTGCTGCCTCGCCGCCGGCGCCGGAGCAGCCGATTCGGCAACCGGCGCGCAGCCGCCCTGGAGCCGGGAACTGGCCATCGTTGCGTTGGACGGTTATGCGTTATCCAAGCCGGCCAAGGCGGAAATCCGCGCGCTGGGCGAGCTGGCCCGGACGTTCGGCTTGGAGGCCGACTGGGTGGACGTGGAAATATTCTTGCCCGAACAGCGCGCGCAATGCCGGCAATACCGGCGGATCCTGTTGCCCCGGCATGCCTTCTGTTTCACGCCCGTGATGTATGCCGGCATGACCCGCTATGTAACCGGCGGCGGCTTGCTGATCAGCAATGCCATCCTCTACGGCATAGACCATAACGGCGACCGGAAATTTGACGGCAAAGACGGCGATACGCCCTGGCCGGGCAAGCGGAGCTGCTTCCCCACCCTGGGCGTCTTCGGCCATGCCACCGCCGCCATCACCAACATCGCCGTCGTGCTGGAATGCCCGCTCAGCGCAGGACTGCCGGCCGGCCAGGTCCTGGATCTTGGGAAAATCCTGCATACCCGCGACACCTTGAATAAAAGCGCCGAAGTAGTCATCACCGCCGGCGGCGCCATCCGGCACGGCGAAATCCGGGATCGGCCTTTCCTGGCATACAAACATGCCGGCAACGGCGCCTGCATTTTCGCAGCGCCGAATCTGCAGGACAGCCACCCCTGGATTCGCCAGATCGCCAGTAACTGCTTCAGCCGCGCCACGCTGGGCTGGCTTACCTTGCAGGAATAATCATGCAAACCAAATCAACATCCGCGGCAACCTGGACCGCGCCGCGCGCCGGCCGGTTTGACTTGGAATTGGAAATTCAGGCGCCGGCGGCGGCCGGCGGCGCCTATGTCCCGGTGGAACTGCCGGATATCCGGCTCGCAGCCCGCCGGATTGACCCGGGCAGTTTCTGGGTGACCGCCTACGATGCGCACGGCGCGCCGCTGGTGTTCGATCCGGCGGCGCCCGCGCCGGCATGCTATAAAATCCCCAGCCGGTTCGACCCGGATTACGAAGGCCGGGCCCTGCCCCTGCAGCCGCGCCGGGGCCGGCTGGTGTTCCTGGCGCAGACGGCGGAGCGCCGGCAGCGATTCAGCATTTATTTCAATTCCCTCCGCGCACGCCATGTTCCGGAATGCGCCCCGGAATACGGCGGGTTGATCGGCGATGGCGATGTCTTTACCCAGCGCACCGGACCGCTGGCCGTCCCCGGGCAGGCGCGGCCGGTATTGTGGGGCGCGCAATTATGCGGACGCCGCGGCATGGTGGTGGCTTCATCCATGGCCATGGGCATTTATTTCTTTGAGGATATCAGCCGGGGCCGGTCGCCGGTGTTGGTCAATCGCGGTCCTCTGCGCGATGTCGAGGACAATATAATTGGCGGCATTCCCGCCTTTCACGACTTGAGCGGCTCCGGCCTGCTGGACCTGGTAACCGGCCGGGATGACGGCCGGCTGGAATGGCATCGCAACACCGGCACAGCCGCCGACCCGCGTTTCGCCCCGCCGCGGACGCTTTGCGGCATTGACGGACGCCCCCTGGAAATCAAGCCGTTTCTGGAAGGAAAATTCATCAACGTCAAAGACCGGCATGGCCGGCCCAACCGGCGCTATCCCCGCATGCCGCTGATCGTGATGCATGGCGGCCGCTGCCACCTCAACCCCGTGCCGCTTTTCGCGCCCGGCCGGCAGGCCGGCGCTTGCGACTTGATTGTTGGAACGCGCGGCGGATTTTTCGTCTGGTTCCGGCATACCCCGGCGGGCTTCGAACAGGGCCGGCTGCTGCAGGACGTTTCCGGCAAACCCCTGCGGGTGGATGCCGTCACATGCTTCCCCACCTGCGCGCCGGACGCCCGGCCCGGCCGGATTGTCATGTGGTCGGGCGATTATTACGGGCGCGTCTTCCGCATCGTGCAGGCGGGATTCGACCGCGATGCCCCCGTGTTCCATCCGCCCCGTCCGGCAAATATTCCCGATGAAGTAGAATACTCCTTCCCGCTGGCGCTTGCGCAGGGGCGCCGCCAGGATTTGCTGGTGGGCGATTTCCGCGGCCATGTGAAATATTTCCGGCAAACCGGGCGGAACCGGGCCGGCGACCAGCAATTCGACGCCGGGCAGCCGGTGACCATGTCCAATGCCTGGATTGTGCACCACATGCCGGTCGCCCATTATACGGATTTGAACGGGGACGGCGTGCGGGACATTGTCAGCGGCGATGTCAAGGGCGGCGTTTACGGCTACCGCAACCTCGGCTCCAATGTCAATCCATGCTTCGATGCCGGCCGCCTGCTGCGGGCGGGCGAGATGCCGCTGAAAATTCAGGGCGGACCGGACCCCCACAGTCCGGCCGACGGCTATTCCAAGCCGCTGGCGGCCGATCTTTCCGGCGCCGGCCATCCCGACCTGCTCATCGGCACGGGCCTGGGCCGCATCATGCATTATCCCTGGGCCGGCCTGGATGCCGACGGCCTGCCGGGATTCCGCAAAGGCCGGGTCCTGCGCGATACGCGCGGCCAGCCCATCCGCTGCCATCACATGTCCGGCCTGGAACTGGCCGACTGGGACGGCGATGGCGTGCCGGACCTGATTGTCGGCGGGCAGTCCCGGGTGCATGCCTTCCAGGACGATGACGGGGATCCTTCCCAGGTGCGGTTTTACAAGGGCATCCGGCAGGGAGGCCGCCTGCGTTTCCTGCCCTACCAGGCAATCAGCGCTGAAGGCGATAACCTGTTCTGCAACCGGCCGGTGGCGCTGTCGGTGATCAACGCCCCGGATGGACGGCGCCTGCTGGTTAACCGGATGTGTTTCCGTCAGCCCGATCCCCGGCGGCCAACCCTGGTCGAATTCGAAAAATTCCTCCCGCCGCTGCTTATCCACGGCCGCGCCAAATGCCCGGGCGCCTATGGCACTGTGTCTTCCCTGCATCCCGGCGATCCGCTGACCGTGGAAGGCAGCGTGGTGGGCAGCCTGTTCGCCTTCCGCGTAACATTCGCGGCGCTGGGCGGCTACCCGGCCGCGCGGCTCCGCCGTAACCGGCCGTATGCGCCCGGCGGCCGGCCGGGTCGTTTGGACCCGATGCCGCCCGTCCCGCCGCCGGCGCCGGAGCAGATCCAGCACCGGGTTGCCGGCCGCCTGCCAGTGCGGCGCCTGGCCGATGATTTGAAACTTGACCGGAAATTTATCCGCGCGGCGCAGGAATGGCCGGGGATGGAGTTGCAGAAGGTGGACAATTGGATGATGCCGAAACCCGACGGGGTCATTGTCCGGGCCGGCGCCAACCGGCAGGGCCTGTTCCTGCTGGTGGACGTGGTCGAGCCGCTGATGGAACGCCTGATTTGCTGGACGGACCACCGCAACGGCCCGCTGGAAAGCGATGACCGCGTGGAAATCCTGCTGGATTTCAACGCCGCGCCCGCCACGAGCAACCCGCACATGTATTTCTGCATGATCAACCACCGGGGCTTTTTCAAGGAAATGAACCTGCGGCGCAGGGATGCCGAGCCTGAAGGACCCTGGCGGGTCGGCCGGCGGCCGATCCAAGTCATTTCGTCCGCACGCCAGGATGGCTTCCAACTGGCGGTCAAGCTTGCCTGGGAAAAATGGAATCTGCCCTGGCCGGCGGCGCTGCGGCAATGCCGGATCGAAATCAAGCGGAGGCGTCATTTGTATTCCAACGAAGTCCGGGCCAAGGAGCAGCGCCTGAGCGCCGTCAGTTCGCTGAGCGGCGGCGAATGGGCATGGACAAGGCTGGCGCCTTGTGGGAAAATTTGAAAGCCAATGGAGCCAATTGAACAAGTCCTTTTAAAAAGGTCGGGGTGAAACCCGACCCTCCAAAAATGGGGTGATTGTGCTTTTTGGAGGGACGACTTCCACGTCGTCCGAGATTTTTGTATGCTGTACTAATAAATTTCACAAAGTGACTGTCATCCCATAGTTCTGATTTTCAACTAGAAAACAGCAGTTTTTATTAATAAATTCAGCTATTGCGTACCCGGCAAAACGGGGTTAAGTTCCGGTTTTATGCGGGGTCGGAATCGGTATCGGAATCGGCAGCGATCCCGATCCCGATAGCGATTCCGAACCCGACGTTGTATTTTTGCTTTATTACCTGTGGGATGCTGCTGAATATGAAACATTTATTTATTGCTTTGATCTGCGCCGTTTGTGTCAACCAGGCAGCCGCGCTGGCCGCGGAACCGGGCGCGCCAGCGGAAAGCGGAGGCCAGATGGTGTATTTCGACGCCGCCCGCGACGGCGCGGCGGCCTTTGAGAATCGGAATGCCGACTGGGAGTCGGGCAATTGCCTGCCGGCGACGGAAGCCGTTGCGCGCGGCGGCCGGGCCTTCGTCAAATTCAGCTACGAGGGCGATTCCGGACTGGGGCGATCGCTGTTGAAATTGACCCCCACCAATGCCGCCGCCGCAGGCGTGGTGTTGACCATAGACTACCCCCTGGAAGAGTTCGGCAGCCTGGATGTATCCCTGCATGACAACGGCGGCAACACCCTGGTCCGGCGGCTGACACTGCGGCCAGGCTTGCACGATTATCCAGTGGACGGCGGATTCGCCAGCCGGAGCAATCCGGGCGTTTTTGACTGGCAGAACTTGCGCAGTATCGGCATTCTGTTCCGGCCGGCGCTGGCGCCCGCCGGTTGCAATTTTTTCCTGGAAAAAATCCGCGCGCTGCCGCCCGCGCAACCTTCGGAACGCATGCCCCTGCCCATCGTCCGCATCCGCAAGGTCCAGGAAGTGCCCCTGGCCAATGCCGGTGCCGCCGCCCTGGCCGGGATCGCGGGTTGGCGTTCGGGCATCGCCACCACGCCGGCGCCATTTTCCGCCACCATCGCTTATGATGCCTCGAATTTATACATCGCCACCGTTTCCGAATTCCCCACCCCGCCCATTGCCGCCGTTGCCCAACGCGACGGCCAGGTCTGGCAGGATGAATCCGTGGAATATTTCTTCTGCCATCCCAACGACAACCGCTCCGTCATCCAACTGGCCGTCAATGCCAGCAATGTTGCTTTCGACTATAAAACCACCCTGGTTGCCGGCAAACTCAGAAAAGACATAGCTTTCGACCTGCCGTTCCAGCGCGACAATCAATACCACGGTGGATTTTTTCACTCCAAAATCACCCTGGCATTCGCCGACCTGGGATGCGATCCTGCCCGCGACCGGGCCATCGGCTTCCAGCTGGCGCAGAATTATTACCAGGACCGCGGCGATCCGCGCCTTGCCTCGCAATGCTGGGCGCCCACCGATTTGTTTCCCCGCGCGCCAAATTTCGGCTTGCTGGTTTTTAATCACGCGCCTTTCGGCGCGGGCGAAATCACCATTAAATCGTTCGACAAAATCAAACTGAACGTTGACCGCGTCAGGTTTGAAGTCGGCGCTCTGCTGGCGGAGTTCGACCCGGGCGAGTATCAGGCAACCGGCCGGCTGATCATGCCCGACGGCAGCGCCGCGGACCAGGCGCGAACCCTACGGCTGGACCGCGGCCCCCAAGCGCTGGAATTCCAGTTTGACAACCTGGCGGAATCCACCGGCATTTATTCTTTCTTCCTGGCGCTCACCAACCGGGCTGGCAATGTCAAGGTTTTCGCGGCCAATGCCGTCAACAGCCCGGAGCCGCCCGACCGGTTTGGCGAATTGCTGCTCTGCCCGGCGCCGAAATTCATGGCGTTGCAACCCGGCGAATTCCACGCCGCCGGCCAGACCGTCATCTGGCTGCCGGACAACGCCTCCGACCGCATCCGCCTGACGGCGGAACTGTTCAAGCAGAAATACTTCCTGCATACCGGGATCAACCTGGAGACCCGCACGACCAGCGATTTGCCCGGCGCCGCGGGAATTGTTTTCCGCATCGCCGCCGCGGCGGACATCGGCGGCAAGACGGCGGACTTGAAACCGGAAGGCTATGCTTTGAAGGCGGACGCCGGCCGGGTGGAAATCACCGGCGCCGACGAACCGGGCCTGTTTTACGGCGGATTGACTTTCCTGCAGTTGCTGCATCATTCCATTGCTTTCCGCGGCCGGCAGGCGGCGCCGGCGGTAGAAATCCTCGACTGGCCGGACATGCCCAACCGCATGGTCAAGCTGGCGCATGCCCAACGCCTTACCCCCAGCCCGTTCCAGGAAGTCCGCTCCATCGAGTACCTGATGGACTGGACGGACCGGATGGTGGCGGAAAACAAGTACAATACCTTGTTCCTGGACGTCTCCGGCGCAGTCCGGTTCGAGCGGCGGCCGGAATTCAACGGTCCGGAAAAAATCTATACGCTCGACGATATCCGCCGGCTGGCCCAATTCTGCCGGGAGCGTTTCATCTCGCTGAATCCGTTCATGGAAGGCGGCGGGCATGCCGACTGGTGGCTCCTGGCATACCACCCAGAACTGCGGGAAACCGGCTACAAAATCCAGGCCAACGTGACCGATCCGCGGCATGATGCGATTTACCGCGACTGCATGCTGGACTTGATCGAAGCCATGTCCGCCAAAATGGCGTCGCCTTACGGCGATGAATGGTGGCAGAAAATGCGGCCGGGCGAGACGCCCGCCCCGCTCCTGGCCGGCAAAACCCGCGCGGAAGTCTTCCGCGATTTCCAGGTCGGCCTGCACGGCTGGCTGGCGGAACGCGGCGTCCGGATGACGCTCTTCGAGGACATGCTGAGTCCCTTCCATAATGGCAAGTATCACGGCACTTACAAGATCGCCGCGGACCTGCCCAGGGATATCATCATCACCTGGTGGAAGGGCGGACTTTACCTGGATGAAGGCCTGCCCTGGATGCTCGACCAGGGATTCACCGTGTGGTGCCTCTGCACGGGATTCTACACCCTGGACGACAAGTTCAAAAACGACCCGCGCATCCAGGGATTCGGCAAGACTGTCTATTCCTTCGGCAACTTTCTGATACGCGATTCGCAGAATTTCTATTATTACATTCCATCCTACACCCTGCTCCGCGCCGCCGATTACGCCTGGAACGCGCGGCAGGGCAATGACGCCTCGCTCGAACAGGCCCTCGAATCCGGCTGGCTGGAAACCGTGCGCGCCGCGCGCGCCGCTCCCGCGCAGCCCCGGGCCGGCGCGCGCCTCCATCCCATAAGCCTTGACGGATGCTGCAATGCCGATTTTGCCGCTGAAATGCGGGCATTCGGCGGCCGCCCTGCGGCCTTGCCGCGCGGCCTGGCCGATGTCGCCCAAATCCCCATGCTGTTCGAGGAGGACGCGGCAAACTGCGTCCGGCTCGCCGCGCCGGCGCCGCGGGCCATCGCCGTCAACGGCAAATATTCCGCGCTGGTGTTTCTGCACACGGCGCTCTTCAACCGGCCGGCCATTGAAAAGCAAAAGCCGAAATTCCCCACCTGGCGGGATTATCCTTACGGGTATCCTTACGGGCAGTACCTGGTCAAATACGCCGATGGCTCCGAAATTGTTTTGAAATTGCGCCATGGGGACAATATACTGACGGCGGATATGGGGCCGCTGTTCCGGGGCTCGCTGAACTGCCGTTACATTCTGCGGCTGACCGCGGATGATTACAGCACCGTTTGCCTGTACCAGTGGGAATGGGCCAATCCATTCCCAGACCGGGAAATCCTGACAATCCAGCCCGCGGCGGAAGGCGTTTACCCGGAGGAACTGTTCAAAACCCTGCTCTTTGCGGTTTCCGGAAGGGAGGCGCCGGCGCGCCAATGAATTTTGTGTCTTGTGAAATTCTAACGCCTGAACAATGAACACTGCGAACAAAGGGGCAGAGGAGCAAAGGCACAAAGTGGCAGAGATACCGAACACTGAACACTTTTGAAAGAGACTCAAACATCAGTAAAACAGGAGGCAAAGTAATGCAAAAATTATGTTCTTTAGCCCTGGCCTGGCTGGCCGGCATCCTATCGGCCGGCGCGGCCATCTGGCATGTCGCCACCAACGGCGTGGATAACAGCGACCCCGGGCGCGGCGAAAGCTGGGACTTGCCGTATGCCACCATCAGCAACGCCGTCAATGCCGCCGGGAACGGCGACACGGTGCTCGTTTCCAACGGCACGTACGCGATTACCGCGGCCATTGATGTCAATAAAAACCTGGAAATCCGCGGGCTGGACGGCAATCCGTCCAACGTCATCGTGGATGCCGGCGGGCTATGCCGCGGCTTCTTCGTCTCCGGCACAACCAATGCCCTGCTTTCAGGGCTGACCGTGCAGCACGGATCCAACAGCCTCTACGGCGGCGGCGCCTACATTGTTTCCACGGCCACGGTGGAGCATTGCATCTTCCAGGCCAACCGGGTATATGACAGCGGCGGCGGCATCTACATCATGTACGGCCTGGTCAGCAATTGCCAGTTTATCGCCAATACCAATGCCCGCCCCACCCGCAGCGAATACGCCGGCGGCGGCGGCTTGATAGCACGCCGCGATACACGCGTTGTGGATTGCATCATCCGCAACAATACCAGCTCCAGCGATGGCGGCGGCGCCTATATTTACGATTCCGCGCAGATCGTCAATTGCACCGTCGAATCCAATTCCGTCACGGCCTCCACCAGCGTCGGCGGCGGCGTGCTGCTTTACGGCACGCCGACCGGAATGTCAAATTGCCTCGTGCGCGGCAATTCCACACCGCGTTCCGGCGGCGGCGTGGGCGTTGGCAACCTGGGCGGCGCGACGGTGGTGAACAGCCGTTTCGTCGGCAACACCGCCGGCATGGGCGGCGGATTTTACTGGGCATCCTCCGGCGGGCTGCTGCAGGATTGCGTCATTTCCAACAACTCCGCCGGCAGCGGCGGCGGTATCTGGGTGCAATACTCCACCAACCTGATCCGGCGGTGCCTGATCCTCAATAACCAGTCCACCGGCAATGGCGGCGGATTGTATTCGGCCAACAACAGCCTGGTCGTGGAAGAATGCCGGGTGCAGGATAACATCGCCGCCGGCGGCGGCGGCGGGAATGGCGGCGGCATCTACATGACCGGCAGCAGCAACCTGGTCCGCAACTGCCTGGTCTACGGCAATACCGCCCAGAATGCCGGCGGGATGTATGTCGGCAACAACACTAACTTGCTCGAAAACTGCACCATCGTTTCCAACGTTGCCTTGACCAACCTGTCCGGCGTCGGCGGCTTGTGGTGCAATTACCATAACTACAGCCATGTGATCAACACCATCATCTATAGCAATAGATCCGAATCCGTCACATCGCCCTATCCCAACTGGCGCCGTACATCTTCCAGCGTCACCTTCAGCAATTGCTGCGCCACGCCCACCCTGGCGGCCTACGGCGCCGGCAATATCACCGACGATCCCGCCATGACGGCGCCGGATGCCGGCAATTGCCGGCTCCTGAAGGGGTCCCCCTGCATCAATACCGGTCTGGTCCTGGATTGGATGAATGCTGCCGCGGACCTGGACGGGCATGCCCGACTCGACCGGATATCCCGCCTGGTGGATATGGGTTGTTACGAGTATGCCCCTCCCGTGACGATGTTTTATTCGCGGTAAATGTTGAGCCGCTTTCATAAGTCAGCTTTTGAAAGCAGTATTCCGTGGACAGGATTCTGAATTCTGTATTCTTTGCAGAGGTCATCATGACTCAAGCCCGCCCGCCATCGGCGCCGCGCCGCGCGCGGCCATTCGTCAACTTGAGCCGCCGCCTGCCGGTGCGCCGGGAGGTGGATATCCTGATCGCCGGCGGCGGGCCGGCGGGGATTGCCGCGGCGCTGACGGCCGCCCGCCAGGGATGCTCCGTCGCCCTGGTCGAGGCCCAGAACTGCCTCGGCGGCATGGGCACGGCCGGCCTGGTGCCGGCTTTCATGCAATTCACCGACGGCGTCAATTTCCTGGCCGGCGGCATCGGCCGGGAAATCCTGGAAAATTTGCAGCGGCAGGACGGCGTCTATCCCCGGGACGGCCGGGGCATCAAAGCCGAAGTGTTGAAACGGGTGTATGATGAATTGCTTACCCGCGACGGCGTTAAATTCGTGTTCCACACCCAGGTGGTGGACGTTATTAAACATAACGGACGCGTCCAGGCGGTTGTCTGCGCCGGCAAATCCGGACTGTATGCCGCGCGCGCCCGGGTGTTTATTGACGGCACCGGCGACGGCGACCTGGCGGCCTATGCCGGCGCGCCCTATGCCAAGGGCGATGCGCACGGCAATCTGATGCCCGGCACACTTTGCAGCCTGTGGTCAGACATCAACTGGACGGCCGTGCAAAAAGGCGGCCTGGGCCGCGCCGGCCGGCGCATCGAGGAGGCCATCGCGGACGGCGTGTTTGCCGTGCCCGACCGGCATTTGCCCGGCATCTGGCCGGTGGGCCGCCGGCAGGGCGGCGGGAATATCGGCCATGCCTTCGGCGTGGACGGCACGGACGAGGAATCGCTGACCCGCGCTTACATCCGCAGCCGCCGCCAGTTGCTGGAATACGAACGCTATTACAAGGAATACCTCAAGGGGTTCGAGCGCATGGAATTGACTGCCACCGCACCCCTGATGGGCATCCGCGAAACCCGGCGCATCCTGGGCGACTATGTTTTGTCAGTTAAGGACTTCAAGCGCCGGGCGGTCTTTGCCGATGAAATCGGCCGCTATTCCTACCCGGTGGACTTGCATGCCGCGCGGCCGGACCATAAAAGTTTCCAGAAATTTTCCCGTGAAATCCGGTCCCTGCGCCTCGGGCCGGGTGAAAATTACGGCATCCCTTACCGCATCCTCACGCCGCGCGGACTGAAAAACGTGCTGGCGGCCGGCCGGTGCGTCAGCACCGACCGCCGGATGCAGTCTTCGCTGCGAGTCATGCCCGGCTGTTACATCACCGGGATGGCAGCCGGCATGGCGGCCGCCATGATGGTTGAAACCGGGCGGGACTGCCGCGCCGCCTCCATCCCGGACTTGCAGCGGCGGCTGCAGGCCGCCGGCGCCTACCTGCCGAATTTATGTTCCGCATGAACGCTGCAGCACGCGCCAGGCTGCCGGCATCCGGCCGGCGCGGCGGATTGGGATTCCATTGGAATCGGGCCGGCTACGGAACGCCGTCTTTTCCCGGATTCCTTTCCGACCGAGCGGATGTTGCCCGTTCCTGTTCCTGCGCCATAAATTCGGACATGTTTGCGATAAACAGCGGCTCGTCCGGCGCAATCTTCAGCGCCCGGGAATAGGCTTCCCGCGCTTCCGCGCGCCGGCCGGCCGCCGCCAGCGCGCGGCCCAGGTTGTTGTAAGCCGCCGCGGCCCGCGGATTGCGGCGGATGATTTCCCGGTAATGGGCCTCGGCCTGGCCCGATTGATTTTGTTCCAGGAGGATATTGGCAAGGTTCAGCCGCGCTTTTTCATGGCCGGCATAAACCTGCAGCGCCGCCATGTACTCTTCCGCCGCGCAGGCCCAATCGCCCCGCCGTTCGCAAGCCGCGCCGCGATCAAAATGCCAGCGGCTTTCCGCGATGGTCCAGTCCACCCCGGAAAAATCCCGGCTGACCGCGGCCCATACCGCCAGCCAGATGATTGCCATCAGCCCAACCCGCCGCCAGGCGCGCCGCGCGGCTGCGGCATAAAAACTTTCCAGTGCGGCAGCCGCCAGGATGATCAGCAACGGTATCGCCGGCGCCCGGTATTGCCCGACAATGAAAAAAGGCCAGAACGAAACATAATAAACCAGGATAAACAGCGCCAGCAACCAGATGGCCGCGCGCCGCGGCCAGGCGGCAGGCTGGCCCGCGGCGGCCCGGCGCCGCCAGAGGATTGCGCCGATCCCGCCCGCCGCCGCCAGGGAAAAAATCATGGCAAACGTCAGCGGCAGCCGGCGGAGCACGGTGGAATGGCGCCGGGCGCTTTGCTCGACTTTGTTATGCGGAATTTCCAGCGGCGCCCAGAAAAGCGCGGCCTTCCTGAGCGTGAGCATCATGAACCGGCTTGGATGCTCACGGGCGAATTGCCAGGCGCGGCGGGTGAAAATGCGCGAGGCTTCCGCGTATCCCACGCGCCGCCCGGCGGCGCGTTCAAGTCCGCGGACGATTTCCGGGTAATCATTGCAATCGGCAAACTCGCCCAATTCCGCCGGCATGACGAAAGTGCCGTCCGCGTGCGCATGGTTGCCGATATATAGATTTATCCCCGCATTGGCCGAGATCGGCACGAATTCGCCCGATACCGCCAGGTTGCGCGCCAGCGTGGCGGCTACGGGCAAACACAACCCCGCCAGCAGGCAGGCCATGGCCGCGCCCAGGCCCGGCATCTGCCGCCATGCCGGTTGATGCGGCAAGGCCGGATGCGGCTCCGCGCCGGCGCGGCGGGCGCGAATCCACACCGCCGCCAGCCAGACCGGCAGGCATATTCCCACCAAAAACACATTCGGTCTGACCAGGGCCCCCAATCCCAACAACAGCCCGCCGATAAACAGTTCCCCGGGGCGCGGCCCCGCCGCCTGCCGCGCCAGCAGGTTCAGCGCCGCCAGCGTCAGGAAAATCAGCAAGGCCGGCTCGAGCAGTTCGCCTTCGTAATATACAAACACCCAGTAGGTGGCGGCGGCCAGGGATGCCAGCGCCGCGAACACGGGCGCGCAGACGCGCCGCGCCAGGGCATACACCAACAGGGTATTCGCCAGGCCCAGCAGCATCTGCGCCGCGCGCGGAGGGAAGCAATCGGCGCCGCAACACCGGTACACCCCGGCCAGAAAAAACGGGTAGCCCGGCGGGCGGAAATACGGCCGGCCGGCAAAAGGCTCCGGCACGGATTCGGCCGCAGTCCCGCCGGCAAGCGCATAGGCCCAGCGATCATTAAACGCGGCGTCTATCGCCGGCGACGCATAATCCGGATTGACGGGCAGCTCCAGCAGATACAATACGCGCACCGCCAGGCCCGCCAGTAGAATCAACAACAACCTGGAGCTCGAATTTCTCGCGAAAATTGGCGTCGGCATGGAATGGTGCGCTTTCTCGCATTCGTTGCCTGCATCCAAGATCGCCGGCAAAATACACCAGCCGCTCAATCATGCCAGGCCGATTTCCGGCGCGACCTCCCGCATGCCCGCAATGACATCGCCAATCAGGGCGTCAAGTTCAACCCCGAGCATTGCCGCGCCCTTGGCAATCACATCGCGGTTGGCGCCGGCGGCGAATGATTTCTGTTTCCATTTTTTGAGGACAGACGGCACGGCGAGGTCCATGACGCTGCGGGATGGCCGCACCAGGGCGCAGGCGGTTACAAGGCCGGTCAATTCGTCAACCGCGTAAAGCGTTTTTTCCAGGAGCGACTGCGGCTCCGCGTCCGTGCAAATGCCCCAGCCATGGGAAACAACGGCGCGGATATATTCCTCCGGCCATTGCCGCTCGCGCAGGATCTGCTCGGTCTTTTTGCAGTGCTCGCCGGGGAAGCGCTCGTAGTCCAGGTCATGCACCAGCCCGATGACCCCCCATTTTTCTTCATCCTCGCCATGTTTGCGCGCCATGTACCGCATCGTTGCTTCGACCGCCAGGGCGTGGTTGATCAGGGCGGGATTCTGGTTGAATTCTTTCAGCAGGCTGAGCGCTGCTTCACGGGTTGGAATTTGATTAGCCATATCATGTCTCCGGTAAGCACTCCCGCGCCCGCCGCCCGGCGGCGGGATGCGCGGGCTCACCCCGCGCCGCAATGTGGTCTTTGAGTTGCATTATGGCCGAATTTACACGGCAGGTCAAAGACAAATCCAACCGTAAGCGTTTCCACGGGGGCGGCACACCGTAATGTCGGGAAGTCTGCTGCCGCGCCCGCACGGCTGTGTCATTCTCGGAAAAGAAGGCTCGGCAGGGACGCCTCACCCTACCATTTTGGCCATATCTGCCTGAGGTGGGGCGAACCGTCCCTGGTGAACCGCAAGCATGACGCAGCCGTGGCCGCGCCCGGGAGTGGACAGGAAAAAAATTGACGCGAACGCCTGCGATGAATATACTCTCTGACGCGCAGACAAATGCGCGCCAGGCGCGGGCGCTTGTGCAAACCCAAAATCAGAAAGGATGCCTATGAAAAAGCACGATGTATATCAATGCAGCCCGGGCGTCACTGTGGAAGTGCTGGGCGATTCCGCCTGCGGCGAATTGACCTGCTGCGGCAAGCCGATGGAACTGCTCAAGGCCAAATCCGCCGCCCAGGAAGGCAAGGAAAAACATGTGCCGGTGGTCAGCATGGGTAAAATCGGGGTGAAAGTCGCCGTCGGCTCCGTCCCGCATCCGATGCTGCCGGAACATCATATCCAGTGGATTGAAGTGATCAACGGCGATTACGTCAACCGCAAGTACCTGGCGCCCGGCCAGAAGCCGGAAGCCGAATTTTACGTGCCGATGCAGAAAGGCCTGGTCGTCCGGGAATACTGCAACGTCCACGGTCTCTGGGAAACGAAGTAAAGCCTGAGCGGGTATTTTCACGGGTTGCCGCGGGCGACACCGTCCGCGGGCAACCCGTTTTTTTAAAATCAGTTACAATCATCGTCCATGCAAATTCTGGTTACGGGCGGCGCCGGATTCATCGGCAGCAATTTCATCCATTACCTGCTGCAAAACCATGCCGACGCGCAGGTGGTTAATTTCGACCTTTTGACTTACGCCGGCAATCTGGAAAACCTGCGCGCGCTGGAAAAAAATCCGCGTTACCGTTTTGTCAAGGGCGATATCGCCGAGCAGGCCGACCTGGAGCCGGTGCTGGCGGAATCGCGGTTTGACGCCATTGCGCACTTTGCCGCCGAAAGCCATGTGGACCGCAGTCTGCACCTGGGCGTCGAAGCTTTCATCCGGACCAACATCCTCGGCACGCAGCGGTTGCTGGATTTAGCCCGGCAATACAAAGTGCCGCGATTCATGCACGTCTCCACCGACGAGGTTTACGGCAGCCTGGGCCGCCAGGGTAAATTTTCAGAAAATTCGCCCATCCAGCCCAACAATCCTTACGCCGCCACCAAGGCCGCCGCCGATTTCCTGGTGCGGGCGGCCGTCAATTCCCACAAGCTCGACGCCGTCATCACCCGCTGTTCCAACAATTACGGACCGTATCAATTCCCGGAGAAACTCATCCCCCTGATGATCGCCAACGCCTTGGAAGACAAGCCTTTGCCCGTTTACGGCGACGGGATGCAGGTGCGGGACTGGATTTACGTGGCCGACCATTGCCGCGGGGTGGACCTGGTCATGCGCCGCGGTAAAACCGGCGGGGTGTATAATCTCGGCGGATTGCACGATGTGCCCAACCTGGAAGTGGTGCGGCAAATCCTGGACCTCGTGGGCAAGCCGGCCAGCCTGGTCAAGCATGTGCCCGACCGGCCCGGCCATGACCGGCGGTATGCCATGGATACCGCCAAAATCCGGGCGGAACTGGGCTGGGAACCCCAATACGACTTCCGCGGCGGACTGAAACGCACGGTGGAATGGTACCTTGCCAACCGCGGCTGGTGGGAACGCATCCGCAGCGGCGCTTACCGGGAATATTACGATAAAATTTACCGGAATCGCGGCTGACAGAGTCTCTTTCAAAAGTTCACCCAGAACACTGAACACCATGCAAAAAAACGACGCCCTTGAAATCCGTCCCTATCAACTTCTTTGCCTGATATGCCGGCAGGGCCGCCAAAATCCCGCGGCGGAGCCGTATTACCATGAAGCGCAGTTGGACCGGATCCAGGCGGCAGTCCGGGCCGATCCGGCAGTGCCGTTGACTTTATGGTGCAATACATCTTCCGTCTTTCGCTTCCAGAACCCGGGCCGCGCGGACGACACGCCCGAAGGTCCGGTTTACAATGACTTGCGCGACCTGACCATCCTGCAGCGCCTCGGCCTGGTCCCCGGCGCCACCCGGCCGGCAATAGACTGCTTCAGCGGCATTCCCGACGCCATCCCCGCCTGCACGGGTATTTGCGCCTACCCCGCCAATGAAGCCCCCGGCTGGCCGGCATGCCGGCACGCTGCCAGCGGCAACTATGAGCGCGGGCTGGCAGCAGGATTGGACCGGATCGTCCCGCAACGCGCCGAGGCGGAAATGCAGGCCGTGAAACGGAAATCCGCCCAAGCTGTGGCCACGGCCGACCGCCTGCGCATCCGTCCCCACCATTTGCTTTGCATGGCCTGTTTCCACGCCGGCCGGCCGGCCGCGGAAATCGAACCCATCCCCGCCGACAACCTGGCGGAAGCCATTGCCGCCATGCAACGCAATCCGGATATCCCCGTCGAACTGATCCAGGGCCCCTGCATGATCTGCCCGCCTTGCTCAGCATATTATGCTCCATCAAACCTGTGCATCGGCAATAAAAGCATGAGCCTGCGGGATGAAAAAAAAGACCTGGATACCCTGCGCCGTATTGGACTGAAATACGGGGATGTGCTGCCCGCCCGGGAACTTTTCCAGCGCATGTTCGATGCCATCCAGAACACCACCGAGGTCTGCGGATTCGGCGACGGCCGGGAACGGGCGCGCGAATGGCGGGTCTGCGGAGGACCGACCGGCAAAGAGGTTTATATCAGCGCCCGCCAGGTCGGACTCGGCATCCCCGGCGTGAAAATTTCAGAATAACGGCTTGACAAAAGCCGGCCGGACGGCAAAACTTCCCGGATTAACGCCAAACCATTCTTGATTCCAATTTGGTTTGCATGTGTTCCGGGGAGATTTACATGCAAAAAATAATCAGTCCCGCCGGCTTGATAGCCGCAGCCATGCTGGCCGGCACGGCTTCACCCCAGTTGCCCCTGAACGACTGCCCGCTGCCTAAAAACCGTGACAGCATGCCCCTGGCCGAATTCTCCTCGCCTATCGCGTTGCCTGGCAACAACTTGTCGTATACGGCAGCCAAGTACAACGATTATGCCGCCACCCTGCTGTTAAACCGTTCGCCTGCCGGGCGCGGACTCCGGCCTTCGCCAGGCTTCGGCGAGGCACGCCAGGTGCGCCGTTCTTCAACTCCTGATTCCGCCCCGGCTTCAGCCCGGTTCTGGACGATGACCCCCGTCCAGAAGCGAGTGGGCCTGTTCATGCGGGCGGTGCCCCGCTTGAAACAGATTTTTGCTGATGAAGGGGTGCCGGAACACCTGGTCTGGCTGGCGGAAGTCGAATCCGCCTTTGATCATAACGCCGAAAGCCGGTCCGGCGCGGTAGGCTTGTTTCAGTTGATGCCGGATACCGCTATGCGGTTTGGCCTGCAACTTAAGCCGTTGGACGAACGCAAGTTGCCCGAAAAAAGCGCGCGGGCCGCCGCGCAATATTTGAAACAACTGCACCGTCAATTCCGGTGCTGGCAATTGGCCCTGGCGGCCTACAATGCCGGCGAAGGACTGGTGGAACGGACAATGGAAGATTATAACCTGACTACTTTTGCCGAATTGGCTCCTTACCTGCCCGATGAAACGCGTTCGTATGTGCCCCGGGTATTTGCGGTGGCCAATTCCCGGGAAGGACGCCCCATGGAATTGTCCCGCCTTTAATCAATAGAATCTCATTCAAAAGTGTTCAGTGTTCGGTGTTCAATTTTCGGCGCCCAGAATTTTACGGAAACGTAACACGTTTATCTTTTGATGTTTACAATTATTCTGAATTCTGACTACTGACTTCTGAATTCATTCAAATCGTTAGTTTTGAAATCGGCTAGATGATCGGAGTACGGCAAGTTGCATGAGGAGTATTTTTCGATGAAAGCCATCCTGAAAAAAGAACGCGCGCCGGGTTTGCACCTGGAAGACGTCCCCATGCCGTCCGTCGGCATCAACGACGTCTTGATCAAGGTCAAGCGCACGGCCATCTGCGGCACTGACGTGCATATCTTCAACTGGGACGATTGGGCGCAGAAAACCATCCCGGCGCCCATGGTGATCGGGCATGAATTCGCGGGAGTGGTGGAAAAAGTCGGCAGCAACGTCGTGGATTTCCATCCCGGGGATATCGTCAGCGGCGAAGGCCATATTGTCTGCGGGCGCTGCCGCAACTGCCTCGCCGGGCGCCGCCATTTGTGCATGAATACCAAAGGCGTGGGCGTCAACCGGCCGGGCGCGTTTGCCGAGTACATCAGCATTCCCGTCACCAATGTCTGGTATGCCGATCCGAAGCTGCCGCTCGATATCCTGGCGATTTTCGATCCGCTGGGCAACGCCGTGCATTCCACCCTGTCCTTCAGCGTGCTGGGCGAAGATGTCCTGATCACGGGGGCCGGCCCCATCGGCATCATGTCGGCCGCCATCGCCCGGCATGCCGGCGCGCGTTATGTGGTCATTACGGACGTCAATCCCTACCGCCTGGAGCTGGCGCGGAAGATGGGCGTCACGCTGGCGTTGGACGCGCGGACCGAAAAACTGGCGGACGCCCAGAAACGGCTTGGGATGAAGGAGGGGTTCGACATCGGACTGGAAATGTCCGGCAATGCCTCCGCTTTCCAGAACATGCTGGCCAGCATGTGCCACGGCGGTAAGATAGCTTTGCTGGGCATCCTGGGGGCGGAAACGAAAATAGACTGGAATACGGTGATCTTTAACGGCCTGGTGATCAAGGGTATTTACGGCCGGGAAATGTACGAAACCTGGTACAAGATGACCGCCATGCTGCAAAGCGGACTGGATATTTCATCAATCATCACCCACCGGTTTCACTATACCGAATTCGCCGAAGCTTTCGACGTCATGCGCTCGGGCAATTCCGGCAAGGTGATCATGAGTTGGGATTGAAAGCCCTTGCCGCTGTTGCGCAGTTCCTGGACGCCGCCGTGCCGCCGGGCTACTTCAGGAACAGTTCCACCACCGGGATTTCAGCGGACGGCTGCACCGGCGGCAGATCCAGAACGGCATAGCCCCTGGGCCAGTGCTGGTCAAACTGCTTGTCGCTCATCCTGGTCGGTTTCGGCGGCCGTTCGGTGGACAGCTTGACCTCGCTGGCGTCATGCAGGAACTGCGCGTATTCGACCTTATCCGCCAGCCCTTCCAGGAACAGGTTTTTTAACGGCCAGTTGAGGATGTGCAGATAAAGCCGCTTGCCGTTCTGGGTGTAACGGCAATCCGCCGGCGGCGTGAACGGCGAAGCCGTGCAGCCGTAAATCGCCCGGCTGTGGTATTTCATCCACTGGCCGATGCCGTCCAGCCGGTCGAGCGCCCGCTGGTCAATGTACCCGCGCGCGGTCGGGCCGACGTTCAACAGCAGGTTGCCGCCCTTGCTGACGCTATCCACCAGCATCGTCAACAGCAGTTTGACGCTCTTCCAGGTCTGCTCGTCCCGGTGATATCCCCAGGCGCCGGAAAAGGTCTGGCAGGCTTCCCACAGCGCGGGCTTGCCTTCCGCATCTACCACCCACCCGCGCGGCTGGTATTGCTCGGGGGTGATGATGTCGCCGGAGCCCGGCAGGTCCAGGCGGTCGTCCACCAGGATATCCGGACGCAGCTTGCGCACCAGCCGGATCAGTTTTTCCGATTCCCAATCGTCGCGCCCCTTGCCGTCTTTCACGGGGTAGGAATAATCGAACCAGAGCACATCCACATCGCCGAACTTGGTGAGCAGCTCGGTTACCTGGTGGCGCATGTAGGCGGCGTATTTCTTGATGTCGCGCTGCCGGTTCTTCGCCCGCGCCTCGGGTTCCTCGCGCCGGGGATGGATGCAGTCCACGGTAAATTCCGGGTGATGCCAGTCTATGAGCGAATAATAAAAACCAACCCGGATGCCGGCCTCGCGGAAAGCCTTGACCATCGGCTTGAGCAAGTCCTTGCCGTAGGGCGTATTGGTGGCCTTGTAATCCGTGTACTTGGTGTCCCAGAGGCAGAATCCTTCGTGATGCTTGGTGGTAATGACAAAGTATTTCATCCCGGCCTGCTTCGCGGCCCGCGCCCATTCCGCCGGGTCGTACATGTCCGGATTGAAATGATCGAAATAACGCCGGTAGGCGGCTTCGCTGATCTTCTCGCGGCTTTTCACCCATTCATGCCGGGCGGCAGCCGCGTATGTTCCCCAGTGAATGAACATGCCGAACCGATCATGCACGAACCACTTCGAATCCCCCGCGCCATACGGATGTTGCTTGCTCATGTTTTGCTCTTTAAATCCTGTGTGATACCAATGCCCGCGCTTGCTTCTCAAATGCACATATCACGGCATGGTAGCAGCCGCCCTGCTAAAAACAATGGACGCGCGCAATTATTTTGTGTATTTTTCTCGCATAGGCCGGCTACGCCGCCGAATTGAGTTGACGATAAAAATCAGCTTTTGAAAGCATTATGCAGCATCCGGTATTCGGAGCTGAAAACCAGTGTGATGTATAGATCATAAACTAATTGAGTTAATTCAAAATCAAGATTCATGAATTCCGGACTGTAGTAGCGCCACGGCGTGGCGCATCCGGATCTGCGTTTTACTTTGGAGTGCGGCGGCTCGACGCCGCTTTTCCGCAAAAACTGAAGCCGTAACAGAAAAGCAGTCCCGCTAAGGTGGATAAATGTCAAGCTTGCCGCACTCTTGGCGTGGCCGCCGCAGTCCAAAATGCAGCACACCCGGCTATGCTGCAGCTACGTCGGTGAAGCATCCCGGAGCATTTTAATTCTTTTACAATAAGACCCTTGAAATTGGCTGAAATCATTTAGATTTTGCCGGACATGCCCGCCCTGGAACAGCAATATCCCGAACCATGCATTCGCATCCTGGTATGCGCCCGGCAGGCGCTGCGCGCCGGCGGCTGGAATTACGCCAATCTCAGCGCGCCGTTCTGGCGCTTGTACTGGAATGCCGGGCCGGGCGCCTTTATTCGCTCCGGCCATTCCGAAACGCCCCTGGCGCCTTCCAAGGCCTACGTGCTTACTCCCAACACGCCGTTCGCCGCGCGCAATACCCGGCCGGTTGATCATTTTTACCTGCACTTCCTGACCCGCGCGCCCTATACGGCGGCGGCGCCGGGAATCTATGCCTTCCATGCGGGCCGGTCAGCCGCCGCCGCCATTACCGCAATTTCAGAGGCGCTGCGCCGGCTGCGGATGGATACCGCGGCCGCGCGCGAGGCCATGGCCGTGCCCGCCCACCTCCTGGCCTATCTGGGACTGCAAGCCGTGCCGGCGGACAAATTCCGCTCCCCGCACGCCAACCCGCGCATCGTCCGCGCGCTGGCGGAAATGGAAACGCGCCTGGATCGTGAAATGCGCAATGACCAGTTGGCAGCGCTCATCGGCATGAACACCAATGCTTTTATCCGGCTGTTCAAACAGGCCATGGGCATGACGCCGCAGGAACACCTCCGGCATAAGCGCATCGAACAGGCCTGCCTGCTGCTGCGTTATACCGATAAGACGATTGAAGCCATTTCCGCCGAGACGGGATTCTGCGACCGCTACCACCTGTCCCGCGTGTTTCAGCGGTTGCGCGGACTGGGGCCGGCTGAATTCAGGAAAATCCGGGCTTGAACAAGGCGCCTTATGCTGACATTTATATCCTATATCCGGCAGTTGGCAAGTTTGCCGCGGATGCGCGGCGCGAAGGATGAAGCTGTATAAGTATACCGCAAATCCTTCGCAACAAAGCAGATGCGGCAAAATCGCCGACCCCTTCCGGGTTTGAAATTCAGCAAACTTTTTTCGCGCCCAACAGGTGCAGGGGCTTTCATCCTGATGTTATTGTTCTAAACATTTTATCTCGTTTCCTGAATTTCAAATGACGGATATAGGTTTATTTGATCCCGCTGCCTGGCTGGTCTGGACTGCCCTGCTGGCAATCATCAGCCTTGAGGGAGATCCCGTCCCGCCGGCGCCGCGGCGGCCGCCGGAACCGCCGCCCGCGCCAAAACCCGCCCCGCCGGCGCGCACCGGCCTGGCGTACGACCCAGCATGCCTGAAACACAATACCGGCGCGGAACATCCGGAAAAACCCGACCGGCTGCAGGCGGTTATCCGCGGGCTGGAATCTGCCGGACTCATGGAAAAGCTGCTGCCGCTGCCCGTTGAGCCCGCTTCTTTCCAGGTTCTAGCCGCCGTCCATAGCCCGGAATACATCGCTGAAGTCGCAGAGGCATGCCAATCCGGCGCCAGGTACCTGCATGCCTCCGATACCCCCGTCTCGCGGGAATCTTATGCAGCGGCGCGCTATGCCGCCGGCGGCGTGATCGCGGGGATTGACGCCGTCATGACCGGCCGGACGGTGAATGCTTTTTGCGCAGTGCGGCCGCCGGGCCACCATGCCTCCCGCAACCGCGCCATGGGATTCTGTCTTTTCAATAATGCAGCCATCGGCGCCCGGTACGCGCAACAACGCTATGGATTGAAGCGCATCCTGATCGTGGATTGGGATGTGCACCATGGCAACGGCACCCAGACGATTTTCCTGAACGACCCGACGGTCCTCTGCTTTTCCGTGCATCAGTATCCGTTTTATCCCGGCACCGGCGCGGCTTCGGAAACCGGCGCCGGACCCGGCCGCGGTTACACCATCAACGCGCCCTTGCCCGCCGCCAGCGGCGACGAGGAATACCTCCGGGTCTTGGAAACCATGCTCCGGCCGCGCGCCATGGACTTTGACCCGGAGATGATCCTGATATCCGCCGGGTTCGACGCCCTGGCGCGCGATCCCCTGGGGGGCATGAACGTCACCGCCGCCGGCTTCGCCCAAATGACCCGGATTGTCCGGCAAATCGCCGCACAGACCTGCCGGGGGCGGCTGGTGTCCATTCTGGAAGGCGGCTACCGCCTGGACGGCTTGGGCGCCGCCGCCGCGGCGCATGTCGCCGAATTGATCCCGCCGGGATGAGCGGATGGCGGGTAAAATATCTCACAAAGCCGCGGAAAAAACGTTTGTTCTTTCTTGGTGTCTTTGTGGCTTCGTGAGATAAAACTCCGTTTCCCGGTCTCTCTCTGCTCCGCGTTGGAATCCGGCTTACCGCCATTCGTGTTTCGGGTACCGGCCGCGCAGTTCCTTCCGGGCCTGCAGGTAGCCGGCGCGCCAGAAGGATGCCAGATCGTCGGTAATCTGCACCGGGCGGTGATTCGGCGCCAGGATCATTACCCGGGGCCGCACTTTTCCGAGCGCGATTGCCGGACATTCCGGCGCATCGTACAATTCCTGAATCCGCGCGGAAAATACCGGCGCCTGGCCGGCTTCGTATGTCAATTTGAACGCGCGGCCATTGGCCAGCTTGATCCGCTCCGGGGCGTATTTATCCAGCAATGCCTGCTGGGCGGCGCTCAACCAGGCGCGCAGGATCGGCATGACCGGACGCTCTTTGATCTCGCTGCCGCTGAACGCGCCGTGGCAAATCTGCTCGATCAAATGTCGGCGTTCATCCGGGCCGATCGCCGGCAAGCCCAGTTCCGGGCGCCAGCCGGTCAGGCAGTTCAACCTTAACATCCATTGCTCCGCCGCCGCCGTCCATTGCTTCAAAACCAGCCGCCCGGCCAGCACTTCCGCGGCCAGGCTGCCGGCGGCTTCGTCTTCCGACGGCTTCTCCGCGCGGCCGGCGGCAATGAGCAAATCATGGTAATACAAGTCATTGCGCGCAAGCACCCGGCGCTGCACCGGGTCAAACTCCACCCGGCGGCGGCGCGCAATGGATTCCGGAAACAATTCCTCCAGCCATTCCGGCGCGATGGCCGAGGCCAGGGTGATCCGGGTTTCAATTTCACCGCGGCGCGCTTCCAGCCGCCGGATTTCGGGGGCTACCATGAGCGCGGCATGTCGCACCGCGCTCTCCGGCGCCAGGCTGCCGCGCCGTCCGTGCACCAGTTCCACCCGGGCGCCACCCGCGCTGACGCGCCGGGCTACCTGGTCGGGAAACGCGGCCAACAGGCATTTTAAAATGCTGACCGGCGGCGCGGCGGCGCCGGCCGCGGCGCCGGTACCCGCCAACTGCATCCGCTCGGCGATGCTCAGGAACTGCCCGCGCATTTCCTCCACGCGGCGGCAGGCGCCGGCATGCAATCCCAGCTCGCCGCATACCGCAGGTGAAAATTTTTCCGCGGCGGCCGCCTGCCATAAACGCAGGCGCAGCAGCAAATCCGATTCCCAGTCCGGATCGGCCAATTCCTCACGCCGGGCCCGGATTTCCCGGTCCAGGTCCGACTGGCGCAGGCTGCCCTGCCGGGCAGACCGGCGCGCGGCGGCGGCGGGCGCGGCCGGGCGCCCCGGCGCCCCCGTATGCGCCAGCATGCCGCGCTCCTGGGCCAGCGCGGCCAGCAGCGCGGCTTCGGCCACGCAACCGTAATCCGCGGCCGTAAGCAGCAGCCGCCCCCAGCGCGGATGCACGGGAAAATCCAGCAGACGCCGGCCCAGGGGCGTGACGGCGCCGTCCGACGGACGCAGCGCGCCGATCTCCTTCAAAAATTCTTCGGTGTAAAGCAGCCGCTCCGCCGACGGGGGCTCCACCCAGCGGAACGCCGCCAGGTCCGCCACGCCCAGCGCCCGCAGACTCAACACCACTTCACTCAAATCCAAGCGCGCCACTTCCGGAATTTCCGACGCCAGCCGGTGCGCATGTTCCTCCGCCGGCCAGAGCCGCAGGCAAACCCCGGGCGCGGTCCGGCCGGCGCGGCCGGCGCGCTGATCGGCCGACGCGCGGCTGATTTTCTCCACCAGCAAAGTGTTAATCCCATGTTCGGGATCGTATCCCGCCCGCCGCGCCAGCCCGCTGTCTATCACCAGGGTCACACCGTCAATGGTCACGGAAGTTTCGGCAATGTTGGTGGCCACGATGATTTTGGGAATGCGGTCCGGGGCAACTGCCGCATCCTGCGCCGCCGGCGTGAGTTCGCCGTAAAGCGGGAAAATCCGCTGCGCCGGCGCGCCGGCCAGGTGCAAGGCTGACACCGTACGCCGGATTTCATGGGCGCCGGGCATGAAGATCAAGGTATGCCCGCTGCCGGCCGCCGCGCGCGACTGCGTCCAGGCCTGCGCCGCCTGCTCCCAGACCGGCGGCGGCTGAGCCGGCCGGGCCGCATGATACCGGATATCCACCGGGAAACACCGGCCGCTCGCCTGCACCCGGGCACAAGGCGCGAGGAACTGTTCCAGCGGCGCGGCTTCCAGGGTGGCCGACATGACCACGACTTTCAAATCCGGCCGGCGCTCCGCCTGCAGCGTCAAGGCCAGGCCCAGCAGGATATCGCCGAACAGGTGCCGCTCATGGAATTCGTCGAAAATAATCGCGCCAACCCGGCGCAAGTCGGGATCGCGCCGCAGTTCCTGGAGCAGGATGCCGTCCGTCTCGTAAACAATCCGGGTGACCGGCCCCATGCGCCAGTCAAACCGCACGCGATACCCGACCTCGCCGCCCAGCGCGGCGCCGCGCTCGCTTGCCACACGCCGCGCCAGCATCCGCGCCGCCAGCCGGCGCGGCTGCAGACAGACCACCTGGCCGCCTCCGCTCAGGACATCATCCGCCAGGAACCCGGGAACCCGGGTGGATTTGCCCGACCCGGTAGGCGCGGTAACAATGACCCGGTTATGTCCGGCGCAGGCTTGAACCAGTTCCGCGCGGATTGCCTGGATGGGAAGGATGCTAGACTCGGTCAACTTTTACACCTCTGTGCCTCTGCCCCTCTCCGCCTCTGCCCCTCTGCCCCTCTGCCCCTTTGTGCCTCTCTTCATCACTCCCGTCCGCCCAGCAGGCGCAGGAGCGCGGCGGCATCGTCTTTCTCCATGCGCATGGCCCAGTGCAGCGGCGTGGCGCCGGTGACATCGCGGAGATTTATCTGCGCGCCGCGCTCGGCCAGCAGCCGGATGACGTCCTGATGGCCGCGGGCCGCGGCAATATGCAAAGGCGTCACCCGGTTGGCGCCTTCCGTCAGGACATTCACATCCACGCCGTCATCCAGCAATGCCTCCACCGCCTCCAGCGAGCCGGCTTCCGCCGCCTTGTGCAACGGCGTCAGCCGGATAGCCCCGTAACCCAAACCCATGGCATATGGATCTGCGCCGTGGGCAAGCAGCCGCCGGACCATGTCGGCGCGGTTGAAAATCGCGGCCGAATGCAGAGCCGTCATCCCATGCCGGTCGCCGGCGTCCAAATCCGCGCCTTGCTCGATGAGCAATTCCAGGATTGCCGGCTGATTGGCCACCACCGCCCATTGCGCCGCGCCGGCGCGATGATGGTCGTCGCAGGCGTTCAGCAGGTCGGGCTGAGCGGACAGCAGTTTTTGCACCTGCGCGATTTCACCGGAACGCACCGCGCGGATCATGCGGGCGCTGCCGCGGTAGCGCTTCCATGCCAGAGGCGGCGCCAACAGCAACAGAAAAATTACGATGACCAGCATCCACTGCCTGGCCGACATTTTAGGCATAATATTGCTCCCCACCCTTATCCCGTCAGGACGCGGGACAAGCGCGCAAGGCGCGGCCGTGCTTTTTCATTGCCGCCGCCGTTATTGGAAGTTAGAATAACCT
>CAYXEK010000042.1:0-29327 GCA_964463985.1 uncultured Verrucomicrobiota bacterium
CCACGTCCGG
This sequence comes from uncultured Verrucomicrobiota bacterium, assembly GCA_964463985.1. Classification (GTDB taxonomy): domain Bacteria; phylum Verrucomicrobiota; class Kiritimatiellia; order JAAZAB01; family JAAZAB01; genus JAXGPF01. Next base: position 11 of record CAYXEK010000042.1, read on the forward strand.
CGTTCCCGGCTCGACCACGTGAATCGTCGCCGCCCACCCGGCCGCGCATGTCAAGAACAGCGCGCCCATGCATTCGATTCGATGATTTTTCATGTTGATTGCCTCCGGTATGTGTTTTATTGATTTTTTTTACCGCAGTCGGAACATCCTGGCCGCCGGCCTTACGGGGTGATGCAATACACCGCCGTGCTTAACGCCGGCATGGCGGTCGCCAGTTCCCTGGCGGGGCCATCCACCCTGGCCGCCGGGGCGCCGAACAATGGCTCCGCCGCGCTGACCGCCGGCGCATCCGTCAGGCGGAACACAACTTCCCGCGGCTGCTGCGCGGTGTTGACCGCCAGCAGATAATATCGGCCGGCATACGCCTTGAGCGCCGCCAGGACTTCGCGCGGACAGGGCGCAACCTGGACACGCAACCGGTCGTCCGGCGCCAGCAGCACGGGACTCAATTCCCGCAACTCCAGCCCCAGCCGGCCCAATTCCCGCCAGTTATGGTCGGAAGCGAAACGGTAGGTATAAAGGCAGACGCCGCGCGCGCCGAGAATCACCGGCTTATAGATGCGCGTCCGCAGTTCCGCCGCCGTCGGGGCGCGCGGGGAATGGATGGCGCCATAGCAGGGCGCGTTGATCGCCACCGGCAGGCCGGTCTGCCAAAATTCCTGGAAGAGCAATTCATACCGGGCATCGCGCTGCGAGGAGAAGGGAATCAAAGCCAGATCGGTCGCATGCCGGTATATGGCCGATTCGCCGAGGCGCGTCAAGTGGCTGAAGATGCAGGGATGGTGCGGGTCAAGGTCCTTGACCTGACGGTAAAAACGTTCCGTGAATTCCCGTGTAAAGACATCCTCGCGGTTGCCGGGCTCGTCCAGCGTACACCATCCGAGCAGAGCGGGATGGGTCTTGTAGCGGTTGACGATTTCGGCCAGGGCCGTGTAAGCCTCCGCCTCGCTGCGATAGCGGTCCGGGTGGTTGATATTTTTAGGATTGACGCACGAGGCAATCCATGACAGGTGCAGCCAGACTTTCAGGCCGCGCTGCTGTGCCGTATCCAGCGCCTGCTGAATCTTTTCCGCCGACCGGATGTCAATGCCGGTATAAACCAGGACGGCGGTACAATGCGCGGTTCGCATATCGTCGAGCGCCGCCTCCCAGCGGCCCTCAAAGGGTTGCAGACTGTCAAAAAATCCGAACCACAGGAACGGCGCGCCGTCCGCCACCAGGAACCTGCCCCATTGGTTGATGCGCACTTCCGCCGGCGCGGCGGGGAGTTTGCGGAAAGACGAGTCCTCTTCGGCCAGGACACCTTCCCCGGCGTGCAAAACAGCGCGAACACGATAAGTCCCCGTTTCTAACCGGCCGACGGGGAACTGCCATTCGTTGAATCCCGGCCGTGCGGGCGTTTCCTCCTCCACCAGCGCCCGGCGGTCATCGCCCAGGATGCTCCAATGCAAATCGGATGCGCCGGTAGTCTCCACCCGGCAACGGGCGCGGCCGACGGCGCCGGTCGTGTAGAAGTCGAACTCGGTCCCATCCATTTGCATCAGCCCGCCGGCGCTGGCCTGGACGATAACCGGCTGGGATACCAGGCGTTCCCGGCCGGACTGGTCCCGCGCGCCGAAAAACAACTGGCGCAGGCCATCGCCGGCTATCGGCGCCGGCGTTGATAACCGGCGCTCCCCGGCTGCCGGCGCGGCGACCGGCCGGGCGGCAATTTCAACGCGCCGGCCAGCGTGGTCCCTGGTGAAAAAAACGCCGGTCCCCTCGAATGCCGAGTCAGTGCGGTTCCGGAACAGCACGCCGGCTTCTCCGTACTGCCAGTCGAGGTTGACCGCCTCCAGGTAGTATTCCGCCAGATCAATGTCAAAGCCCGCCACCGTCCCGAACGCCGCCGGCGTATGAAACGTCGCCGGCATGAACGCCCAGGAACTGTACTCCCCGGCAATCAAGTTGACGCGGCAGACATTCAAACCAAATGTGTCGCCGACCGGTAATTCCGGGCGGAGATCGAAGCAGGTGAAGGGGATGGCGGCTTCCACCGTCCAGGCGTTATCCTCCATCCGTCCCGCCGCGCGCCACTCGGCCTGCCAGCTCGCCGGTTCGCCGGTATAGAATTTGGGCAGGGTATGCCGCGCCTGCCAGCATTCACCCCGGACGTTGGCTGCAAAATGGTAATAAGTCCGCCGGTCATGGTGCAGGTCAATGAATATTTCAATACAATCCGCGCCCCAGGGGCCGCTCTGCAATTTATTCAGGCGCGCACGAAATGCGGCCATGTCGGGCTCCTCGGCGCGCACGGCCAGGTAGAAACCGCGTTCGTCAAAGCAAATCCGCGCCGCAGTTTGCCGGCGGGCGGGGCAGTTTTCCTTCAGCAGCACAAACGGCGCCAGTTCCCGGGCGGAATTCCAGCACGGATCGTCCAGTTTGCCGTCAATTTCCGGCGCCGCCGCCGCGCGCCGTATAGCGGCCTGCACCGTTGCGGCGCCGGCGGAGGATGCATCCGCCGGCGGCAAGCGATCTGCTTCATCCGCCGGCAGCAGGTCCAGCGTCGCGGGCATAAAATCCGTCGCAACGGCGCCCAATTCAAGTTGCGCGGCATCGAGCCATAACGGTCCGCCGGCCGCCAGGGTTATCTGCGGATAAAGATAACCGGCGGCCGGCGCCTTGCCCGTCAGCGTATATCGCTGCCAGCCGGCGCCCACGTCCGTTTCCATTTTTGCCGGCGTGCCGTTCAGCTGCAGCAGCGCGCGCGTGCCAGCCGCGCCGGCCTTCAGATATATTGAAAAGGTATAATCCTGGTCTTTTTTCGCCTCCAGGTGGGTGAGCCAGTAACGGGCAAATTTGCCCGGGTGTCCGATGCGCAAAGCATTGGTTCCAACCCAGGCGGCGCCGGCGTCAATTCCCCAGACTGCTGCGCCAAATGGCGGCGCCGCCAGGTCGCGCCCCCAGCCGTCCGGCACGCCGGGATTGGCGCTCAGTTCAAAACTGCCGTTGAAGAGCAGGTTGCGGCTGGCGCCGACGTTTTCAAAACGGATATTGTCCAGATAAAACACCGTCCGACTGTCGCGGCCATCGTGCAAGTAAAAGCTGACTCGCCGAATCCGGCCCCAATCCGGCTGGGCGCCGGCGGCGGAAAAGAATTCCAGGCCGGCGCCAGCCGATAGTTGCACCGTAGTCCAGCCATCGATGAAGCGATTCAATTTCAGCATGCCGCTGAACACACCGCCCTGGTCGCTCCCGTCCGGCTCCTGCTGCAACTGGACATTCAGCCGGCTGAACTGCAGGTCATGTTCGCAATAAATATCAAACGCCAGCGCGTCGCAGCCCGGCGCGCCTTCCACCGGGAAGGATATGCCGGCGCGGCGCGGCCCGGTCCCCGTGTGTTCAAAACGCAGGCTGTGCCGGCCCTGCGATGCCGTTGTCTGCGTGATGGACGCCAGCGGCTGGTTGGTTTTGCCTTCCAGGGTATAAACCGGCGTTTTTTCCATATCCGCAACCGGCAGGGATATTTTTTTCATGTCTGGCGCCGTTTCAGCGGCCGCAGCGAGCCCGGCCGCCAGCATGCAGGTCAAAAGACAACCCGGAATATTTTTCATCGCCTGTTCTCCATGCCTTTTCAGCACAAGCTGTTTGCGCCATATGATTTTCTGCGATACGAGCAGTCATGCCCCATTCAGGGGCGCGGCGAGCCGGCCTCATCCACCAGCCCGGCGGCCAGCAACAGCGCGTTGACGAGCATGCGTTCCGTGCCCAGCAATTTGCCGCTGAAATGCGCGCGGGTGCCCTGGAACGCCACCTTCTCCCCCGTGGGATGGGTGCCGAAGATCACCGCCGTGCCGCGACCGTATTGGCCGACGATAATCGCCGCAGGCGTGACATCGCCCGGAAGTTTCATGGCGTAAGTCCCGATCACCCGGCACCCCTCGCCCGCCGCCATGATCGGTCCGTTGCCGAAATGCATGGTAATTTCCGCCTGCCGGTTATCCGTCACGAAATGCGGCTTGACATGAATTTTATACAGCCCCCAGATATTGTTATAATAACAGGTAATCGGCAGCAATTCCAGTTTTTCGGCGAAATAAGCGCCCTGGCAATCGCCCACGTATCCGCCGCCGTTCCGCACGAATTCCCGGATGGCTGGATACTGTTCCGGTGTAATCTGGAAGTTCGGGCCCTGGGGAAAATAAAGCACCGCGAACCGGGACAGGTCCGTCTGGCCGATCTCCTCCGGCCGGATGCCCTCGGCCATCACTCCCTCAGGCAGCGCTACTGGTCCCGCGGCGCGGCCGCGTGTGTGATAGATCCGGCCGACCTTCCCCTGCAACCGCGCGACCAATGCGCGGCGCTCGGCTGCCGCCTGGTCGTCGCGGGCAATTTCCGCGCGCAGGCCGTCCACCCGGTCAACCGCCTGCGTGGATAATTGCGCCAGCAATTGCGCCTGCGTCTTGGAGAGGGCCCGGCGGTAAACGGTGAGAGAATCCAAGCCGGCGGCAAGATCTTGCGCCCCCTTGATTTCCAAAACGGCGGCGCCGGGCATCTTGCCGTTAAAAGGCTGCGACGTGAGCCATTTCCCGTTCAGAAACAGGGAAAAGGACGGCTCATCGGCGCGGTTCCAGGTCAGAAGCAGATGATTCCAGCGCCCGGTTTTCACCTGGCCGTGCCAGGCAGATGGATCGGATTGCCAGCCGCGGCCGCTGACGCGAAACAGCCAGCGATCGCCGTTCGGCGCATATTCCAGCGCCAGGCTCCACCCGCCGGCAGTCTCCGGCGCGGCCAGGCTCAGGATAGCGCAAGGTGCCGCCGGCAGCCTTTCCGGCCTCAGCCGCAATTCCAACGATCCCGCATCGCCGGGGAAACCGCCATCCATCTCATAGCACAGGCTGGCGGCGGGGCCAAGCTCCAGCGCCGAGCCGGCATCGCCGGGATATACTGTCCATTTTAGATTTTCCGCGCGGGCCGGCGCCGCCGGCCGGCCGACCAGCCGGGCTTCCGCGCTGCCGTTCAAACCGGCCTGGAAAAACACCAGGTCGTCAGATTGCGCCGGCGCCGGGGCCAGGGCGCTGGTCAATGCAAAAATCGCCGCCGGCAGAAAGCTTTTTTCAAGCATGGTTACTCCCGCCTTAAAAATGTAACACCTGAGTTGCTTTCAAAAGTCAGCTTTTGAAAGCAGTATTCAGAAGACAGAAGTCAGCAGTCAGAATTGTAAATCAATATAAGACGTTTACCACAAATCATTTGTATTTATTCTGAATTCTGACTACGGAATTCTGAATTCTTTCAAAACGTTATTTTTGAAATCGGATCACCTGAAACCTTGACGCCTTGAATTATTTATTTTTCCGCTTTTTCCACGAGCTTCACGCCGGTAAACCATTCCACCGCGCCGCGCGTCAGCACGGCGTTGAACCCGGCCAGCGCGGCTTCCTGATCATGGCTGTCAATATTGATGTTGCCGTCGAAAATGACTTTGCCGTGGCCGAACTCGCCTGCCACCGTCACCGGCGCACCAGTCTCATCCGCGGCCAGCGCCACCCCCTGCGGCCCGGGCCGGGGGGTGATATGATCGTAATACATGTGCCATGTTTTATCGCCCTGGGACAGGCCGGGCATGGCCGGATGCGCCAGCAGTACCACCAGGTTGGTGGCATCGCGGCGTCCATCGGCGTAAGGGCAGATTTCCGGGAACGGCGTGGACTGGCCGAAGGGGTAACGGCCGAAGCCGCACATGTCATGCTGGAAGAGCACGCCGCGCCCGCCCTCGCCGACAAAGCGCGGCAGATTGTCGAAATAATCGGAGCGAATGACCGATCCGGTCTGGAAGATGAAAACGCAATCGTAATCCTGCAAAACCGCCATAGCCAGGGAAGCGATGAAATCTGCCTGAACGTTTTGGAACCGGTCAAAAAACAGCTTGGTGCTTTGCGCGCCCGGAGCCTTTGCCAGATACAGTCCGACCTTGACGATGTCGCCGGCCGGCCGCGGGTGCAGCACCACCGCCAGGCTGGCCATCCGTGATTCCAGCATCTCGCGCACCGCGGCGGGCGCCGGTTGAACATCGCCGCTCCTGGCGTCCAGCGGTCCGCGCAAGGTCAAATCCGGTTCATGTTTAGTTTTTTGCAGCACATCCTCCGCCTGTTGCCGGTCAATTTCATATTCGTCAAGCGCTTTGCGCAACAGCGCCAGGGCTTCATCCTTGCGGCCCTGCTTGTGCAGTTCGCCGGCAAGATATTCGGCATGGCGGGCGCTGGCAATCAAATGCCACAGCGGCATGCGCTTGTAAAAGAACATGACGATCTTCCGCTGGTGGGGCGACGCTGTATCCAGCGCGGAATAGGCCTGTTCCAGGGCGCGCCAGGCAGTTTCCGTGGCCTGGACTTGTGCCGCCATCCGCGCTGCGCTGTCCACCATGGCCGGCGCCAGAACCTTTTCGCCGCCGGCCTTGCCGGCGGTGTCCGGATCAACGTCCGCCATGGGTTTCTGCCGGTTTTTATTCGCCAGGGCCAGCGCGCCGCCGGGATCCTGAATGTAGCGGGTCAACACGCCAGCCTGATACACCGGCGCCATGGCATTGCCGAGCTTTTCACCGAAGAACGCGCGGCAGGCGCGCGGCAGCCAATCGTTAATGATCTCGGGCGGCTCGGTATGATCCTTCTCGGCATCGTAATAAAGGCCGTTAAACGGTTCGCTGCCGGGCGCATCGGTGTTCCAGGCGTATTCGCAATCGCAAATCTGGTTCATCCAGAGCACCTTGTAACTGGTGTCCATGTAATAGGCATAGGCGAAAATATCGCCAGGATGGCCCTCGTAATTCGTGCCATTGCGCCGGTGCCAGGCGCCAAAATAGCCCAGGCCTACAAAACTGTGGGCATATATATATATCGGCCGGCCCGCAAAACAATCGCGGTAAATTTTCATGTTGTGCGGACGCGCGCTCCAGGTCATGGGCACGATGGACGCATCCAGTCCCGCATGGATATGTTTCCAATAATCAATTGAATTTTTGCGCCATACGTCTTCCGGGATGCCGGTAAAACGCGAAAAATCAGCATATTCCGCGTTGTAAGGATAAAGCGGGCTGGTGAAGATTATGCCAGGAGCCTGTTGCTTCAGAATTTCCGCCCATAAATTGAATTGATGCACCGTGGCCTTCCAGCGATCGTCGCCAAAGCGCTCCCGGCATTGCGGACAGCGCTTGCTCCAGCTTTCCGGATCGTAGGCCCCGCCGCCATCCACCGGATGCACGCAAATCATTTTAAAATTGCAATCGCGCACGAATTTGGCCACGCGCTGAATATGTTCGCGCGCCAAGTCGTCGCGCGACCAGCAATAATAACGGCCGCCCTTGCCTTTGCCGTTATAGACGCAATCCCAATTCGCGAATTCCGGCCGGTCAGCGTCAAACCTGCCGTTGCCGATGCGCGTGCTTTCCCACAGCACCGGATAAATTCCGCGTTCGATCGCGTAATCGTTGATTTCACGGACAAAACTCCAGCCATTGGTGTTCTCCGGATGCCGGATAAGATTTTCCACCGCGTCATGATTATCCATCAGGTTCATTTTGAAATGCAGCATCCAGTCAATCCCGGCCTGGTATCCCTGCATGGCATCCTTATCGCCCAGTGACAGCGGCCAGAGCCCGCGGCGGACGCCCATGGCGGAGCGGTAGCGGTAGTCGGGGCGGTCATACAACCTCGCCGCGGCGACTTGAACCAGGTTCGACTTGGATTGCAACATCTGGCGCAAGGTCATGGCGCCGTACAAGGCGCCGACGGCATCGCTGCCGAGGACTGCCACGCGGTTGCCGTCAGCATGGATCACGTAGCCCTGCGGGCCGGGATCATCGGCGGTAATTCCCAGTTGGAATTCGCGGGCCAACGCAACGGCCGCGGTATGGGGCCAGGCGAGAATGTAAATGCCGGGCTGGGCGGTATCGCCGCCGGCCGCCGCGGCCGCGCCGGGTTCGGCGCCTAGGCGGCGGATTTGCTTTTGAATTTCTTCGGCGGCGATGGCGCCCTGGCGATTGGCGGCGTCAATGAAGATCGTCAAACCGGATACCGCCACCGTACCGTCCAACGGCTGATACCGTTTCGGCATGGGCACCAGGTCCGGCATGGTGTCCGCGCCGGCGCCCAGCGCGATTTGAGCCATCAATCCACCGCCGCAAGCCAGCATTTTCACATGTTTTCCTAACATTGCAATTCCTCCACGAGTTGATCTTCCAACCAATCACTTTCCGCCTGGTCACTGCAAATCCAGTGGACCGCATGCCCGCCCCGGGCTGCCGGCGTTCAAGGGGACAATTTCCAGGCGGAAGTTTCTCCCGCCGGGATTGGGCCGTCAAAACGCATCAGCAGCTTGGTCGCCGCATCCGGCGTGAAAGGCGCGCGCGGCGGATCAAAATCATCGGCATAACGCACGCAGCTGGATACGCGCAATTCGTCGAAAGCGCCATCGCCGCCCAGCGTGATCCATTCGGGGATGCCGGCAAGATCAAAGTCTTCCAGAGTGTTGCTGCGCAGCATGTCCCCGCCCCCGACCTGGCGGCGGCGCAGCCGCCCGTTGACATAGATCAGCGAATGATTGTAAAAGACGGGATACTGGCGCGCGGGATCAAATTCCCAGGTGACGGCAATATGCATCCACTCGCCGGCGCGGGGAAATAATCCGGCCGCATTGCCGAACTGCCGGTAACGCCCCCGGCTGGCAAACTTGCTCTTGCCGCAGGCAAACGCCAGGAATGCATCCGGCATGCCGGCAATGGCGGATTTCTGTCCGTAAACATAGTAAATGGCAATATTGCCGGCGGAAACCAGACTCCATTCCCGGCGCTGCAGTTTTACAAAAGCCTGATCCAGCGCCGTCCAGTTCGGCCGGAACCAGAACTCGATTGTGCCGGCCAGCCCGGGGAAGTTTTCATAGGAACCATCCGGCAAGGGCGCGCCGCGCTTGAATTTCAAGGTCCGCCCGCCGGCCAGTTGCAACCCGCCGCCGATCACGCCGGGGACATACTGCTCCGCCGGCGCCGGCAATGCCGTTGCGTCCGCATTCGGTGTCGAGGGCCCGGAGAGCGTTGGCGGCGCAAACAGGCGGCCGGGAACCAGGTAGGACACAAAAGGCGGCAAATTCAAGAGCCGTACAAAGGCCGGCTCGCGATTGGTTATCTTCCAATCGCCGGCTGAGCCGGGCGGTACGGACAGGGTAATGTATCCGACCGGCTCCCGCTCCGGCGTCCCGCCGCCGCCCGCGCCGATTTCAGCCGGAGAGCCGTCGCCGCGTGTGATCTCCACCGGCCGGCTGATAAACAATTTGACCGCACGGCAATCCTCCGGCACGTGAAAATAAAAGGCGCCCGGCGCTTCAATACCCGACATGCTCAGCCAGAATCCCTCGGGGCAATCCAGGACCATCCGCGCGACATCGGCATCCAGCACCGTAAACGGACCGCGGTCGGCATGTCCGACGCGGTAAACGCCCGCCGGCCATGCCGCCGGCAAAACCAGCCGCAGCCAGTGCGAGGCCGATGCGCCGGAAACTGAAGAATCAAACCGGCGTTCCCGGGCGGTAACTTGAAAATCGCCGCAAAGCCTGCCATCCGGCCCGTAAACCACCGGCTGCACTTCATCCGATTCCTCCAGGATAAAATGCATGTCCAGGGTTGCCGTCCGTCCGGCGGTTTTTTTCAGGGCAGCCCAGGCATTGGCAGTGGAAGCGCCGTGCTTGCGCAGCAGCGGGAGCGGTTCCAGCGGACCGGGAAACTTTGCGCGCGCCTGCATCAGGACGGGCAGACTGACAAACGGAAAATAATTGTAATGCGCCGGATACCAAGGCAATCCCGCGAGCTGATCCAGACCGCCAGCGTCCTCCAATTCCTCCGCCAGAGGCGCTCGGAATTCCGACAGCGCGTTATCCACGCTCTGCCAGGCGATCCGCAGGTATCGGGGATCGCCCGTGAACAATGCAGCCTCGGCGTTGTACATGCCCGAGGCGCTCTGGTAGGCCACCGGGCGCTCGGACAACTGGAACCGGTACTGATAATCCACCATTTTCAGGAAGCAATCGAGCACACGTTGATCGCGGGTGAGACCGTAAACCGCCAGCATGGAGATGGCAACGCGGCTGGCTTTGTAAGTCGGCGTGGGAGTCATTTTTTCGGAGACACCGTTGGGACTGTCGAGGTCCATGTTCTGCCCGGCCAGATTCCGGACCATTGCTCCCAGTTCCGGATTCCAATCCATGGAATACATGGCGGCCAGGCAGCGCAAATCCAGGAAATTGCCGCCCCAGCTTACGCCTGCGGTCTGCATGAAGTCGTGTTTGATGGTGGCTTCCGCGCAGGCTTCAACCAGTTCCCGGACATCCCAATCGCCGGTGAAATAGAAATGATGCAAGTAATTCATAACATCCGCGCCGGAACCGCCAGCCCAGCCGGCCTTGCAACTGTGCCAGCGCCAGTAAATCGGGAGGCTGCCGGCGCTGCCGGCCTCGCCCATCTTCGCAGCTTCGGCGCCCGGCGGCAATCCCGCGCCGCCGAACCCGCCGCGCACCTTGCGTGTGCCGGAGGCTTCGTCGCCGCAATCCCAGTGATGCATGTTCATGTCGCCGGCAAACCGGTTGAAACGCGTGGCGTACTCCAGGTACTTGCGCTCCCCGCTGCGGGCGTAAAGCAGCCAGGCGCTGTTGCGCATATGGTAATCGGTCAAACCGCTCATGCGCCACCAGGTCATGTAATATTTTCCCGTTGCCTTGTCCCGGCCGTAGCGCGTGCCGGTATTGGCGCCCCAGGCAATCCACCCGGTCATGGGGAAGACCCGGTGCGGCAGCAAGTGCCGATCGAAAAAGTCGGATATATAAAGCTCTTCGCGCGTATACCCTGCTTCATCCTTCGGATGCAGGTCAAGCCCCATGACGCCGGCGCCGCAAATCCAGGCCGGGTCGGCCGTGGCATATACACCCCGCGCCGCAATGGCCGCGCGCGCGGCGATTACTTCTGCCGGGGGATGGCCGGCATGGGGCAGGAACCACATGACATGCGTCTTGGCCGATCCCTGGGCATTACTGGGAATTTTTTTCAATACCTCCAGGCCCAGGTCCGACTTGGAACTCCAGTCTTCGCCCCAGTAATCGCGGATCAAGGACGGCACGCGGAAATCCAGCTCGCGGCCGGCGCGTTCGGCCCAGAGACGGACGGTCAAGCCGGCGGTGGCCGCATAAATTTCCTTGGGAAACTGTTCGGCGAAATCCCGCAACACGACCGCATACCCTCCGTCGGCGCCCTGCCAGGCGCACCAGTCGCCGCAGGCCGGCCCGGCGGCCAGTTCTGCCGCCGCCCCGCCGCGGACGGCGCGCGCCACCGCGTAATGCGAGTTGGTTTGCATGAAATGCGGGAAATCATCCTGCAACATCCAGGCGGATTCGCCGGGATTCAGAGGGACTTCCAGCGGCGGCCGATCCGCGCCGCGCGCCAGCGGAAACAAAGCCGCGGCGGCTGCCGCCGGCGCGGCTTTGAAATCCAGGCCGATGTCCTTAAACCAGACTTCATTCGTGTCTTCGGTCAGCACCAGCCGATGCGTCAGCTTGACAAACGGGCACCCGCCGAAGAAATCCAGCCAGACAATGCCCCGCGCAATACGCTCGCCAGCGTCAGTGACGTACCAGCCTTCCTTGCGCAAAACCGTCCAATGCGGACCGCGGACGCGGAAGGAAGTCTGCATCTCGCTGCGCGGTCCGCCCAGCCGGCCGATCCGGCCGCGCTGGTCCTTGAGATACGCGCCGCGTCCGGAATCGCGCAGCAAGGGCCGGCCATTGAAGTCCGCCCGGACGATCAAGGCTGCGTCCGCGGCAATATAATATTTAGCTCCGCCGGTTCTGATCGTTATTCCGGCGTCCGATTCTTCCATGGTAATTCCGTCAGACGCATCCGCCCGACCGGATAAACCCTGGCCGGTGACGGCAAAATATTTTTTGCCGGGCGTGGCGATAAAATGCAGCATGATCCAGCGCGCGCTGCCATCCAGCCAGGTGGCCGTCACGTCTGCCTGCGCCGGCGCCGCAACCCCGGCATCGTCCACCACGCCCAGCGACCCGGCATCCGGCGAGGTTCCCGCCGCAAACGGAACGCCGCAGGCGACGGGCCATGATCCGGCAGGACCGGACGGCAGATCGAGGAGCAAGGGCACACGGATTTCCAGCGCGGCCCGACACTCGATCGCGCCGCAAGCCAGCAATGCCGCCGATATTTGCGCCAGTATTTTCAAAGGAAAGCCAGGTTCATCGCAGCGCCACATCGGCTTCGACTGCCGCCGGCGCCGCCAGTTCCACTCCGCCATGTTCCCAATCCTGCCCGCCGTATCCGGCCATCAGGCGGATTACATCGCGCCTGTGTCTGCCGGACAAGCACTGCACCAATTCCGGCCGCCAGTCCCGGAGCAATGCCGCCGAGAGATCGGCCCGGATGCCGGCATATTCAGGGTATTCGGCCAGGTTGCGTGTTTCGCGCGGATCATCTTCAAGGTTAAACATCACGGTTTGCGGGCCATCCGGGTAAATCGCCTGCCACAACTTCCACGGCCCGGAACGTATCATGCGCGATGGGACTTCCGGCGCGTACTGGTCATGCGACAACTCGGCGAACACCGCCGTCCGGTTGACTGTTTCATGAATCCCCGCAAGCACACCGCCAAGCGACTGGCCGTCAGCCGCGGCCATCGGCGGCGCATCTGCCAGATCGCAAAAAGTCGGCCCCAAATCCATCAGCGACGTCAACGTTTCAGACGCCGCCAGCGCCGGCAGCCCTCCCGGGGGACGGATGATGAGCGGTATGCCGGCGCTGCCTTCGTAATAGGTTGACTTGAACCAGCAGCCATGCTCGCCCAGCATGTCTCCATGATCGGAACAATATACCACCCATGTCCGATCCGCCAGGCCGGAATCCTCCAGCGCGCCCAGTATTTTGCCGATCAGCCGGTCCAGGTTTTCGCACATGCCGTAATATGCCGCGCGGGCGGCTTGCGCCTGCATGGCGCCGATCCCCTCTTCGAACGCATGCATGCGGCGATGCCGGCTCACCTGTTCGGGAGGATTTTCCTCCGCATCCGGCGGCGCCAGCCTGGCCAGGTAGTATTCGAACAAATCCGGCGGTGCGACGTATGGAGCATGCGGCTGCAAAAAGCCCACGGTTGCGGCAAACGGCACATCCGATCGGCCGCGCGCCCGCTGCCGGATAAATTCACAGGCGGCATCCGCAACCTGCTCATCGTACCAGGCATACGCGGATGTGCCGGTGCCCGCCACCCGGACCGACGCGCCGCACTGTCCGCAGGCTACCCGCGGGATGTATTTCCACGGCGCGCGCAAATCGCCCAGCAGGCGTCGCGTGAATCCATGCCGCTGATCCGGCCCCAGAAAATGCATGCGTCCGATCAGCGTTGTTTCGTATCCGGCCCAATTCAAATGGTCGGGCCAGGTGGGAATGCCGGATGACAAAACATGCCCGTTATGCCAAACCTGATTAGCCGAAGGATTACGCGCGGTCATGAAACTCATCCGGCTGGGCACGCACAGCGGCGCCGGACAATAGGCCTGGTCGAACCGGAAGCCTGCTCCCGCCAACCGGTCGAGATTAGGGGTGCGCGCCACCGGGTCGCCGTAACAACCCAGCACCTGCTTGTTGTGCTGGTCGGACATTATGACCAGGATATCAGGACGATTCATTACCGAACACCACATTCTGCGACATCTCAATCGCCGCAACGGCATAAAATCACCAACGACATTTCGTTAACCTAATTATAATACTAATCTGTTTTTGCGCGGAATGCAATATGATTTTACAAGAGGCCAATGGGCGTAATCACCGCATAAACTTTACATTGACATGATCTTGAACTTTGAATACGCTTTGTAAAAGTATGATATTGCGGGTAACTGGCAAAGTGATACGGGGCAGCTGCATTGTTGCTGCGCCGGAACAAGGCATTGGATGATTCGGTGTTTCACCTAGCGTCGTCAGGCGCAAACAAAGGAGGGCGGCATGTTTATCGGCATTCCTGATCCAGGGGTTTGGCTGGCTTATGTGTTGTCGGTGCTGAGTTCGCTGCTTTGCGTCGGATGGGGCATTGCCCGCTGGAACAGCGGCGCGGCCGGCGCGCCTGAAGCTGGAGAAAACACCGTGCGCCAATGGGCGGACAAGGAAGACAAACTGGAAGAAAAATTGTAATCCGGAAGGGGGCATCCATGATCGGGTTCTGGGAATCGTCGGCGGTGATTGTTTATTTCGCGCTGGTGGGATATCTGGGATACCGGGGCTATCGCAGCACGCATTCGGTGACCGACTACATGGTGGGCGGACGCAAAGTCCATCCTTACGTCATGGCCATGTCATACGGCGCCACCTTCATCAGCACTTCGGCGATAGTAGGTTTCGGCGGCGCCGCCGGCGTGTTCGGCATGGGCCTGCTCTGGCTCACCTTCCTGAACATTTTCCTGGGAATTTTCGTGGCATTCGTGGCGTTCGGCGGGCGCACCCGCTCCATGGGATTGCGCCTGGACGCGCACACCTTCCCGGAATTGCTCGGGCGCCGGTTCCAGTCGCGCTTCATTCAAGGCGCCGCCGGCCTGATTATTTTCACGCTGATGCCGCTTTACGCCGCTGCAGTACTCATGGGCGCGGCCAAGTTTCTGGCCGAACAGCTGGGTCTGCCCTACGAAACAGCCCTGGGGATTTTCTCGGCCATCATCGCCCTTTATGTAATCATGGGCGGCATCAAGGGGGTAATGTATACCGATGCATTGCAGGGATCGCTGATGATGGCCGGCATGGTCATTCTGCTGGTTCTGACATATCACAAGCTGGGCGGCATCATTCCCGCGCATCAGCACTTGACCGACATGGCCGGCAGCGTGCCGGAAAAACTGGCCAAAGGCGGACACCTGGGATGGACGGCCATGCCGCGGTTCGGGTCGCCCCTCTGGTGGTCGCTGGTCAGCACCATCGTCATGGGCGTCGGCATAGGCGTTTTGGCACAACCGCAACTGGCGGTGCGGTACATGACGGTCAAGAGCGGCCGCGAACTTAACCGGGCCGTGCCGATCGGCGGCATATTCATTCTCATGATGACCGGGGTGGCCTTCGTGGTCGGCGCCCTGTGCAACGTGTATTTCCGCGACACCATGGGCAAGATCGCCATCGTGGCGGCCAAGGGCGATGTGGAGGCCATCATCCCAATGTACATCAAGTCCGCCATGCCTTCCTGGTTCGGATTGCTCTTCATGCTGTCCCTGCTGTCAGCCGCCATGAGTACGCTCAGCAGTCAATTCCATGCCATGGGCACATCGCTCGGCCGCGACTTTTACGAACAGGGCTGCCGGCGCGGAAGCGCCGGCGGCGGAGTGATAGCCACCCGCCTGGCCATCCTGGCGGGCATCATTGCCAGCGTCTATCTGGGCTATGTTCTTGAAACCCGCTTCGGCAAGACCGGCACGGAAATCGTGGCCCGCGGCACGGCCATATTTTTCGGCATGTGCGCCTGCGCCTTCCTGCCAATGTATCTGGGTGGATTATGGTCGCGCGCAATCACCCGGGCCGGCGCGGTTTGGGGCATGCTCGCCGGCGCCGCATCGAGCATGCTGTGGATGCTGTTTGTCCATGAAAAGGAATCAACCGCGCTCCTGCTATGCCAAAAAATATTCGGCGTGCGTTCGCTGGGAATCAATATGGTGGATGGCGTCGAAGTTTTTCTGAAAAACGGCCCGTTTATCTGGGCTTTTGTGGATCCGCTGATCATTGGCCTGCCTGTCGCCGCACTTGTAACCGTCCTGGTGTCCATGGCAACGCGGAAGTTCGATCAGGCGCATCTTGACAAGTGCTTCCAGGGATAAGGCATAGTCAGACTGCGTCCGCGGGGTGACGGAGGCCTGGAAACAGGGCGCAAGTGCGCCCCGGAACATGCCTGGCTGCAATGGCGGGCGCCGCGTCAAACAATCCGGGTGACGCCGGTTAAAAATAATACGCCATGCCGAATGCCAGGACGGGATAAATTTTGAAACTATCGGCGTCGTCCTGGATTTTCTCCTGCTCTTTCTGCAGGTCTTCCCGGAATTGCGGGAAAGCCATGGCCGGGCCATCGGCGGTCAAGGCCACGTCATACGACTGGAAGGCTACGCCCAGGTCGAAGATGAAGGAGAAACAGGCATCGCTGCCGACCGCATTGCCGTACCCGATGCCGACATAGGGCGCCACCTGGCGCGCGGATTCGATCGAACCGGAAAGTGTGCCGATTGCCGCTGCCGGATATTTATGATCGCCTATCGTGATTTCCCGGTCCGGAGCGGCTTTTAACTTGGCCCGCGCCTGGCTGTTGAAGATCACGCCGCCGCTGATGCGGAAATTGTTGGCAAACGGATGCAAATCAAGCATCACGGGGAAAACCGATAAATCCAGATCGAGATCATAATCCACGTCTTCAATCTGCCGATTAAGCGAAAATCCGGCCCAGGACCCACCCCCGCGCAGGTTCAGATAGCGGTTCAATCCGACAGTCAGGTCGCCGCCGATGCCCAGGGTGCCGATCTTGGCGCCCAAGGCCACGTTCAGCCAGTCCCAGTCATATTCCGGCTCGGACTGCACGGTCGCCGCCGGGATTGCCCGGCGTGCATAAGCCGCTGGCCGCGCCGGCGCCGTGGCGGACGGCGTCTCCGCAATCGCCCCCACCGCCGCCATTGCCATCCAGGCCGCCAAAATCTTTACGCTGCGCATGTGATTTTCCCCCAGGTGATTGGTTGCGTTGCAAAGCAAGCTGTTATGCCCTGATTACTACCCGATTTCCGCGCGCGATGCGAGTAAATTTCGTCCGCGGACGGTTTATATAAAACTATCAGGTTAATGATTTCAGCGCTTGCCTTCAATCCGGTTTTCCGATATGCTTCCATTCAGTTTTGAGAAACTGTCTGCATTGCATATCGAACCACACGAGGGGTTTGCCATGGGATCCGGCTGCGCCAACAATGAACTGAATTATTCCGCCAAGAAACCGCGCGAAAAGCGCCGCCGCGAGCAAACGCAGCGCAGGCGCCTGCTGGCACTGGGCATGCCGGAAGCCAAGGTTAAGCAATTGAATTCCCAGCAGATCCGTACAATGCTTAAACGGCCGGCGGCCGTGAAAAAACAGTTCGCCGCGGCCCAACCGGCTTGACCGCCGAACCCAATCCCGTGGAACCAGAACGGCCAGTCGCCGCCGGTAATGATGCGGCCGTCCGGCCAACCCCGGCGCCGGACCGAACCCGGCAGCGCGCACTCTGGCCGGACGAGCCCAAACCCTTCCTGGAACATCTCGAAGATTTTCGCCGTACCATACTGGCTGCTGCCGCCTTGCTGGCGCTGGGCATGGCGGCGGCCCTGCCCCTGGCGCCGCGGATTCTGCGCATGCTGCGCGCGCCGTTGTCCGGCCTGACTGACCGGCCGGAAGAATTTCTACGCTCGCTGGAAATTGCCGGCGGTTTTTCCATTGCGGTGCGCCTGGCATTCTGGGTCGGTTTGCTGCTAGCCGCGCCTGGCATCGTCCTCTGCATCGCGCGTTTCATTTTCCCCGCCCTGCGGGCCGCCGAGCGCCGGGCGGCCGCCGGCGCTTTCGCCCTGGCAATAATCCTTTTTGCCGGCGGCGCATTGATGGGATACCTGCTCGTCATGCCGACCGCCCTGCGGCTGATGCTGGGGCTGCACGAATGGCTGGGCATCCGCGCGGAATGGACCATCACCAGTTACGTGGCGTTTACCATGCAATTGCTGCTGGGATTCGGTCTGGCCTTTGAACTGCCGGTGCTGCTGCTGGCCCTCGGGCGGATCGGGGTAGTCACCAGCGGAATGCTGGCCAAATACCGCCGGCATGCGATAGTGGCGATTTTCATCCTGGCGATGGTGCTGACGCCGCCCGACGTGGCCTCCCAGGTTTTGATGGCCATTCCCATGTTGCTGTTGTACGAGCTGTGCATCTGGATCATCCGCGCCTGGGAACGCGGCCGCTTCGAAAATGAAGAAGCCCGGAATTGATTAACGCAGGTGATGGGGGGGCAGGAGACAAGATGGAACAATATAAACGGCCGGATTGGGACACTTACTTCATGGAAATCGCCGAGGTGGTCAAACGGCGCGGTAATTGCCGGCGGCGCCAGGTGGCGGCGGTGATCGTTAAAAACCATCGCATCATCTCGACCGGCTACAACGGTACGCCGCCGGGCATCCGCAACTGCTGCGACGGCGGGTGCCCGCGCTGCGCGGCGGAAGATGTGCCTTCCGGCGCCAAGCTGGATGAATGCATCTGCGCTCATGCGGAGGAAAACGCCATTGTGCAGGCGGCCTATTACGGCGTGGCCCTGGCAGGCGCGACGCTTTACTGCACCATCAGCCCCTGCCTCGCCTGCGCGCGCATGATAATCACTGCCGGCATCAAGACGGTGATCTTCGGCCAGGAATACCATTTTACCGAACAGGCGGCGGGATTGCTGCGCGAAGCGGGCGTCAATTGCCGTCAATTCCGTCCTTAAAACCGCAATTCAATCAGCGCGCGGCCGGCAAACGGTCGCACGGTTACCGTTTCCTGCAACGGATCGTAATCGCCGCCCGCGCAGGCTGCGGCGCGCCGGCGCTCCGGATGGGGCAACCGGACGCATACCTTTTCCGGCAGCCGGTCGGATTGAACTTCAACGTCCGCGGTAATCCGGTTGCGCACCAGGTCGGAACACACATGCAGGTTGATTGGCCCGAAATACGACTTGACGCGGGCCAGCCGGATTGTTTTGCCGTTTTCCAGCCAGGCGCGCGGCACAGCGCTCATCAACCGCAGTTCATCGCCAAGCTCCATCCAGAGCATCCAGCGGGTCTGCATGAGGAACCAGGCTTCCTCATGGGTCTTGTGTTCGCTGGCATGGTGATAATGCTCCCAGAAAGTGTAGGTCTCCTGATCCTGCAGCGCGGTGAGCTGGTTGTAATAGGTCTTCAAAAATGCCTCAACTTCGCCGCGCCGGATATGGGCGTAATCATGCCGGCAGTAATAAGGCTGGCTCAAGGCGGCATTGTCCAGCGTCACCGGGTACTGGTTCGTCTTGAGCATGAATTCCGCGCCGATCTCGCCGGGATCGAGCACCTCGGAGATGATCAGCCAGAGCGGGCCGGTCAGGCAGCTGCGCGAGGCAAACGCGCCGTGCGAAAACCATTTGCCGCCGTCGGCATAGAAGCTGATGCCGCCGGTATATTCCACCCATGGCGGCATAAGCGGCGCCCAGGCGCCGTCGCCCAAGGGCATGACCGGCGCGCGCGCCTGGGCGTAATAAAACCCGGCGCGGATATCCCTCAGATATTCCGGCAATTCCCCGCCAAGCATTTTAGCATATTCCGGATCAACCGCGCGGCACATTTCAGCCGTGCGTTTCAACCCGATGTACGTGCCGGCATTCAGGAAAAATGAATGGTAAAAATCGTTGCAATCGGCAACCTTGCCGTTGAGCATGCCGTAATACCCGTTTACCCGGCAGGCATCCGTCTTGTTCCTTTCACGCCATTGCAGGAGGTAATCGGCGGCCCGCTTGATGTCAGGCCAAACGCGTTTCAGCCACGGCGCGTCGCGGGTGTAGCGAAAATGCTCGCCCGCGGTCCAGAGCAGCGGTCCGGTTTCGCTCTCGTAGCGGGCGAAATTCTGGATAAAGCCGCTGGGCTGCTGGCGGGCGAAAAAGAAATCTATGCAGCGTTCGGCCAGTTTATGCCACCCAATGGAATCAAAATACTGGATGATTGGAGCGCTTTCCGTGCCGATGGGCGAATACCAGCCGATGGTGGCCAGCGCCGGCCCATCCGGCTCGCGCCCCAGGGTTGCCAGGTCGCAATGCAGCAATCCGGCCCGGATGTTTTCATCAATCGGCTTTTCCGGCACGCAGATTTGCGCAGCCGATTCCAGACGCGCGCGCCAATATGCCCGGCATGCTTCCAGGTGCGCGTCAAAGTCCAGCCGCATCAGTTCCCGTGCGCGGTCCTCGCCGACGGGCGCATGCGGCGCGATAATATCGAAAACCGCCGTTCCACCCGGCTGCAGGAGCACCGCCATCTCCTCCTCCGGCAAGGGCGCGCCATCGAGCCGGTTGACGGCGAAGACCCCGGCGCAACCGGTCAACCGGGAAAATCCTTCCCGGAATTCATATTTCCCGGCATCCGGATACCTGAGCGCCAGGCCGTTGAATCCCGCGATAAAAGCTGCTTTGAACCAGGCATAGCGCGGGACCCGTCCGGTGTTGACAGCTTCAACACGGAGGCAGCAAACCGTTTCCTGTTCGCGCCCGCGCATTTCCTCCTCCAACTTCGGACGAAGTTCCTCGCGCTGCTCGGGCGTCAGCATATTCCCCCCCGTGTTGGCATAACAGGCATCCCATTCCGAGCCGCGCAGGGCGTCGGGGGTCAGCGGCGTCTTTTCCAGCGTGGCAAAAACCGTCAGATGGTAATGCATATCCTCTTCGGCCTGGATGGATCGCAGGATCGGCAATACGCCGTCTTCCAGCCGGCGGGTAATTTGAGGCCGGCAGGAGGATCCCTGGCCGATCACAAAATTGAGTTGATAGGCCGCCTCCGGCACGCGCTCGAACTTGGCTTGCAGGAACGATAAATGCTGAGGCACGGTATGGTAACAGGGTTGGATTTGCCCCCAAAACTCGTATCGCTCCTGGTAGCCGACGCGGAACATCCGCATGTCGCGCCCCAACCCCAGCCAGGTCTGGCAATACTGCCTGCGATTGCGTCCGGCCGCATGGGCGTAAGATTCTTCCGGCTCGTGCAGATAGCGGGTAAAATCCGAGATGGCGCCGCGCGCGGCCACATCCCGGGCGACCTGGTGATAATTCCGTGGATCATCGGCCGGCACGACCGCGACTTGGAATTCCGGAATGAAAACCGGCGTGTCGGAACTGATATCGCGTAAGTTGAAGGAAAAAGGATTTTCATCCGTAAACACATGGCAGATGGTCGGAAAAGCCCCGCGCCGGAGCGTATATTCCGCGAATGTGATTTCCAGCCGGCCGCCGGCCGGCAAATGAAATTTTTGGCCGTCAATTTTGCCTTCAGCCGCATTTAATGAATCCAGCTTGCCGTTGGCCGCCGCGATTGATCCTCTTGCATTAATTTGATCGAACAACACTGCGATTTTCATGTTTTCCCCATAATCTTCACCGGCAACCATGTTCTTTGATTTTACGCCCACTTCAAACCGCAACTGTTTTTTAACGGCGGGCAACAAAAACTCAGATTCTCCGCGTTGCCAAGCCAAACCATTTGAAATTTCTGGCTTTGGGCCTATGCGCCTTTGATCATTTGTTCCAATACATATACCTTATTTTACTTTCAATGCCTGCCGGTCGACAACCATCCCCGTTGCCAAATCGACCAATTTCTGATAATCGGCATTAGCGCCGAAATAATCGCCGGTCCGCTCCAGCCAATCCTGAAGTTCTCTTTCAAATTCCGGCGGAACCGCGGCGGCGCCGCCGGTTGCTGCCAGGTTGTTCAGCTGATAAGGATCATTTACATTATCGAACAGGAACCACGGCCCCTGCCGGTCGCGGACGTAAGTGTGGGTAGCCGTGCGGATTCCGCGGTACGGCCGGTAAAAACCTTCCGCCATGCCATTGCCTCTGATTCTGCCCAGGCGGTCTGTTTTCCGGCTCCATTTTTGCCCCCAGGTGGTTGCGGCGCAAATACATGCAATCAGGGCCGAAGACGGCGCCGGTTGTCCCGCTGGCGGCGAACGCAGCAAACCGGCCAAATCGCGGCCTTCAACATTCGCGGGAACATCCAGCCCCATCAAGCCGAATAAAGTCGGCAATATGTCGGGAGTGCCGAACGGGAAATCGGGACGCGTGCCGCCGGCAACCTGGCGCGGTAAACGCAGGATGAACGGCACCAGGATTGATTCATCCCAAGGCTGCCATTTATGGAGTTGGCCGTGCGAGCCCAGCATTTCGCCGTGATCCGAAGTAAACACCACCAGCGTATCATCAACAATATTCAATTCCGCCAGCAAAGCCATCAACCGCCCCATATTCCAATCCAGATTCGTGATTGCCGCGTAATAATTTGAAATAAATTCACGCAACAATTCTTCCGCCTCCCGGCCAAACGCGACACGGCCCGCATCCCGGTGGCTGTTCCACCAATCCTTGAATTTATCGGGGATGGGACTGTCGGAAGTTCCCATCCAATCGCAGGACTCCCCGATATTAGGACGCAGCTTGATTTGATCAGGCGGATACAGGCTGACATATTCCGGCGGAGCGATAAAAGGCGTGTGCGGCGGTCCCCACGACATTACCATGGCAAACGGTTTTTTTCCGGCAGCCGGCGCGCCGGCATGGTTTTTGATGTAATCCATGGCCAATTCCGTCTGCCGGTCCGGTTGCCAGCCGGGCATTACAACCGGCGCGGGGCTGTCGGCGAAATAAACACTGTCGTAATATTTATGCGAACAATTATGCACAGCCCAGTAATCGAATCCATGCCGCATCGGCCCGGGCGGAACAAACCCCTGCCCCGCCGGCTCGCCCGCCAGGTGCCACTTGCCGATGTAGGCGGTGTCATATCCCCGCTTCTGCAGCATATCCCCCAGCGCCGGAACATCGTCCGGCAACCTGATATTATTGGTGAACACGGTGTTTGACAGAGGATAGAGACCGGTAAGCATCATGGCGCGATGGGGCCCGCACACCGCGCAGGTTGAGACGGCGTTGGTAAACATGGCGCCCTCGCCCGCCAATTTATCAAGGTTGGGAGTTTTAACCTGCTCGTTGCCGGCGCAGCCCATATCCATGGCGCGCATCTGATCGGCAAACACGATCAACAGATTGGGTTTTTTCGTTTCGCGGCTAATTGATGGCATGCAATTTGATTGCCTCTCAGAATATATTACTCCAGGCGGTCAAGGACAAAACGCAAGCCTTGCATGTCATGCAGGGGCGCATCATGGTTGCCGCCCGGTATTTCATGATAACGAAAATCCGCCTTGCCGGATAATTTTTCCGCCAGCGCGCGCGATTGCGCCACCGGGATGGTCGCGTCCGCGCCGCCATGCGCCAGATACACGGACATGCGCAAGCGCGCGGCATTGACCAGGGCGGAATGGCGCGCAAACATATCCGGCGCCTGTTCAGGCGCAGCGCCATAAGCCGCGCAAATGGCATCGGCAATCTCCTTCAGAATCGCCCTGGTTTGAGTCCGGCACCACTTGCAATAACTTGCCAGGTCGGATGCGGCCCCGCGCGCCACGATGCCGGCGACATCATCCGGGTGCAGCACGCCGTAAATCAAGTTGGAGGTGCCGCCCATTGATCCGGAACAGAATACCGCCTTTTGCATGCCCTGTTCCGCCCGCACATAATTCAACACATCGTGCAAATCCGCCGCGGCAGCCGGCGACATCCAGGCGTTGCCGCGCAGGTTCAACGTAAGGATGCCGGCGCCGGTGTTCAAGAATTCCGGAAGCCAGGTTTCCCGGATGTCCCGGCGCGTATAAAGCTGGTCGCCGCGCGCGCCATGCCCGTGCAGGACAACCAGCCAGAGATCGCGCCGTTTCCCGGGCAAAAGCAATGCCCAATCCTTGATGCCGTCCACGCTGCTGGCATACTCCAGACGTTTAACACCGGCCGGGTAAAACTCGCCTTCGATTGACGAATAATTTGATATTTTCATTGATTCATAAACAATTCTGTCGTAAATGGCACTGTTTAAATTCGTTTCTTTGCGTTCCTTGCGCTCTTGCGCGGATAAATTATCAGTCCAGTCTGGCGCCATCCAAAATATTCCGCATATTGGCGCCCAGCCCTGGAATAAGCTCGTCATCCGGTAGCGGCATGGAAAGGAACCGGCCCAGTTCCCACGCCGGGTCGTGGGCGGCAGTATCCGAGCCGAAAAGCACCCGGGTCTTGCCCACCAGACGCAGCGAATTTTCAAACGGACGCGGCGTGGTAAAACTGCCGCAGAATTCCAGGTAAACATTGGGATTTTCCAATGCCAGCGCTTCGGCTTCCAGCCTTCCGCGGGTTCCGCCGCCGGAATGGCCCAGCAGGAACACCGCTTCGGGATATTTTTTCACGATGCCTTCCAGCATGGCCGGTGAATTGTACCGGTCATCCCAGGTATGCATCAAGATCGGCAGATGATGCCGGTTGGCATGCTCCCATACCGGCCGGTAGCCCTCATCCGTCAAAGGAATTTTCCAGTATGCCGCCAGCAACTTGAAGCCAACAAAAAATCCACGCTGAAAGAACCCGTCCAACTCCGGAAGCATCTCCTCCGCGAAGCGCGGATTGTAAACCAGATAACCTGAAATCCGGTCCCGGCACGAGGCCAGGAGCCGCTCCGCCGCGCGGTTGCCGGCAAGATTTTCGCCGAACAGCGCCGCTTCCGGCGACAGGATCAGGCGGCGGACGCCAAGATGGTCCATGACGCCAATCACCTCGGCGATGCCCTGCTGAATGTCCTGCTGGCGGATGATCCAGCCGCGGGTATGCGGCGGAGTATGGCCATGGGCGTCAATCACTTCCGCGCCGGACACCGGCTGCCCGGAGCGCACACTGAGCCACAACGGTTTCCGAGCGAGCAATGCCGGCGGCCGGGCGAGTTTATGCTGCAGCGGTTCGATTTTCAGCAGCCGTTCGAGGTTGCCGTGGGCGATCGCTTCGCGCTGATCGCCGGTCAGGCGCGCGTGCGCCAACGCGGCGATGGCGGCGCCATAATGCGCCTTGTATCCGACACCGAACAGAACGCGCTCGGCGCCGTAATGCTCGGCCAGCAGTTCCAGGGTATTGCGCATGTGCAGCCAGGAATGATCAATGTACACATTCGGGCAGCGCCACATCAAGTCCAGCACGCTGTGGAATCCGCCCCACATTTTCTGGGTGACGACGAAGGCCATCCCCGGAAATGTCCGGGCCAGATGTTCCAGGTCCCGGATTTCCGACTCCTGCGCGCCATGGCCGGAATCGCAAAACAGCACCGGCTCGAATTCCGCGAGCGCGCCCACCACCCGCTCGATTTCCCGGATCGGAAAGCGCGACATCTGCGGGGTAATGCGCAGGGCGCGCACCCGGCCGGAGCGGAACTGCTCCCGGAGGTAATCCATGACGCCGTATTCAAAAAAGCAGGCCGGCGTAATAATGAAAGCCGGCAGCAGCCGCTTTTCCAATCCCGCTTCGGCGATCTCGCGCAGCAGACGCCGGTTGCCCTCCAGCGGCCGCATATCGCGCGCAGCCACGTGCCACACCAGCGACCGGTCAATCCCCAGATAATCCAGGTGTTCCACGAACGATTGCGCCGCGGGAAATTCCGGCTCCTCGTAAGCGCCACGGCCGATTGAACCGTTGATGTTGAATAATGATATATTTTGCATGGCATATCCCGGCATTAAATCTCTGCCGCCGCTTTCATCGTGCCCGACAATGCACGCAGTTCCTGTTTAATTTTAAAATACCCGCCGCCCAAATTTTCAACGCCCCCCTCATTGAAAGCCACCGTAAAGTATTCAGGGATGCGTATGGTTCGGGCACGCAATGAAAATCCTTCACAGGTGATTTTGAAGGCCAAACCGGCGGTCGCCACACTGATTCTGCCCGCCGGCGTATACAACCCATTCAAAGACATTTCCGGATGGATTTCAAACCAGGCCGGCGGCATCCCGCCGAAAAACACCATGGTTTCGCCGCGCTGGATGTCAGCATATTCGAAATAAAACTGCCTGATGATCATGTCCAGCAGGCGGCCGTTGCCGCTGCTGTTCGGCTGCCAGGGCGTATAGGCCGGATCGGACAGCGAAAACCGCTCCTGGGTCAAAAAGGCATCGGCCGTCATTCCGTATTTGAGGTTGGTCTGCAGCGCGGTAAAAGCGTGTTTCCACTGCCCCAGGCTAAGCCAGACATGCTGCCAGACCGGTTCGGCATTGCCGATATACATGACATCCCGGTTCATGGCGCCCGTGAAGAATCCATGCATTTTGTTTTTTTCAAAATATTCTGCATACTCCCGAAAACGCCGGTCATGCGCATGCAAAATGCCGGTAAACACAAATATCTGCGCTCCGCATATATTATCAAAACCGCGCGCTATCCGGCCGTTGTCGCCTTCCTTGATAATCCGGCGGTCAATAAATCCGTCGGGCCGGCGCATATAATCAATCGCCCGATCCAAATCGCTTTTGTATCGTGCGACTTCTTCCGCCACTTCCACTGACTTGGGATGCCCCGCTTCTGCCAGCAATCGTGAAAATTTTTCCAACCCGTAATATGAATATGCGTCCGAGAACGACACATTATACCCGATATCACCGTCCGTGGCGCGGCCAAACGGCATGAGTCCATACACCGGCGGACGCGAGCCATCCGGGTTTAATTTGCGGGTGGCGCGTATTTCGCCGATGATCCAGAATGCCGCCCGCAGCATATTCCCCAGGTATTCCCGAAGGAATTCATCGTCACGGGAATAGCGGTAATATTCCGCGGCCAAGGCCAGAGCCGAGCCGGTGGCGTTCATCCAGCGCGGGCCGGTGGTGCCCACCGCGCCCGCTAACGATGAAAATTTGCCGTCCGGCGGCGTGCCGCCGTCCTGCAGTTTAAAGATAAACTCTATCACCCGCCTGACCGGCGAAAAATGGCCGAGTTGCAGCATGGGCAGCAGCATGCACATGGCTTCCCAGACCCAGACATAAAACCGTTCGCTGCTGCCGCCCTGGCATGGATGCAATCCGCTGCCGTCCGCAAAGTCAATCAGCATCTGATGATTAGAAACCTGCAATGCGGAAAATATCCGGTCCATATTGTCCTGCGGCATGGTCAAGCGCGCGCGCGTTTCAGGATCGGTAATGGCCTTGAACTCAGACAACGCGCGCGCGCGCGCCGCCGGCCAGGAATCCGCAAGCAACGCCGCGCGATGCTTTTCGTTGATTGCGCCATGTTCGGTCAAGAGCGCCACCGCAAAAGTCTGGCATGCGCCCGGCGCCAGGCTTGCATTGAAGTGCAGCAATCCGCCCGCTTCCTTCAAGCGCATGCATGGCTGGACGAAATATGGCGCGCTGGATTTGAACCGCTTGTTGTATTCCTCATCCTTGAAACTGACGGCATCCTCCCAGGAATGGTTGAAATCGCCGGGCTGCACCAATCCGATGAACTTTCCATGGCGGCGCAATTCGCCGCCAGCCGCCAGCGTCACCGAATCGTCCGGACGCCATTTGCCGGCATCCCAGTAAAACGGCGCGTAATGATAATCGAAAAGCTGCTTTTCCTTTTGAAAATTGACCTTGACCCGCACATGCGCTTCGCAATCTTCCATGGCATCGTTAACCACGGATATTCTCAACCACAAGGCATTCTGATTTTCATCCACCCGCGAACAGAGATATTCGATTTGATAAAGCAAATTCCAGGCATAATACGACAATTTGACAAGCGGGTGGCGGCCTTCCGCCAGTTCAATCCGGGAGAGCCGGAAATCCGGAACAAACGCCGGATTGTCAAACGCGAACTGCACGATCATGGTTTCAACGCCGGCCAGCCTTTCCTTGAGCCCGGGCGCTCCGGTTTGGATATCCGGCAAAACCGGCAAAGTGTAGGCATTGGCGGCACAATCAATGTAAACGAAGGTTTTGGAACGGGGCGGATGAAGCGGCAGGTGCACCGAGAATGGCGCGCTGTAGCGCCGTTCGTTCAGCGCCGTTATTTCCGCCCACTTTTTTGATTCCATACCGCAATAAGATTGCTTCATTATTTATTACCTTAACGTAAACATAACGCCGCGGTACAAAAACTCATAACAGCCGATATCCGCGCGCTTGTGCATAACATCCACGCGCCGGCGGCCATCTAGGTCCGACGCATCCTGCTTATACATCCATGGCAGGTTGAGACCGGCATTGATTCCCGGGGAATCGGAAGTCAGCCGGAAGGCATCATCAGCAAATACCGGCGCAGCGATAAGATTATCCGTACCGGGCAAATCGACAGAACACAGGCAATTGGAAGCAATCATGTAATTTGTGCTGCCGCTTATTATTTCGCCCAATCCATTGGCATAAACAATTGCGTTTACAAGTGTAGCCGTACAGCCGTTATAACCGGAAAATCTCAATCCGTATTTAACATTGCTGACGATTGTGCAATTTTCGATAAAGCCGGCTGATTCGAAAAATACTGCCGATTGGGAGCTGTAATTACTGTTGCATGCGATCAAACAATTGCGCAAATGAGAATTGGTGGCGGTTCTGTAAAAAAACACTCCGCTGCCGCCTCGTGTTTCGTTGCTGGATCTTTGATCACTGCTGTTGGACACAATTGTGCAATTTTCAACCAGGCCGTCGTTAACATAAATTCCGCCGCCCGTTTGGTAGGCGAAGTTGTTGGCAATCGTGCACCACCGGACAACCACATCGGCCCCGACGCCGTTGCCAAGAATTAAACCGCCGCCTCCGCGGTTCCAATTGCTGTCGTTGAGGTTCGCTTCGTTATGTTCAATTGTGCAATACTCAACGACTCCACTGCTGTCGCCATAAATATACATTCCGCCGGCCTGAAGCGCAGTATTGGAAACAATAAGGCAATGGGTAATAACGCCGAATGCATTCTCAACAAAAAGACCGCCGCCATATTTGCGAGTATCCATTGTGTGATTATCCATGATTATGCAATTGGTTATCATCGCGGATTTGTAAATATAAATTCCGCCGCCGTGGAAATTCGTCGGCATCATTCCGCCCTGAATCGTCAAGCCGTCCAGCACCGCCGATTCGTTATTCAGCGTCATAACGCGGTTGGTCACGGGCTTGCCTTCGTAATTATTGCCGTCGAGAATGGTGCTCGCCGGCGCCGTTACACCGTTGCTCCAGCTTCGCAAAATGACGCCTTTATTAACCGCAATCTCATTAGTCAGCAGATAAACTCCATTGGAGATGTAAACAATGTTGCCGTTGTTGGTGTTGATCGCGTTAATGGCATCCTGGATGTTGGTGGCGGCGGTGTTCCAGGTTATATAAACCCCGTCCGGGGCCGCGCCGGGTGTGCCGGGCGGAACCACATAAACATTCGTTGCCAAAGCGCAATCGCCGCATAGTAATAAAGCGCAAAATGCTCCTAATACGCTCGATATTCCGACCAAACGGCGGTTCAGCAAACCTACCAGTTTCATTTTACCCGCCTCCTAATTAATTAATCATTTATTTTGCAGCCGGGCACGTTTTAAAGGCTGCGGATTATAGCACATACCTGAATCCGTGACGGGCTTTGCCCGTCACGCTATTTTTTCCGGAATTCTGTT
>CAYXEK010000043.1:0-28725 GCA_964463985.1 uncultured Verrucomicrobiota bacterium
GAACATGGCCAACGACCTCTTGGCCGCCGCATTACAACGTGAACTCGACCAAATTGATGAAAAACTCTTCTTCGATGTGTTCAATATCCGTGCCATATCAACGCAAAAATCCCAATAAAGCAACAACACTTAAACACGACAAGTAAAGACGGGGCGCCTACACGTCACGCCCAATTAAAAAGCGAATAGGCTCTCATTAAACAAGCCAGGCCAAACACATATCCATCAATTATCACGACAAATCATCCATCATTTTTTGTGATCGCTCTCATCATACCCCACGGCCAATTGTGTCCGCTACCCCTGATTCAGTACGAAATAATTTGGCGGAATCTCCACGGCAGAATGTGGCGCGCCACACCTTTGTTTATGTGCCCTACGTGTGCCCTCACCCTCAAAATGACCCGCGTCCGCGCGGGTCATTTTGTAGGTGTGCAGGGCTTTGTTCGGCAGTCAGTCTTTCTTCTGGTTCTTGGTGTAGTCGCTGAAGAACTGGTTCACGGCCTGTTGCAGTCCGTCAGATAGTGGGTTCTCCTTAAACATGTCCCGATTGACCGGCACACATGTAATGGGAACCCATCGCCCCCTGGAATCAGGGGCGAGAAGCATTTCTCCCAGTGAACCGTCATCAGATAGGTAGACAGTTGGGGCATTGATGTCGCCAAACACATCTTGATGCTTCTGTAAGTTTTCAAGGATGAGCTGAGCGAGAGGGCTCGCCTTGAGATCCTCTGCTTCAGGATGCTGCGATCCATTCGCTGCCTTGAAGTCAAGCCATGTAATCATCGGTTGCTCCCTGTGAATTGATGTTAGAAAAAGTACATCAGACCAGCTGAGAAGCTGGACTGATTGATAAAGCGCCCCTCAAACCGAAT
The DNA here is from genome assembly GCA_964463985.1 of uncultured Verrucomicrobiota bacterium. GTDB lineage: Bacteria > Verrucomicrobiota > Kiritimatiellia > JAAZAB01 > JAAZAB01 > JAXGPF01. The sequence continues at coordinate 876 of CAYXEK010000043.1, forward strand.
TCCCCATGTGCTATCAAGAGTCAAGCTAATGCCTGCGAACATGGAGAAGGCCCCGTCGTCCTTCAAGTCGCCGGTGCTCTCTTCCGTCCGCTCCTGAATATGGTACTTCAGCTCGTAGTCTTCATCGCCGTTGAGTACTGACACCATGAACCCCCCGTAGGGTGTGCAAGTTGTCTTTTCATCTAATTGGATGAACTTCGAGACGGCAAGACCACCATTGATCTCGAAATACGTTTCTTTTTGGACAAGATCGGGATAGTCAACCCACTCGTATCCGGGTTCAGTGTAATCTACGTACCCATCGTGTTTGTATTCAATCTCAGGGATATATGTCGCTGATGCGAAAGCATTCACATTGAGTGCATCGCTGTCGTAAACCTTGATCTTGAGCCCCGCGCCCAGAAGAAGGGCGTTTCCTTCCGATCCATCCGAATCTGTCGAGCCGATTTCGGCGTAGAGTGATGCGCGAGTGCTGGCGTGATAGTTCAGTCTGGCGATGACACGTGATTCTTCCTGCTCGCCAGAGTCGGTGCCGCTAAGATAGTCCTGTTCGATATCCCGCTTGTACTGTTCATAGTACACTTCAACATTCCCGCTTTTCCCGATCGCACTCGAATAGAGCGGCATTCCAACATCGGTTGCATGGACCGATGAGAATGCCCCGCCAAGCACTGCGACCGCAACGACCGTCTTGAACCAGTTTCTCATAACCTTCGCCTCCGAGAGCCTGTTTGTTTTGGCGTGATGACTGGGCTCTCATCAATCATCTTGCCGAACAGTATTATTGAGCCTACCTCGTATAAAAAGACAGGCTGTATTGATGATGTTTCTTGTAATCGTTATTACGGCTGTTGTCAAGCACCCAATCTTTTGATTATCAAAATATTATGTTTTTTTGCTTGCGTGCGAAGTAGCCTTTATGGATATTATGAAGTAGGTTTTACGCTAATTTACATCCAAAATCCAGCAGTTTCGCACATAAAGCCTACTTGGGATGCACGATGGAATCAAAACTGATCATTTTTAAGGACTGGGAACAAGCATTGATGGCATCCGTGCCACCGGATCGGCGCCAAGCATACCGCGAAGCTATCGTGAAGTTCAGGTACTGGCTCAAACAGACCGGCGCATTGCCTGATGTCGAGGCTTTCAGGAAACATTTATCCTGGAAGCAGTCTTATCTTTCCCCCGAACGTTTTGAGATCAGGCGCGCCGCATTAAGATGGTATTACAGTGAGGGACTGAGACGCATGCATGCTGCCGCACAGAAACAGCCCTCGCATGAGATGTGCCGACGAGACATTGGCGGATTTCAGACGTTCGAAATGAACGACGTTCCGACCGCAGGAGCGCGCGATCTGGGCGGCCCGCCGTGGGAGCAAGCGCTGGTTAAACGTATCCGGGAAAAGAATCTGGCATGGACAAGCGAAAAAACTTACCGGGCGTGGTGTCGGCGCTTTTTGGCTTCGACTGGCGGGAAGCCGGCCGGCGCATTGGATCATGGAGATATACGCAGATGGCTGTCGGACTTGGCCGTGAAAGGGCGCGTTTCATCTGCCACGCAAAGACAGGCATTAAATGCCGTTGTCTTCTTTTTTCACGAGGTGCTGAAACGCGATCCCGGAGATTTCAGCGACTTCACTCTGGCGCGGCGCGGCCGCAAAGCGCCTTCCGTTTTGACCCAGGCGGAGTGCAGAAGGCTGTTCGAAGCGATGGATGGAACCTACCGGCTGATGGCGGAACTAATGTATGCGGCAGGCTTGAGACTGTCCGAACTTCTGCGATTACGGATAAAGGATGTGGACTTGGAACGGCTGCAACTGGCGGTGCAGTCCGGTAAGGGCGGCAAAAGCCGGTTAACCATGATTCCGGAGAAACTGGAGCCTTCGCTGAGAGCGCACCGCGAGCGGCTGAGGGAACTCTACGCTAAAGACCGCAAAGCCAATCTGCCGGGAGTTGAACTGCCCGAGGCGCTGGCACGCAAGTGGCCGAAGGCCGGGGAAAAATTCATCTGGTCCTGGTTCTGGCCATCCCGCAACCTGATGCGCGACCACCGCGACGGCATAATCCGCCGTCACCATGTTCTGGATGTGACATTTCAAAAAGCGATCCGTGAGGCGGTGGAGCGGGCAGGATTCGATAAGCGCGTGTCCCCGCATACACTGCGACACAGTTTCGCCACGCATCTGCTGGCGAGCGGCGTGGGCATCCGCGACGTTCAAGATTTGTTAGGACATGTAAATATCTCCACAACCGAAATCTATCTGCATACGGCAAAACATACCGGTATCGGTGTGCGAAGTCCTTTTGAAACTCTGTGAAGCGGGTTATCCGTAACATCCCGCCGATGATGCCTGATTATATCGGGCTTGATGTCTATGCCCACCCCCAACAACCCGCAATTCCGCCCGCCGGCGGAAGCCGATAGCCTGGTCCTGCAGGTGGACGTGGGCTGCCCGTACAATGCCTGCGACTTCTGCGGGATGTACCGCGGGATGCGCTACCGGCGCCGGCCTTTGCCGGAAATTGAGGCGATGATCGCCGCTGAAGCCCGCGCCCGGCCGGACACACGCCGGGTGTTTCTGGCCGATGGCGATGCCCTGCGCCGCGATTTTGACGAATTTTCGGCCATCCTGCGCTGTTTGGCCACACACCTGCCGGCCCTGGCGCGGGTCAATACTTACGCCACCGGCAGCGCGATTGACGCCAAAACCGATACGCAACTAGCCGCCTTGCGCGCACTGAAACTGCACACTCTCTACCTGGGCCTGGAAAGCGGCGACGAGGAAATCCTTAAGCGAATGCACAAGGGCGAAACTGCCGCCTTGATGATCCGCGCCGGCCAACGCGCCGCCGCAGCCGGCCTGCGCATCTCGGTCATGGTCCTGCTGGGACTGGGCGGGCCGGCGGAATCCACGCGGCATGCCCGCCAATCCGCCCTGGCGCTCAATGCCATGCAACCGGCATTACTGTCATTTTTAAGGGTTATACCCGTTCCCGGCACGCCCCTCTGGCAGCGCGCTCAGAATGGATCGTTCGGCCTGTTGAGCGAATATGATTGCGTGGCGGAGTTGCGGGAGATGGTGGCGGGATTGGAATTGAACCACACCGTCCTGCGCGCCAATCATACATCGAACGTCGTCCCGCTGGAAGGCCGGCTGCCAAAAGATAAACCGCGCCTGCTGGCGGAATTGGACGGCCTGCTCCGAAGCGGGCAATTGCGCCGCGATTCACCCGGTCCATTACCGCTGTTCTTGTGAGTTTTTCGTGATTCCGCCGCACCGACCGAGCGGATGACGCGGCGCAAAATATGCAAACGAAGAACTGTAGCATCCCATAGAAAACGTTTTGTTCTCTCACCCGTCTTCGTCAAGACTACGGCGGGCAAGCCAATGTCACCAAGCCACAAAGAAGATGCGGATTATTCACCACGGAGCCGGATGAGCGGAGGAAGTGCGTTAGCACGCCCGCCTTCGCCAGGCTTCGGCGCGGCACGCACGGAAGGCTCACCACAGGTTCGCCCTCCAGACGGCGGCCAAGGCGCGGGCCGCGCTGGCGGCACTGACCGTCCTACCGGCACCGTCAGCCCTACCGGCACAAGATTCTTCGTTGCCTTTTGTTCAAATCCCAAAATTCCCCTTCGCGGTTTTCGTGTCCTTCGCGGTTGATCAACAGAGGGGCAGAGAAGACAAGGGGTAAAGGATCAAAGGCACAGAGGGGCAGAGGGGGAGAATCTGGCTCTTTCGCGTTCCTTGTGTTCTTTTGTGGTTAAATTCCTGCCCTTCGTGACCTTCGTGGTTAATCAGCAAAGCCTGGCTTCGGCGCGGTACGCCAGACAGGCTCACCGCAGGTTCGCCCTCCGGTGGGGAGGGCCCGCATTCTGCGGGCCGGTTTTCCGGCGGCAGGGCGCGGGTTGCGCTGGCGGCACTGGCCGCTACATTGGATCAATTTTGCATTGACTTGGCCGGCAGGGTGTATCAGTATGACAATCTTGTGGCTTGTTTTATTCACCAATCTGGCAGGATGGAGCGCTTAGAACATGAAACGCCGTAAACGTTACGCACAGGTGGGCACGGGCGGCCGGGGCCGTTGTTTCCGCGACGCAATTTACAAGGACTGGAGCAAGCATTGCGAACTGGTGGCTTTGTGCGACAACAATCCCGGGCGCATGGCGCTGTATAACCGGGAAATCACCGGGCAACTGGGCGGCCAGGCGCTCCCGACTTATTCCGACCGCGAATTCGACAAAATGGTCCGGACCCACCGGCCGGACGTGGTCATCGTCACCACCCGCGATTGTTTTCACGACAAGTACATCGTCCGCGCCATGGAACTGGGCTGCGACGTCATCACCGAAAAGCCCATGACCATGAACGCGCGGAAATGCCAGGATATCCTGGACACCGCCAAGCGCACCGGCCGCCACTTGCGGGTGACGTTCAATTACCGGTACTCGCCCCCGCGCACCCAGGTCAAGGACCTGCTGATGCGCGGAACCATCGGCCGGGTGCTGTCGGTGGAATTCCAGTGGATGCTCAATACCCGGCACGGCGCGGACTATTTCCGACGCTGGCACCGCCAGAAGAAAAATTCCGGCGGACTGCTGGTGCACAAGGCCACCCACCATTTCGACCTGGTGAACTGGTGGCTCTCCGCGTATCCGGAAGAGGTGTTCGCCATGGGCGGACGCAACTTTTACGGCAACGAAAACGGCATGGCGGAGCGCTACGGGTTCAAGGGGCACGCGGAACGCTGCCTGGCATGCCGTTACCTGAAACGCTGCCCGTTTGCGCTGGACATGCGCGCCTCGCCCAACATGCGCGACTTGTACCTCGACTGCGAGAAATACGACGGCTATTACCGCGACCAATGCGTCTTCGGCAAGGGCATTGACATCGAGGACTCGATGAATGTAGTCGTGCGCTACAATACCGGCGCTTTCATGTCATACTCGCTGAATGCCTTCCTGCCCTGGGAAGGCTACCGGATCGCCTTCAACGGCACCCGCGGCCGCCTGGAACACGACTGCGTCGAAAGCGTTTACGTCAGCGGCGACGGCAATGTCCAGGGCGCCACCATCCCGCGCGGGACCAAAATCCGCCTGTACCCCCATTTCAAGCCGGCGCGCGATATCCCCGTGGCAGTCGCCAAGGGCGGCCACGGCGGCGGCGACTCGCCTTTGATGACGGATGTCTTTTCACCGCGCCCGCCCGCGGATAAATACCTGCGCGCCGCCGGCGTGGCGGACGGCGCCATGAGCATCCTGACGGGCATCGGGGCCAACGAAAGCATGCGCACGGGCAAGCCGGTGCAGATCAGCCGGCTGGTCCGGGGACTGCCCCGCCCGCGGGGCACCAAGATGAAGGAATGGTAGGTTATGCAATGTTGTCCGGCGGCGTCCACCGCAATGATTACGGCGGACGACATTAATCCATCGGCATTGATGCCGATCGCCGCAGGCGCGGACGCGGCAGCCGTCCGGCGCGCCCTGCGCGCGGCGCAGCCCGGGCCGGAGGATTTTGCGGCGTTGATTTCGCCCGCCGCCGGCGCCGATCTGGAGGCCCTGGCGCAACAGGCCCGGATGCTGACCCGCCGGCATTTCGGCAAGAACATTTCCCTGTATGTGCCGCTTTACATCTCCAACCATTGCTCCAACGGGTGCGCTTACTGCGGGTTTGCGGCCGACCGCCGCTATCCGCGCCGGCACATGGCGCCGGATGAAATCCGCCGGGAATTGGCGGCCATCCGCCGGATGGGATTCGATGAAATCCTGCTGCTGACCGGCGAGCGCGATCCGCGGGCGGATTTCGATTACCTGCGCGCCGCCGTTGAAATGGCCGCCGCGGATTTTCACATGGTCACGGTGGAAGTCTTCCCCATGGAACGCGCGGAGTACCGCACGCTGGCCCTGGCCGGCTGCCAGGGCATCACTGTATACCAGGAAACCTATGACCGGGAAACATACCTCCAGGTCCATCGCTGGGGACCAAAACGGGATTACCAGCGGCGCCTGAATACCCCGGAAACGGCGCTGGCCGCGGGCATGCGGAACGTCGGCATGGGCGCGTTGCTGGGGCTGGTAGATCCGCGCCGCGACGCCATCAGCCTGTTCCTCCATGTCCGGGAATTGCAGCGCCGGTACTGGCGGGCGGGCTTTTCCGTTTCCTTCCCGCGCCTCCGCCCGGAAGCGGGCGGGTTCGAGCCCCCCCACCCCGTCAACGACCGTTTCCTGGCGCAATTGATTTACGCTTTCCGCATCTGCCTGCCGGATGTGCCGTTGACGCTTTCCACGCGGGAAGCGCCGGCATTCCGGGACGGCATGGCCGGGGTCGGCATCAACAAGATGAGCATCGCCAGCCGGACCACGGTCGGGGGCTACACCAGCGAAACGCACGAGGACAATGGCGCGCAATTTCAGATCAGCGATCACCGCGAGATTGCCGAGTTCACCCGCATGCTGCAAGGCAAGGGACTGGAACCGGTGTTTAAAAACTGGGATCGAACATATTGCATGCCCCAGCCGGCGGCAGGCGGTTGAGACCTGCGCATTGATGGTCCATGATTGTTCCAGGAGGCGCTGATGCAGACGAAATCCCCCGGCGACATTCACGCTCAAAGGCTGCTCCGGCTGCGCGGGGCCGGAATTTACCTGGTGACATCCCAGGCGCTTTCCGCCGGACGCACCACCCTGGAAATCGCCCGGGACGCGCTGGCCGGCGGCATCCGCCTGATCCAACTCCGGGAAAAAGAACTCTCCGGCGCCGCTTTCTTCCGCCTGGCGGAACAAATGCGCCGGATCACCGCCGACGCCGGCGCGCTGCTGATCATCAACGACCGGCTGGACATTGCCATGGCGGCGGGGGCGGATGGAGTGCATCTCGGCCAGGATGACCTGCCCGTAGCCGCCGCGCGGCGCCTGGCACCCGACCTGATTATCGGCGCCTCCACCCATTCCATCGCCGAAGCCCGGCAGGCGGACAAGGATGGCGCATCCTACATCAACATCGGCCCGCTCTTCCCCACCCGGACCAAGCAATGGTCCGGCGAATTTCTCGGATTGGACGGCCTGCGGCGCATCGCGGCCGCGGTCTCCACGCCTTTCACGGTCATGGGCGGCATCAAGCCGCGCCAAATTCCGGAACTGCGGCGCGCCGGCGCGGAAATCATCGCCGTCGTCACCGCCATCACCGCCGCGCCCGACCCGGCCAGCGCCGCCCGGGAATTGTTAAACGCCATGAAGGAAGACCATCCATGACCAAGCCGTTTAAATTTTCCGACTGCGTGGCGTCGCCGGGACGCAAAATCAATCTTGCGCGCTGGCCAACCGGCGTCAAGGAATTTTACCGATCCAAGTCCGACTACCTCCGGCGGCTGGAAGACAATGTGGCGGAATTGCAACGGCTCCAGAACCTGCTTTACGCCCACAATTCCTATGCCATCCTGATTATTTTCCAGGCCATGGACGCCGCCGGCAAGGATGGCGCCATCAAGCATGTCATGTCCGGCGTCAATCCCCAAGGCTGCCAGGTATTCAGTTTCAAGCAGCCCAGCGCGGAGGAACTGGACCATGATTTTCTCTGGCGCACCAACAAATGCCTCCCCGAGCGCGGACGCATCGGCATCTTCAACCGTTCGTATTACGAAGAAGTCCTGGTCGTCCGCGTACACCCGGAACTGCTGGAACGGCAACATCTGCCGGAAGCCGGCCGGCGCAATTACGGGGCATTATGGCGGCAGCGTTTCACTTCCATCAACGCCCTGGAAAAGCACCTGCATGAAAACGGGACCCGCATTCTGAAATTTTTTCTGCACATTTCGGCGGAAGAACAGCGGCGCCGTCTGCTGGCGCGCGTGAAAGATCCTTCCAAAAACTGGAAAATCTGCGAAGCGGACATCCGCGAACGCGCCCTGTGGAAAGATTACCGGCAGGCATACGAAAAGTGCATCCAGGCCACCGGCACGCCGTATGCTCCCTGGCATATCGTGCCGGCCGACGACAAGAAAAACGCGCGCCTGATCATCTCCGGCGCCATCATCGCCGCCATGCGCCGGCTGGACATGCATTATCCCCGGCCGCCATCGAATACTGTTTTGAATAAAATCCGCAAAGCGCTGGAAAAATAACGCCGGCCGGACGCCATTCCCGGGCGGACCGCCAGGACTGCCCGCCATGCTTCGTAGCAGCGCCGATCGGCATCCGGATTGCGCCACGCAGTGGCGCCGCTACAGTCCGTCATCTGAATGCCCTCCCCACCGTCAGTGAAGTCGGATGAAATTTGAGCATGACAAAACCATTTTGGTTTTATAAAATGCATTTCAATATGGCGCAGCCGTAAACTATCAGCCAATGTTCGGATGTGTAAACACCGGCGCTTTTCATGCACAGATTGCGCATATTTTTTTTCATCGCGCTGATCCTGGCCGGCCTGGCCTGGCGCGCAGCCTGGTTCGCCGCCGGCGCGCGGCATCTGCCGGTATCCTCCGATGAAAGCATCACGGTGCTGCAAGCCAAACGCATCCGCGCCGGCGACTTGCAGATGTTTTTAATGGGCCAGCCTTACATGTTCCCCGCCGAGTCTTACCTGCACGCGCCGCTGGCCCACTGCCTGCCGCGCACGCCCTGGGGGGCGCGTCTGCCGGCGTTTCTGCTGGGATTGGCCGGACTGGGATGCTCGCTGGCCATCCTGCGCCGACTGCATCCCGGACCCGGCTGCTGGCCCGCCGCCCTTCTGCTGCTTTTTCCCTCCGCCTACCTGCTGCTGCACCAATCCGTGTATGCGATGCCGGGCTACCCCACGCTCCTGTTTTGCGGCAGCGCCGCCATCCTGGCGGCGCTGCATGCCGGGCGCTGGAAATGGTGCGCGCCGGCCGCCGGACTGATTGCCGGCGCAGGATTCAGCACGCACACCCTGATGCTGCCGGCGCTGCTGGCGGCAGGGTATTTCTGCCTGTTTCCGCCGCCCTGCGGCAACCGGACCGCGGCCGCCGGCAGGCGCATGGCGCCATTGCCCATCCTGCTTTTCGCCGCAGGCTTGCTGGCCGGGCTGCTGCCTTGGCTGGCGGGAATCTGGCTGCACCATGAACACCAAGGTGCGGTCTTCGCCCGGTTGGGCGCCACGGAAGCATTGCGCCGGGTATGGTCGCCGGCCATCCGCCATGTTTTGCCCGCGGCCATGGGCATCGCCCCTGTGCCGTTTCCCGACAACGAGGCCGCGCATCCCTGGCCCATCATGGAAACGGGGGTGACGGCAGTCTGGGCGCTGCTGATGGTTGGCGGCCTGGCGATATTGACGGCGCGGATGATCCGGCAGAGACGCGCCCGGAAGGCCGGCGCATCCGATCCGGTATCGGACGCGCAACCCATCCCCATTGCCGGCATGGCGGCCGCGCCGTTTTACGGCATGTCGCTGCTGACGCTGGCAATTTTCGCTATCAGCCGGCGCGCGGATGGCGGCAGTTTCCGCTACCTGCTGCCCCTGGTCTGGTCATTCCCATTCATCCTGCAACACTGGCATGCCGGCGGCCCGCGAAGGCTGAAACAGGCCTGCGGCATCCTGGCGGCGGCGCTCACGCTGATCAACATCGCCGCCTCAGCGGGGATGGCGCGCGCATGGCGCGCGGAAAATTTTGCCGCCGCGGCCGGGCTGCCGGATCTGCAGCCCGCGCTGGAATTCCTGACCCGCAATAATTTCCGGCGCTGCACGGCTTCCTACGGCGCCGCCTATCGGATAAATTTTCTGACCGATGAGGCAATCCTTTGCGGCCAGCCCAGCAACGAGCGCTTTCCCGACTGGCCCATCCCCTACAAAGACGCCGTGGACGCTTCCGCGCGGGTAGCCTATGTCCTGACCGACCGGATCCGGTTTCTCAAACCCGACGTTTTCAAACGGCATCTGGGCCTGATGCACGTCGGCTGCGAAAGCGCCACGCGCGGCGATTTCGAAATCTATTACAATTTCCGGGAACTGCCGCGCGATCCGCCGTCCGTCCCTCTGCCCGCCGGCGGATTTACCGCCACCGCCAGCCATAATCCGGCGGATGCCGCGCGGCTGGCGCGCGCGGATCAAGCCGGCGGCTGGACTTCGCTGGCGCCGCAGACGCCGGGCATGTACCTGGAACTGGCATGGCCGGAAGCGTTGCGGGTCTGCCGCGCGGAATTGATTCAAACCCGGGGCAATAAATTTACGCCGGCGTCCCTGGATGTCAGCATCTGGCACAGCAATCAATGGGAAAAGGCGCTGTCCGACTACGCGCCCGGCTGGGATAAATTCGTTTTCCGCCAGGGTCATCCGGTTTATGGTATTGAGCCGCGGACGCTGGCATGGCCGGCGGCGCCGGCCACCCGGCTGCGCCTGGCCATCCGCCGCGCCCATGCCGATCATCCCTGGGCAATTGACGCCATCCGCGTCTTCCACGCGCCGCCGCAACCGGATCCATGAGCGGAATTTATTTTCTGCCGGCGGTTTTGCGCCGGGCTAACCCGGCTTTCTGCGCCGGACGTTTCCGCGCCTTTTTGGCAGGTAGCGGCGGGTCCACGGGAACTGACTGCAACAGGGCGATCACGCTGGAAGGATGGCTGCCTTTGACCAACGCCGGCGGCAGGTCGCCCGTGGCGCGGAACCGTTTGATCATTTCAAAAGGCGGATGCAGGGGGATGATGCCGAAGGTTTCGGAGCGGAACCGGCGCAAAGCTTTCTCCGCGCCCATGCGGATTTTCTCGCGGGCGCGCATGGGATGCATGTGGATCGCGCCTACATTGCGGGCGGCATATTGTTCGGCGTCGCATTCATCGCCGCGGCCCAGCTTGGTGCCGCGCTTGACTTCCACCGTCTCGATGCCCGGCACCAGCGCCTGCGCCTCCGCGCAGAAGGCCCGGTCGCCGGAACCGAAAATCGAGCGCACGCCCAGTTCGCTGGCGCACATCGCCAACTGGCCGAACTCGCCCACCGGTATGCCGTTGATGGTGTATTCGAATTTGCGCATGGAGCCGGTATGCGCCAGGTGCGCCTCCGGCGTGCGCGACATGGCATGCTGCCCCACCCAGGCTATGGCGTCATACGACTTATCCAGTTCATAAGGATATCCATTCATCAGCCCGCGCAACAGTTCAGCGCGTTCGTCCAGCAGCACGGGGTTGATGGCGCCGGGACCGTGTCCGTCGCAAACCAGGAATTCATCGGCGCCGGCGGCGGCGAATCCGGCAATCGCGGCGTTGACTTCCCGGGTCAGCAACTCCTTGGCCACATCGTAATACCTGCCATCCGAATGCCCCCAGTCCCTGGAATTCAATACCCCCGCCACGCCTTCGCAATCCGTCATGATGTAGATTTTCACGCTGACCTTCCTCCCGTATTATGTTCCCCGCGCATTCGTCAAAACTATCATCTGCCTGAATAAAAGCAAGTAATTTGGCAGAGGTTCAAAGGATCAAAGGCACATAGGATCAAAGCCGGGCTACGGCGCGGCACACCCGCCTTCGCTGAAGCTACGGCGCGGCACGCACGGAAGGCTCACCGCAGGTTCGCCCTCCAGCCGGCGGCCAGAGGCCTGGCCGCCCTACCGGCACAAAATCCTTCGTTGCCTTCGTTTCCTTTTGTTCAAATCCCAAAATTCCCCTTCACGATCTTCGCGTTCTTCGTGTTTAATTTCTGACTTCCGTCTTTGCGTCTTTATGACTTCGTGAGATAAAATTCTGTTTCCCGGACTTGTTCCGCCGCTGTCCGCCGCGTTAAATTTTGCGCAGCAATTTCAGGTTTTCCGCCACCAACGCATCGTCAATATTGTCCGCCAGCAGATAAGCGCCGCAGGCCCGGCCGACCCAGGTTTCGTAGCCGCCGCGGTGCCGCGCCTCGCGCGCGGGCAGGTATGACAGCGACCCGTTGGTGACGCTGCAGCACAAGGTGTATTGGAAAGGACTGCCGGCGCGGATGCGCAGGCTGATGCCGGAAAACATCTCGCCCGGCATCGGCACCATGGCCAGGGGTCCGACGGCGGTTATGGTCTGCATGAACTTCCGGCCCTTCAGCAGAGGCCGGCCGTGGGCTGCGATCACCGCCTGGTTGTAGCGGTATTCACACATCGGCGTGCCCCACTCGTCCTTTTTGGGCGCCCATTGCGCCAGGTCGCGCTCGGCGTCCGCCAGGGGCTTGAGCGGCGCATAAGGCAAAAATATTTCCTCGTTCAGAAGGCGCAGTTGCAGGTCGCGCCGCCATTCCCGGATGGAAAGCAGGGCCCGGATGGCATCCGTGGCGGCGCGGTACCCGACCTCGCGCACGGCATGCACGCCGTCGCCCTGCCCGGCCGACAGGCGGTTGCCGATTCGGTAATTGGTGCGCGGGCCGACATCGCCGATGGCGCCGTTAAAAAACGCCACCGGCGCGCCAAACTGGGATTCAATCCTGTCCTTCATCACGCCGCACCAGTCCCGTGACACCATCCGGTTGCAGCCCATGGCCGTGCCATGGGCGCCGTAATGCGCCAGGATACCGATATCCTTCCCCGCTTCATTCTTGAAATGCGCCACCGTCAGCGTCGGATCGAAAAAACCGCGCGGGTCGGCCGAAAAATCCACCCCGCCGTCTTCACGGGTTCCGCGGCGGTTGACGCCGGCCAGGCTTTCCGTCGCAGCGAATCCAACCTGTGCCGGATGCAAAGCCGCATTGGCAATTTCAACCGACTCCGCGATTGCCGGCAGCACCGCGTCAATATAGGCCTGTTCGGGCTCGCCCCATCCCCAGAAATTCAGGGTGTTGGGAACGGAATGACTGTGCGTGGCCGCCACGGTGATCTGCGGCTCGGGAATGCCGGTGCGCCGATGGACTTCCCCGCGGATGGCCGCGACCACGTTTTCCTCGATGCAAATCCAATCCAGGTTGATCACTGCCGCCTTCAACCCGTTTTGTTCAAACACCACGGCGGTGGCATGCAAGCGGTCCACAATCTCCTCCGCCGGCCGCTCCTTGACGCCGTACCCGCCCAAACGCACACCCAGTTGCGGCGTCACATCCTTCCGTCCGAAACCGACTTTCAATGCCTTCATTTTCAATCTCCATATCCCGCGCAATCCGTCCTGCGCCAATCCGCAGCGCTGCCCGCCGGTGGCCAGCCCGGGCTGTCTGCGCCGCGGGGAAAGGAGACGGACCGATGCCGGCGGAGTACCTGACCGGTTTCAATGATCGCAGACATTCGCGCCGCTGGAAAGCGTGCCGGCCAGGTAAGCCTCCACCAATGCGGCCGGCGTTTCCGCGTCAGCGCCGACGATCACCTTGATGCCGTTGGCCGCGAAAAGCTGCTGGGCGCGCTGGCCCATGCCGCCGGCAATGATCAGGCCGGCGCCCTGCTCGTGAAGCCATTGGGGGAGCACGCCCGGCTCGTGCGGGGGGGGCGTCAACTGTTCCTGGCCGACAATTTTTTTGTTTTGGGGATCAACTTCGAACAGCGTGAATTGCTCGCAATGGCCGAAATGCAGGCAGAGTTGTCCGCGGGCCGTGGGGATGGCGATTTTCATGTTTTTTGCTCCTGGGGTTGTGATGGCGCGGACGATTGCGGGCCGGCCGCTTCCGCGGACAACTCCAGAATCGGCGCAATGATCCGCTCGAAACTCCTGGCGGTTTCCGTGCGGCTGTAATGATAAACGAACGGCGCGCCGGCATCGCATGCCAGCCCGACGTTGGCGTCAAGGGGAATGCGCCCCAGGAATGGCACCTGCATGGAAGCGGCCATTTCTTCGCCGCCGCCGGTGTTGAAAATATAGGAAATTTCGCCGCATTTCGGGCAGACAAACCCGCTCATGTTTTCCACCACTCCCAGCACCGGCATCTTCAATTGCCGGCAGAAATTGATGGATTTACGCACATCGGCCGTCGCCACGCTCTGGGGCGTGGTGACAATCACCGCGCCGGTCACCGGCGCGGCCAGTTGCGCCACGGAAAGCGGCTCGTCGCCGGTGCCCGGCGGCGAATCAATGATCAGATAATCCAGGTCGCCCCAGACCACATCCTTGAGGAATTGCTTGATGACGCTCATCTTCAGCGGGCCGCGCCAGATCACCGCGTCATCCCGGTTGTTCAGAAGGAACCCGATGGACATCACTTTCAACCCGGCATGCATCACCGGCTGCAGCCCATCGCCGTCCGACTGCACCCGGGCGCCGTCGAGGTGCAGCATCTGCGGAATGCTGGGACCGTGAATATCAACATCCAGAAGGCCGACCCGCCGGCCGGCCAGCCCCAGCGACACGGCCAGGTTGACGGCGACAGTGCTTTTCCCGACGCCGCCCTTGCCCGACATGACTATAATTTTATGGGCAATCCGGCCCAGGCGGGCGCGCAGCATGTCGTTTTCCAGAAATTCGTCCAGGGTTTGCTCATGCGATTGCGGACGCGGACTCCCCGCGCAAGTTTTGCCGGAAGCGCAAGTTTTACATTCTGATTTATTCATCTTTGCCATCCTGCTCTGACATTATCGGGCCGCGCGGCATCAGCCTGCCGGCGCTGTTCATTCAAACTCAAACGACGCGCCGGCGCCCGCCGCGGCGCATCGTCCCGGAAAAGCATTCCATAAAGCGGCAATTGCTGGAATGCCCGTGCAATGCATGGGCAGAAGCTGCCGCGGCTCCAGTTTCCGCAACTCTGCAATGGTCCAAGCCAGGCGTTCCGGCGAGGCCGCGCCCAGGTGCATCCCGCCCAACAAGGCCCGCAGCGGACGTTCCCCCGCCAGGCTCCGTATATATTGCAGAATGTTGATCACCCCGGCATGGGCGCAGCCCAGCACCACAATCAACCCTTCCGGTGTTTCCATCCACAAAGACTGGTCGTCTTCAATCAGATCAGGCTGCGCGCCGGCGGCATCCAGGAAAAAAGGTCCGCCGGTATCTTCCAACGCGCTTTTACGCGGAACGATTCCGGTCAGATGCACCCCGGGCAGGATTTCCGCAGGTTGCACGGTTTGCTCCATGCGGCCGGAGCTGCTCTGCAAAGCGGCGCGGGCATCTTCCGGCATGCCGATGGCCCGCGGCCGGCCGCCATGGCGGCTGAACCGCGGCAGCAGCGCGGCGGGATGCAGGAACACGCGCGCCGCAGGCGCGGCGGCCAACGCCCAGGCCAGGCCGCCGGTATGGTCCGAATGGCCGTGGCTCAGCGCGATGGCATCCGCCCGTTCCAGCGGAATGCCCAGCGCGCCGACATTGTGGCGGAACGAAAACGCCGGCCCGGCATCAAACAGCACCCGGCCGGCCGGGGTCTCAATCCAGAACGACAATCCGTGTTCGCCCAGCACATTCGCCCGCGCCGCAGTGTTTTCAGCAATGCCGGTAATTTTAATCATAAATGAGCAAATTTCAAAACTCACGTTTTGAAAGAATTCAGCATGCAGGAGTCAGAATTCAGAATAAACGTAACCAACATAAAGTCAACGCATTGTAACGCCGACTACTTTCTCCTGAATACTGAATACTGCTTTCAAAAGCTGTCTTTTTCGAAGTGACTCAAACGCTACCCTGTCGGCCTTTCAGGGATTGCCCGCCGCGGCGGTAATGCGCGCCACCAGCGTCTCGCCGGCGCGGACCTTGTCGCCGAGCGACACCGCCACTTCCACTTCATCCCGCGGAAAATACATGTCCAGGCGCGAGCCGAATTTCATCATGCCTAAACGATCGCCCTGCCGCAGGGGCACGGCTCGATCGTGGTCGGGCCAATAAACCACCCGCCGGCAGACCGGGCCGACGATCTGGGTAACCAGGCAGCGGGTATGCCGCCCTTCGATCAGGATTTTATTGTGCTGGTTGACATCCGAGGATTTCTCCTGGAAGGTGAACAGATGCCGCCCGGGGAAATACCCGAGGAAACTGGACTGGCCGGCTATCGGGGCGCGGTTGACATGCACATCAAACAAGCTGAGAAAAATGCTGATGCGTACGCAATTGGTTTTGAGGTAGTTGCCCTCGTAGATATTGGTGATGGCGGCAATGGTGCCGTCGGCGCCGGCGACCGCAATATCATCCCGACCCGGCGGCACGCGTTCCGGATCGCGGAAAAAATACAGGAAATACGCCAGGCTGATGAATTCCAGTATGCCGGCGACGATCCACACCTTCGTGCGGCGGCGGGCAGGCCGCGCCAGGATCAGCGCCAGCGTGCCATACAACAATGAAACGGCCACCAAAAACGGCCATACTTCCGGTCTGATGCTCATGTTCGTCCTTCCCGGCTGGTCAGCCGCCAGCCAATCCTGTTAACACCGTCCTCCAATTGCATGTATACCACGATCCCCGATGAAAAGCCAGCATCATGTCGCTGGTTTCAAGCTGTTCCTCCAAATCCGCCATGGCGGATTGACGGCGCCGGCACAACCCGGCCGGCTGTCACACCGCGTGGTTCCTTTTTGGCCTGGCGGGAGTTCTCCGCGCGCGCCGGCAGGCATCCGTTTCACAGGGGTAAAACCAGTCGCCATCATGAAATCGTTGATGATGCCAGCGTTGATACGCCTCCCATATCTGCTGGTAATCCAGCAACGGCGCGGCGCGGCGCCCGGTCATCCGCAGGATCAATTCCGCGTCGGCCAACAGCGGGTTTTTGGATATCCGCCCTTCCAGCAGCAACTCGCAGGCCTCGTTGATCAGCTTGAATTTGACGGTATCTCCGCCCCGGACATCGGGGTGGTGGAGTTTCGCCAGCCGCCGGAAAGCGCGGTTGATTTCCGCCGGCGTACGCCCCAGGGTGGCCAGCACCATCTGCGCCCGTTCCTTCAAAGTGGCGCCATTGACGGCGTCAACCGAAATGGAAGTTGTGCTCAGGGATGTCATTTTTCCGGAAAAATCATGGATTCGGCGAACACCATCTGAAATTCCGGGTCGCGCGACAAGTCAATATGCTGCGCCTGGCGGGCCAGCGTCTCGGCGCGTTTGCGTTCCGCGACGCTCAAAAGCGCCCACTGCGCTCCGCTGAGCGAGGCATTGCCGACATAAATGATTTTTTCATGCGCAATGCCCTGAGGCAGCAGGCCGATGCGCTGGGCATGGTTGCGCCGGATGAAATTGCCGAAACCGCCCGCCAGCAAAACCGCATTCAGGCGTTCCACTTCAATGCCGGCGTGTTTCAGCAGAATGGCGATGCCGGCGCGGATGGCGCCGGCGCCGAGCTGCACTTCGCGGACATCGCGCTGCGTCAGCACGACCGGCTCCTCGGCCTGGCTCCGGGCGCGCGCCGCCACCAGGAATTCCGCCATGCCGCCGCCGTTGATGCGCACGCGCCGGGCCAGGTTTTTCGGCAGACCGGCGGGCAATTCCGCCGGCGGACAGATATGGCCCTCCGGGGTAATGATGCCCGCATTCAGCAACTCGGCGATCAAATCAATCAACCCGCTGCCGCAGATGCCGCTGGGCGGCGCCTGGCCGATGACCCCCAGTTGGACATCGTCCTGGAATACCACTTTTTCGATCGCGCCGCGCGCGGCCCGCATTCCGCAGGCGATGCGCGCGCCTTCAAAAGCCGGCCCGGCGGCGGCGGAGGCGCACCACATCCGGCCCTCGTGGGCCAGGACAATTTCGCCGTTGGTGCCGATGTCCACCATCAGCACCGGCCCTTCCCGCTCCAGGAGACGGGTCACCAGGATGCCGGCGGTGGTATCGCCGCCGACGAATCCGCCGATGACGGGAAAGACATAGACCATGCCGCAGGGCGCGATGGAAAACCCGATGTCGCGGGCCGGGAAAAGCAGCCCGCGGGCATGCGACGGCACAAACGGCACCTCGCCCAGGGCGCGGGAATCAATGCCGCAGAGCATCTGCTGCATGGCGGTATTGCCGGCGACGGCGATCTCGTACACATGCCGGCGTTCCACGCCGGCCTCGCGGCAAAGCGCTTCCAGCATGGTGGACATCTCATGGGTGACCGCGCCATGGACATCCCCCAGGCATTCCGGGCAGGCGGAAGCGTGGCGGATGCGGGACAGCACGTCGTCGCCGAAACGGATTTGCGGATTCATGCGCGAAACCACGGCGAGTTGCTTGCCGGTATTCAAATCCAGCAGGGCGCCGACCAGCGTGGTTGTCCCCAGATCAAAGGCCGCGCCGTATGCCTGCGCCGCGGTATTGCCCGGCTCGAAATCAATCAGAAAATTATCCGCCAGCACCGCCGTGCCTTTGAATCCGCACCCGCGCAAACGCGCCGGCAGCTGGCGCAGCACGCGCATGTCGGTTTTGAATGATCCGGCGGCTTTTTCCAGGCGGAGCAGATCGGGGGTTGAATCTTCCATTGAGGGCTCGTCCAATTCCAGGTACCGCTTGCGTATGGCCGGCGCCACTTCAATTTTGCCGCCGGCGGCGGCGGTCGCGAGTATCTGGTGCTGATCGGCAAACATCGAAGAGCTGGGAATATCCACGGTCAGATCGCTTTGCACGCGCAACTGGCAGGCCAGCCGCCAGCCTTCCGCCAGTTCTCCGGGGGTGAACGCCGCGATATCCGCGCCCGTCGGCGCCGCAATGCCGGCGGCCACCCGCACGCGGCATTTGCCGCAGGTGCCGGCGCCGCCGCAAGGCGTGTCCAGCACCACGCCGCTGCCGGCGACCGCTTCCAGCAGGGTGGTTCCCGGCAGGACAAAAACATGTCTGCCCTGGGGTTGAATGGCTACGCGGTACTGTTTATTTTTCATTTAATGCGCACTCTCCTGTCGCCGAACCATCCGGACAGTCGTTTCCGGCTTTTAACAACAGCATCAATGAATTCGATGCCCCGCAAATTTCAAAAGCCCGCGCCACCGCGGCAAACACCGCGGACGATTCTCCCTGCAACAGCGTGCTCATCCCGCCGATTTTCGGCGCCAGACCTTCCGCGGCCAGCACATCGGTAAATTTTTTCAGCACGCCGCTCAAATGCCTGATGCGCAGCGGGTACAAACTGATTTCAACCTGGATTTTCATAATTTCACCACCCGCGCCGCGATCAGGGCCCCGGCCGCGGAAGCTTCATCGCGCCGCGCCGCGCCGCGCCGGCCGCTGTTTTCCATGGAAATACCGATGGTAACATTGCCGAACTGTCCCAGAAATTGCTGGAGTTCGTCCAGGGTGAACATGTGCGCCGACGCAAACGGCTCGGCCCCGGCAGCCACCCGCTGGCGGTTGATTGCCGCCAAACGGTTCAATGTGCCTATTACCATGCAGCCGCCGGGCTTCAGGCACCGCAAAACTTCCTCGCAGGCTTTCTGCACATCCGGCACGAATTCCATGACCGTAATCGCGCAGGCAACATTGAACCGGCCATCCTTGTATGGCAGGCGCGTGGTGTCCCCCACGCTGAACCGGCAATTGGGCGCGCGGCGGGCCCGCGCCGCCTTGACCATTTTCGGCGATATGTCCATGCCGGTCACGCGGAACCCCAGTCCGGCGAAATACACGCTCCAATGCCCGGTCCCGCATCCGACTTCCAGCAATTGCCGTCCGGCGCCGGCATCCGGCAGCAGGCGGCCGATCAACTGCTTCTGGGCGGCATCATGGCGGCGCCCGGCCGCCGTGGCGTACCAGTTGTCGTACGAATCCGCCATCTGATCGAAATCAATTTCCGTTCTGCTCATGTATCACCATATCGCCCACATCCGCGTCCACGTGCCCGCCGATCAGCGGGCACTTGACCCGCAGCAGGAAAAACACGTGTTTCGTGGTTTCATTCAGACTTTCAAAATTGCCCTGCCCCTTGGCGATGATCAAGTCGCTGGCCGCAAAAATCTCACGGAATTCCCCGGAGCAATCCGACAAGATCGTCCCGGGCACATCGGACCCGTTGTCAATGACCGGCACAATTTCAGGCAGCCCGGCGATCTCGGCATCCGCCCGCAGCGCGTCGTTGATGATCGGCCCGCCGCGCACGGCCAGAAACATTTTTTCCGCCGGAAGCAATTCGATCAACAGGCGGTCCAAAACGATTTCCCCGGCATTGTCGGCCAGGTAAAGAATCTGGCGCGCCAGCCCGGCGGCGCGCAGCAGCGGCTGGATGCGGCCGCGCAGGCGGTCATGGAATACCCGGTCCATGGCCGCGCGCACTTCCGGCTCGGTCAGCGAAGTTTTAGCGCCCGAATCGAGCAGATTGCCGGCAATGGCGACCCGCGCGGCCGCTTCGGCGGGATCGGGCTGATCCGCCGCCTGCCGCCGCAAATCCGGCAACAATTCCAACGCCAGGCGGTTCATGCGGCGTTTCACCGGCAAATACGGGTCGGGATGCCGGACCATTTCCCTGATCCGGCGGTGCAAACGCTGGGCCAGCGCCACGGGCGCGACATTCCAATCGCTGTCCGCCAGTTCGCGCAGCAGTCCGCGCATGATGTCCGCGCCCCGCGCCTCATCCACGCCGCAGAGTTCCATGGCCTCGTGAATCTGCCGCACGAAACAGGGAATACATGGCAAGGTGGTTTGCATGGAAATCAAAAACCGCCCGTTTTTAAAAGCACCAGGGTGCAGGCATGCACGACTTCGATCCCCGCCTCCCTCAACTTATCCGCCAACGCGGCGTTTTCCGCGCCCGGGTTGAAAATCACGCGCCGCGGCCGGGCCGCCAGGATGGCGCCGGCCAGCGGCCGCGAACGTTCCGCGCCCAAATACATCGTCACGGTATCCAGGGGAACGCTGATCTCGCCCAGGCCGGGATAGACCCGTATCCCCTCGATTTCCGCCAGGGCGGGATTGACCGGGAAGACCGCGTGTCCTTTTTCCCGCAGCAGCCTGACGGCCATGTTGCTGTATCGTTCCGGTTTATGGCTGGCGCCCAGCACGGCCACATTCATATCCTTTTCAATCCCGTTTGATGAAATTCCACACCAGGCTTTCCCCGGCATCGTAGGAATGCCAGATCCTGGCTGGGATTTTTTGATCAAGGCGGAACCCCGCCATTTCAATTTCCCGCGCCGCATCCTCGGCGGTCATGCCCGCAAAAAACTGCCCGGGATCATCGCCGATGACATGCTTGAGATGCGCCGACACCCGGCCACGTTCCGCCAGCATGCCGCGCGCCCGCGCATACAGGTCGCGCCGCTCGGCAGCGTCCAGAAAATGCAGCATATCGTAAAACAGGATGAAGTTGCACAGACGTCCGGCCAAAAGGTCCGCGGCTTCGGCCAGGCCGGCCGCGGTGCGCAGGTTGTCCAGTCCCTGCGCGGCGGCCAGGCGGCGCACCTTGCGCAAGGCGCGCGGATCCTTGTCCACCGCACATACGCTGCCGCCGGCCGCAACCACCCGGGCGGCCGGCAGGCAGAAAAAGCCCGGTCCGCAGCCGAAATCCAAAACCGCGTCGCCGGAACGCACGCCGATTTGACGCATGAATTCAGGTCCGGACTGATTCAGCCAAGCGGAAGACTTGCGGCGCGACTCCGGATGCAGGGCGTGGTAAGCATGCCGGCATTCCCGGCGCACCCAGCGTATGACCGGATTATTAATCATCCTTCCATCACCGCTTCGGCTCCGGCGGACGCCGGGCATCAGGCAATCCTTTCCGCCCCGGAATAAACCGCCTCCGCCGCCAGCGCGGCGGCGGCACGCCCGGGATGTTTCGGCGGATTCCATTTTTTCATGTCGTCAAACACCGGCCCGGAAGTATGGTATTCCAGGACGCCTTTAACCTGGTACGCCTTGCGTTGTTTGGTCATGAAAAGGATGGAAGCCCGGCTGCCGCGCTGAATGTTGCGCCGGGTTTTGTCGAAGTAATTATCCGCCACCACGATGCGCCCGTCGCCGAACATGCCGACCGCGCTGGCGTAAATCGCGTTGGGCGTGCCGTCAGCGTCCATAGTCGTCAAAATGGCTGGTCCTTCGCGATCCGCCCAGGCCTGCCGCACTTTTTCCGGTAATGTTTCCATTCTGCATTCCTCCTTTTAAAACCGCAAATCCCGCTGCTGCGCTTCCCGCATGCGCTGCAAATTCGCGCGCACCTTGCCGGCCATTTCCGGCAGGCGCTGGTCCAGCCAGGCCAGGTAGGCCGGAATCACGCGTTCCTCGCCCAGCCGGCGCACTTCCGCGGAAGCGTAGTCAAGCAAATACTCCTGAAAAGTCAATACGCCATTGGCAATGCAGAAATTTTTCACCGTGGCATGCTTGGCCAGCGGCATGAAATTGGCGCCGGTGCGCCCTTCCCGGTAGCCGGCCGTGCAGAAAGAAGGCAGGAAGCCGTCCCGGCACAGATCCCCGATGAAATCGTCCAGGCTGCGCGTGTCGCCCAGGATGAATTGCTGCTGATCCGGCAGGTGTTCCTGCGCCATGCGGGCATATCCGCCGACGCCGATGCGCGAGCCGGCATCCATCTGCGAAACGCCGCCGAGGCGCATGACTTCGCGCCGCAAGGCCGGCCGCTCCCGCGCCGTCAGGATGGAACCGGTATACGGACACATCAGCCGGATGACCGCGACGATTTTCCGGAAATCCTCGTCGCTGACCTGCCAGGGGGAGTTGGTTGTGAACGGCGTGCCGACTGCCGGCTCGATGCGCGGGTAGGAAATGGTGTGCGGGCCGACGCCGAATTCCCGCTCCAGGGCGCGCGCGTGAGCCAGCAGCCCCAGCAATTCGAAACGCCAGTCGTACAAGCCGAACAACACCCCCAGGGCCACATCGTCAATCCCCGCAGCCTGCGCCCGGTGCAACGCGAAGAGACGCCAGTCGTAATTGCCCTTGAGCGAATGGCAGGGATGCAATTTGGCGTAAGTCGGGCGGTGGTATGTTTCCTGGAAAACCTGGTAAGTGCCGATACCCTCGGATTTCACCGCCCGGTATTCATCTTCGAACAAAGGCGCGGCATTGATGTTCACGCGGCGGATGTCGCCGGGGCCGACGCGCACGGCGTAAGCCTCGCGCACCGTGCGGCAGATGTATTCATGATCGCTTTCCGGATGTTCTCCATAAACCATGATCAGACGCTTGTGGCCTGCCTGCAACAGCGCTTCCAATTCGCGGCGCAATTCCCCGCTGGACAAGGCCCGCTTGGCAACCTGGGGGTTGCTTTCGCGGAACCCGCAATACAAGCAATCGTTCACGCACAGGCTGGAAACGTAAAGCGGAGCGAACAGCACGATGCGGTTGCCGTAAACCGTCTGCTTGATCCAATTCGCGGCTTCGAAAACCGCCGACCAGACCTCCTGGTCGTTGGCGTTGACCAGGGTGGCGACATCTTCCGGATCCAGCAGCGTTCCGGTCACGGCGTTCCGCCGGGCCTT
Source organism: uncultured Verrucomicrobiota bacterium (assembly GCA_964463985.1). Lineage (GTDB taxonomy): Bacteria > Verrucomicrobiota > Kiritimatiellia > JAAZAB01 > JAAZAB01 > JAXGPF01. The sequence goes on from CAYXEK010000043.1 coordinate 24,060, forward strand.
CTCCACCACCGCCAGCGCCGCTTCCGGCGCGGGCTTGGCGCGCGACGCCAAGACGCCATGGATGGCGTCTTCATCAATGAAACCGCCAAACCGATTCGCAGCCTGCCATTGGTGGATCCGTTCCAGGCGGCTGGCCCGCCATTGCTGCGGAGTATTCATCATTTCCCCCGGGGATGGTAATAGGTTTTGCTGCCAACCCGCCGGCCGACGATCCGCCGGGCGGTCAACAGGTGTTCCAGGATTTTACCGGCCTGGGTCGGATGCAGACCCAATCCCCCGGCGATATCCGTCAGGGTGCACGGCCGGCGGGCCAGCAGTTCGTAAACGGCATCGTCATTTACCGCCGGCGCGGTCTGGCCGGCCGGCGCGCGGTAATCGGCGATCACCGACGCGCGGCGTCCGAACAGCCGGCGCAGGCTGCGCATGCGCTCGGGCGGCACCGGGAAGGCGAATTCTTCGGCCGGCGGCCGGGTCACGGTATTGAGTTGAATGCGGTCGGCCCGGATGCGCCGCGCGATGCCGGCGATCTTGGCGGCTTCGGAATCAATGGCCGTCATGCCGCCCAGAATGAAAACTTCCAGCCAGAGCGCCCCGTGGTAAACCTCCCGGAATTGAATCAGCCCCTCCGCCATCCGGTCAAAAGCAATATCCGGATGCGGGCGGTTGACATTCTGGAAAGCGGCGTCATCGCCGGCATCCAGCGACGGCACCACCAAATCGGCCGACAGCAGGTCCTCCCGCACGTCGGGTTGCCACAGCAAAGAACCGTTGGTCAAAACCGCCACGGGAATTTTGGTGATCTGCTTGATGCCGCTGATCAAACGGCCCAGCGACCGGTAAAGCGTCGGTTCGCCGGACCCGGAAAGCGTGATGTAATCCGGACGGCATTCCTCCAGCTTGCGGCGCAATTCCGCTAAAATCGCGCGCGCCGGCGCAAAGGTCCGGCGCTCGATCGTCTTGTGGGTGGTGCGTCCCAGTTGGCAGTAAATGCAATCGTAGGAACAATGCTTGTAGGGCACCAGGTCCACGCCCAGCGAACGGCCCAGCCGGCGCGAGGGCACCGGTCCGAAAATATATTTGTATTTTTTATTCATTCCTTGCTCAACTGTCAAATCCTCCGCTGCACCCTGAAGCAACGACACATTGCCCCGTCAATTCGAACCCGGCGCGCTGCAACGGGACGAGCGTCCGCAGCAAGTCCGTCCGGTTGAGGTCAAGGGGCAGCTTCCGCCGCTGCCGTAATCCGTCGCGTAAAATCCGCCGCCCTTGAAAATAATGCCCGCGCCGCGGCCGATCAGCCGCCGGACCGGCTTGCCGCATTCGGGGCATTTTTTGACGGGAGCCTCCGACATGCTTTGGAACTTCTCAAAATGATGCCCGCAATGTTCACATTCATATTCGTACGTCGGCATGCTTGATCACCTCTTGTTGCGCTGTTTTACCGGATGGTTGTCGCCGTCAACCAGCACCACGGCCGGCCGGCGCGCGGCGGATTCGGCATCGTCCATCAAACCAAAAGCCATTATGATCACCCGGTCGCCCGGCTGCCCCAGGCGGGCGGCGGCACCGCGCAGGCCGATGCGCTGCTCCGCGCCGGCAATGGCGTATGTTTCAAACCGCGCGCCGTTGTTCAAATTGACCACCAGCACTTTTTCCCCGGGCAGGATATCGGCCGCGCGCAGCAATTCCGGCCCGCAGGCGATGCTGCCCTCGTAATTCAGTTCGACATCAGTGATAACCGCCCGATGAATCTTGCTTTTCAACATTTGCCGCAGCATTTTCCGCTTCCTTTCCCCGAATCCGCGGCGGGGGGGATGTTAAATTTGTCTCCCGCCAGGACTTTGGAATCGTGACGATCATTTCACGGCGCCAGCAGGTAATCCGCAATCGCCCGGTACAGCGCGCTGACAGCCAGGATCGCGCAATGCCGCCCCTCATCCGGCTCGCATTCGCCCGAACGGATAATCTCCCCGGCGCTGATCGAAAGGGCATCCGTGATTTTCCGCCCCTGCGCCCGGCGGGCGACGGCGCGGCCGCAATTCCGCGTATTGCCGCATCCCGCCGTGTAATATTTCACATCTTCAATGATTTCATTGCGGATAACCAGGTGAAATTCCATCGTGTCGCCGCAAGGCCCGGTGAGCGACGCGGAAGCCACCGGATCGTTCATCCGTCCGAAATATGGGTCATCTTGCTCCATCATGAATCCTTGACGGGATTTTATTATTATTACATAATGATTTGTAAAGCAACCATTTACGATTTATTAAATAGTCGCCAAAAGTTCAACCAGTTAGATTGAAGAAAAGAGCGCCCTCCGGGTGAGGCCGGGATGTCGCATCTGCTTTGTTGCGAAGGATTCGCGGTATATGAATACAGCGTCATCCTTCGCGCCGCGCATCTGCGGCATCCGGGCCTCATCACGGATTCAGGTCCATGCTTTGAGTCATATTTTGCAAATCTCCGCCTGGTCCGGCTTCCGGGCGCGTTTCGCCATGAACGCACCCGACCGCTCGCCGCTTCTCAGCCGCCCCTTAACGCCGCCAATTCAACCTGCAATTGCCGCCACACGCCGTGCAAGGCGTCGGCGGCCTGGCTGGGACCGTGGGCAATGACGGTTTTGCCGGCCATCAAAGCGTCGTTGACCGCGCGGTCGAACGGGATGCGGCCGATCACCCGCGCGCGGTGTTCCCCGGCAATTTTTTCGATGCGGCCGGCCTGTTCCGCGTTCAAGTCCGCCTTGTTGATCACCACCGCCGCCGGCACACGGAAATGCCGCGTCAGTTTCAGCACCCGCTCCATATCGTGCACGCCGGAAACCGTCGGCTCGGTGACGATTAACACCAGGTCGGCGCCGGAAACCGAGGCGATGACCGGACAGCCCGTGCCCGGGGGCCCGTCGCCCAGGATCAGGCTTTGCTTCAATTCGCCGGCCAGTTGCGCGGCGCGCCGGCGCACCTGCGCCACCAGCCGGCCGGAATTTTCCTCGGCTATGCCCAGGCGGGCATGCACCATGGGGCCGAAATCCGTGCTGGAAATATACCATTGCCCCGTGACATTCGGCGTTTTGCGGATAGCTCCCACCGGACAAACCATGGGGCACAGTCCGCACCCTTCGCAAGCCAGAGGATCAATGCGGTAAGTCAAGCCGACAATTTCATTGGCCGGACCGTCGAAAAAGATTGCATCAAAATGGCAAGCCTGCGCGCATTTGCCGCAGCCGATGCACTTGTCGGAGATAACCTCCGCCTTGGCGCCGCCGACAAAATCGTGCTGTTCGCGCACCACCGGGGTCAGCAACAGATGCAAATCGGCGGCATCCACATCGTTGTCGGCCAGAATTTTATCCTGCGCCATCTGCGCCAGGGAAGCAACCACGGTGGTTTTGCCCGTGCCGCCCTTGCCGCTGATGACGGTAATCTCCCGGTAATCATCCGAGTTGCCCACGGCCAACGGCGGCGGGATTCCCTGCAAGACTTCGAACGGCTCTTCCGCCGGCACCGGCGGTTTGGCTGCGGCCAGGCGATCAAAAATCTGCAACAGATTCGCGCGCAATTCCGGGAAGGATTCAACCAGGATGCCGCCGCCGGAATAAGTTTCGGCGTATGCCCGCTTGAATGGAATGCGCCCCGCGATCGGCAGTCCGACCCGCCGGGCATAATCGGCAATGATTGCATCCTCGCCGTTCGAACGATTGACGACAATGCCGGTCGGCACGCCCAGTTTCAAGGTCAGTCCCACCGCCAGTTTCAAGTCGTTCAAACCGAAAGGAGTGGGTTCGGTCACCAGCAAAACGCAATCGGCGCCGCCGACGGCCGCCACCACCGGGCAGGCCGTGCCCGGCGCGGCGTCCAGGATATTGACCGCGTCCGGATCAATCATTTTTTTAACAGCACGGACAACGTTGGGCGCCAACGCCTCGCCGATTTTCAACTTTCCATGCGCAAAACCAAACGGCTGGCGGTCCAACGCCGATTCCACTTCGCCGATTTCAGCATCCCGCTCCGACAAGGCGCCGCGGGGACAGACAAATGAGCACACCCCGCAGGAATGGCAGAGTTCGTTGAAAATAAGGACCTTGTCTTTGACCACTGCAATCGCATTATAATTGCAGGCGGCGGCGCATTTGCCGCAGGCGTCGCATTTGGATGAATCCCAGACCGGTTTCGGCGCCATTACCGGATGCCGGGCGGTGAATTCCGGCCGTACAAACAAGTGGTCGTTGGGCTCCTCGACATCGCAATCCAAAAGCCTTACCCGGTCTCCCCGCTGGGCAAGCGCATAAGCTAGATTGACTGCAAAAGTTGTCTTGCCGGTCCCGCCTTTACCGCTGGCAATCGCTAAAATCATTTTGGCTTTCTATGTTGAAAATTAAAAACGGCGTGTTGCCTGATCAAACATGCAACAACACGCCGTTCAGGGTTGGGGTCATTGCGCGCGGGTCATCGTCGTCCCGCAGGCCGGACACTGCAGTTGCGTGCAAGGCGCGCCGCGCTGGTGCGAAACGACTTTGCCGCACTTCGGGCAAACGCAATTACCGCCGGCGCCGAGACCGAATCCGCCCATGCGCCCGCGGCCGGTTCCACTGCCCATGCCGGATCCCATGCCGCCGCCCATGCCGGATCCCATGCCGCCGCCCATGCCGAGTCCCCGGCCGGTGCCGGGA
>CAYXEK010000044.1:0-27490 GCA_964463985.1 uncultured Verrucomicrobiota bacterium
GTATGACAGTTGGGCCAATGCCGCCAGCAATATCGCCACGGCGGTCGGCTATGCCTCCGACTTGGATACCGTGCTTGTTTCGAATGGACTTTACCTGACGACTTCCCAGATTACGGTGGATAAAGCTATTACTCTGCAGGGATTGAACGCCCCGGAAGCGACGATTGTGCAGCGCACCGGTCCGGGCAACCACCGCATCTTCCTGGTGGATCACCTGCAGGCGATGGTCGCCGGACTTACCATCACCAACGGGGTGATCGGCGGCGCCGGCCAGATCGGCGGCGGCGTGTTCCTGGGGCAGGGCACGCTGTCCAATTGCATCGTCAGCGGCAACATGTCCAGCAACCAGTATGGCGGCGGGATTTACTGCCGGACCGGCCTGGTGGTCAATTGCCGGGTAATCGGCAACACCACCATGCCGGCGGGCGGTGTCGGCGGCGGCATCTTGATCACTAACAGCGGCATCGTCAGCAACTGTGTGATCGCCTATAACACCTCCAGCACCGGCGGCGGCGTGGGCGTTTATAATGTCGCAGAAGGCGGGCCGGCCATTCTGGATTGCCTCGTTTATTCCAACATCGCCAACTCGCTGGGCGGCGGCATCTACCTGCGCTATTCGCAGGTGTATATTGACCGATGCAATATATTCGGCAACAGCGTGACCGGCGGGTCAAGTGAAATCGGCGGGGGCGGCGGCATCTACGCCATCGCCTCAATCGCCGCCGGCGGTTACAATTCGACCATCCGCAATTGCCTCTTGAACGATAATTATTCATACCAGAGCGGCGGCGGCATCCTGGCGTACTCCGCCATCGGCGACGTCCAGAATTGCACCATCGTCAGCAATTACGCCGCCGCGACGGCTGCCGGCAATGGCGGCGGCGGTGGTTTTTGGATTTATGTCACCACCGAGGGCACCAGCGTTTTTGACAATGTCATCGCGTGGGACAACGGCGCCGGGTGGGGGGGCACCAACTGGCATTTCCGGAGCACTGCCGGCACCGGCTATACTATCACCAACAGTTGCTTGGGCTGGGGCGCGAATGGCATCACCCCTTACGCGCTCCCGCCCGCCAACCGCGGCGGCGGGAATTTCGGCGATGTTCCGCTGTTTGTTGATGCCGCCTCCGCCAATTACCGGCTGCTCCAGCATTCACCCTGCGTGAATACCGGCACGAACCGCGGCTGGATGGCCGGCGCGGCGGATTTGGACGGACTGCCCCGCATCCTGCCGGCCGGCGGCGTGGTGGATATCGGCTGTTATGAATTTTATCTGCGCCCCATCACCATGATTACCATTCGCTGAAATGCACTCCATCGCCATGATTGCGGTCGGGGCGCCGGTTTGCGCGGTGCACTGCTCCCATCCCGCCGATCCGGTGCAGCGCTTCGCCCGGCGCGAATTGCTGCGCTACCTGCGGTTAATCGCGGGCGTGAAAGCGCCTGCCCGCCCGCCGCGCGCTGAAACGCTGGTGATCCTTGCGGCGGGCGCTGACGCGGACGATGGCTTCGAAATCCGCGCGGCGGCCGGCGTGCTCCGCATCACTGGCAATAATCCCCGCAGCCTCCTGTTTGGCGTGTATGCTTTCCTGGAGCGTTATGCCCAGTGCTGGTGGCCGCATCCGGGAGAAGACATCGTGCCGCGTCTGGCGGAACTGCGCGTGGCGCCGGCGCGGCCGTGGCGGGAAAACGCCGGCTTCCGGCATCGCAATGTTTATCCCGAAGGCGGCCGGTTTTCGATCAAATGGATGCGGCAACTGGCGGACTGGGCGTCCAAGAACCGCGTGAGCGACTTGACCGTCAGTTTTTCCGCCTGGAACAAATACCGGCGGGCGCTGGCGCCGGAACTCGCCCGGCGCGGCCTGGCGCTGAATTTGAGCGGACATTGCCTCTCCGCCTTCGTGCCCCGCGAAAAGTTCCGGACCCATCCGGACTGGTTTGCACTGTCCGGCGGCCGCCGGATGGAGCGCGGTCAATACTGTTTTTCGTCGCCATCGTTCCGCCGCGCCCTCCAGGGCGCCATGCTGAACTTCCTGGCAGCCGAGCCGCTGGTGCGCCGGATATCGGTCTGGGCCAACGACAATGCTTTTAAATGCGAATGCCCGGCTTGCCGGCGGGCGGGATTCATGGGATCGTTTTCCGGCTGCATCAACGAACTTGCCCGCGCCTGCCGCCGGCGGTTTCCCGGCCTGGTCGTTGATTTTCTTGCATACAATGCCGCCCTGAATAATTCCATGCTGGCGCCGCGCGGCCGGTTGGCGCTGTCGGATTGTTCCGTGGAATTCGCGTATTGGGGACGCGATTACCGCCGCGCCATCGGTGTGCCGGGCCGTCCGAAAGCCGATATCCAGGCCGAACGCTATCTGCGCCAATGGCGCCGGCGCGTCAGCAACAACCTGTATGTGCTGGAATATTACACCGATTTGTGGATGCATACCCACCTGGCGGCGCCGTTGCCCGGGATCATCGCCCGCGATGTCCGGCAGTACGCCGGCCTGGGTGTGGACGATATCGGAACGCTGATCGTGCTTTGCCCGGACAACTTGAACGAGCGTGCCGCCGCCGTGGGCCGGCTGGCGCCTATGGTTTACCCGAACTTGTTTTGCTTTGCCGCCTGCGCCTGGAATCCGAAACTGAATTCCCGGCGGCTGTTGCAGGATTATTGCCGGGCGCGGTTCGGCCCGGCCGGGACGCTGGGCTTGAAATATATTTTGCAGATGGAAAAAACGCTGGCAGGCATCACGGCCTTCAACCGGGAGTTGTTCCGGCTGCGGTTCGTGGATATCTGGACGCGGGATAAAACGCCGCGGCAGGGCGGGGTAAAGTTCGTTCCGGCAGATTGGACGCCGGCCGCGAAATGGACGGACGTTGACCGGCGGCGCCTGGCGGTTTGCCGGCGGATGCTGGATGAGCTGCGACTGTTCGAGCGTCGCAACGGGTGGCATCCTTGCGGGGCCGACCGGGGGCAGCGCGCAAACCTGGAGGGATTGCGCGCGCGCGGGCGCTCCATCCAGGCGCGGCTGGAGGGGCTGCATTGGCAGTTGCAGGCGCAGCAGGCCCTGCGGGCAGGACGGAGTGCGTTGACGCTTAAATTTTTAGCGCGGGCATTGAATTTGGGCGCCGGTATATCGGGTGCCGAGCGGCGGTCTTGCCGGCGCTGGCGGCAATCTTTGCTTAGTGCAGATACGGCAGGCGTTGCGCGAGGAACACCCGGCGGTATTCCCGCGGAGTCTGACCGGTAAGCCGCCGGAAGACGCGATGAAAATAATAAACATCGGCAAACCCGCATGCGGCGGCAATTTCCTTAAGGCGGAGGTTGCCTTGCCGCAGCAGGCGCGCGGCATGATGGATGCGCTGCTTTTGCAAAAAAAGACGCGGGCTGATACCGATGCCCGCGCGGAATAGCTGGCGCAGATAAACTGTGCTGACGCCGGCCAGTTGCGCCAGGTCGTTGACCACCAGCGCCGGATTGCCCAGTTCCCGCTGAATACAGGCGAAAATCGGCAGCAGGCGCGCGGTTTCAACACGGTAGCGTCCGGCGCCCGGCAATTTCACGCGCGCGCTGAAACAGCGCAGCAGTTCCGTCATGATAACATGCAGTCCCGCGCGCATCCTGCCTTGCCAGCCGGGCGGCTGCAGGGCAAACTCACGCGCTAGGTCATGGAAGGTTGGGTACATCGATGTGCGCGGTTGCCGGCGAAACATGCCCGCAAAGGCCAGGGTATCCATCAGCTCGACGGCGCCGAGCATGGTGCAATAGGCATGCACGATAATCAGGCGCATGCCGCGTCCGCCAACGGGCTGGATACCGTGGGGTACGTTGCGGGGAATGAGCAGCAAATCGCCGGCGTAAACATTTTCGGGCGCGGCGTCCCCACCCACCCAGGCCATCCCGCGCCCGGCGCCGATGCAGATGAGCAGCGGATCGGCAAACCGCTTGCCGTTGCGCCGCCAGCCGGCGGGGCAAACCCATTCGGTCGCGGATACGGGTTCGATTGCCATTCCATCCAGGTGTTCGCGCAGGAACTGTTCGACGGCGGCGGGCATGGCTGGATATTCAGCAAAGTCGGACAGTTGGTTCGCTATGGCCCTGATTGGCGGCACTGGGTTGTTTTCATCAGGCGAGTGCATGGTGATTATCGTCTTTGTTATAGTTTCGAATAGTGCAATAAATCCAGCTTTCTGTCCATTGCAAAGTTTCCGCCGGATTTGTATCCTGTACGCATAAACAGGAGGATTATATGCAGGCGCCATTCGCAAAATTGATTGTACGCAGCCCGTTTGTTGATGAATATGACCGCTATGCCGACCTGGCCGGACGCTGCGCCGCGGCCGGCGTAACGCATCTGACCTTTACGGAAATTGAACGCTCGCTGTGGGAAATTGACGATCCTGCGGACCCGTATCTGCACTGGTCGGTGGTGCATACCAGCCTGTTTAAAATTTTCCCCCCGGCGCTCCTGCAGGATTGGGTGCCGGCGGATTACGCCGCGCGCGCGCGGGAATCAATCGCCCGCCGGGCCGCGATCCTGAAGGACGCCGGGTTGAAAGGCGCGGTGTTTTTGTACGATCCCATGTACTGGCCCGAACGGGTTTTTCAGCGACATCCGGAATTGCGGGGACCACGGGTTGATCAACCCCTGATATGCAAAAATCCCCGTTACGCGCCCTGTACTGACCGCCCGGAAGTGCTGGAGATGTATCGGGAAGGTTTTAAAAATCTCGCGGAACTCGCCCGGGGCGTCCTGGATGTGGTCATCATCCGCACCAACGACAGCGCTGCCGGATTCTGCTGGAGCCGCCTGTACAACGGGCCCAACGGCCCGATGCACTGCCGCAATATCCATATCATGGACCGGGCGAGCAGGTTCCTGGCGGAAGCCCGCGCCGGCACATCAAATGCCGTGGAATTTTACATCCAGAGCGCACGGTTCACAGGCGGCGGCGCGCATGAGCGCGCATGTTTCCTGAACCATCTGCCCGAAGGCTGCGGCGATTATATCCACGGTGCCGGCAACACTCCCGGGGGGCGGACAGTGGCGGGCCAGCCGACAGATGCCACGCTCTTTCCCGTGCGGGGTTTGCCGAACCCCGCGGAAATCCTGGATAAGTTAAGCGCGGCTTTTGCCGCCGGCGTGCAACAGCCGGTCCTTTTCACGCGGCCGACCATGTACGGCAACAATTGGGAGGGGGAATCTGTCATCACGGATTTTATCGCGGCATTCAATCGCGCGCCCGGCGCCGGGCCAATGGCCCAGGTGCGGCTGGCCGCCGGGGTGGCCGAAAGGCGCTATGGCGCGGAAGCGGTGGAAGATGCGGTAGCCGCCTGGTGGCGTCTCCACGCGGCTGGCAAGGCGCTGGCGCGGATCAGTCCGGACCTGGGTGTGATTTTCCTGGGGTCGCTGGGGCAAAGACGCCTGACCCGGCCGTTTGTGGTGTTCCCTGAACGCCTGACGCCGACGGAACGCGCCGATTACGAGCCGTTTATCTTCAGCGTTGATAAAAATCCGCCGCGGATTGACCTGCTGGATGACCAGACGACCCGCCTGGTTGAAGACGAAGAACATCTGGCCCGGTATAACAAGGATTTTGCGGAAGCTGTCCGGGAATATGCCGCGGCCGGCAACAGTTTCCATAAAGCCCATGCCTGCCGCCCGCACGCCGATTTCCAGGCCGCCATGACGGGACTGGAAATCCTGCAATGCCTGTTGCGCAATGTTCAGAATTGCGTTAACTTCCAGGTGCGGTTGGACGGATTGCGCCAATTTCTGGAGCGCGAATCATCCCGCGTTCCTGCGCGCGCAACGGATCATTATCGTCGGTCGGAATCAACTTCGCTTGAAGAATTGCGGCAGCGGCGCGCGGAATTGCTCGGCATCATGCGCGACGAAATGGATAATTGCCGCGCCCTGGCCGATCTGCTTGGCCGCCATTCCGATGCCATGATCATGGCATCCGAGCCGGCCGGAGAAACCCCGTTCATGCTGGGGCCCGGCGTGGAGGGGGCATTGCGGCGCAAGGCGGATACCATGCAGCGCCATATGCTGGAGTTGGATGAATTTGCCGGCTGGCGTCGGACCGCCGGCTTGGAGGCTTAATGAATACGAAATTGCTGACCCCGGCCGACAATTTTCACCGGGTACACACCTATTTCAAGGGATCGCCCTGCCATCCGGACGGCCGGCGGGTGCTATATCTGAAGTTTAAAAATCTGCGCGCGCCGGCCGCCCTCTGCCTGCTGGATCGCGAGTCCGGGCGGGAAAATGTAATCGGCCTGAGCCGGTATTTCAATTATCATAGCGGAGCATCACAATATTTCTGCGCCGGCGGCGCCAAGGTCATTTACCAGGCCCGGCGTGATCGTCTGGCGTTGTTTGACCTGCGTTCCGGCAAAACCCGCGATTTTGCGGGCCGGCTGTGTCCTTATGCCGGCAACTTGCATGAGCATTTTATTGAAATTGACGGCGGCTTCCCCCGGCAACGGCAGGGGCGGATGGGCATCTACCTGCGCCGGATTGACGGCACGGGCAAAAAATGTCTGGCCACGGCGGACGACTTGCTGGACGCCCATCCGCGCGGCAATATGCTCCGGCTCGCGCGCGTGATGTTCAGGCTGGGCGCTGAAATCAGCCCCGACCAGCGCCGCGTGATCCTGTTCCTGGTCACCCGCGCCGGATCGCTGGTGCGCGATTATTACACCTGTGATATGCAAGGCGGCAACCTGGAATTCCACGGCAACCTGGGCGGGCATATCATGTGGCATCCGGATGGCCGGCGCATTTTGGCGTTTGCCGTATCCTGGAGCACGATCCTGGGCGAGTTCCCAAGGCGCGCGGGCGCGCCGCGCGGGCACTATGGCCTGCTGGCCGAATACGACACCCGCGCGCGCAAAATGCGCGTCCTGTCGCCGTCCCCGATCCGCGGAGGCTGCCATGTGTCGCCGGCGCCGGACGGACATAAAGTCGCGCTGGACGAAATCAACCCGGATGCGATCTCCATCCTGATGTTCAACTATGCCACCGGCAAAATGACGCGGCTATGCCGGCAGGATTATCGGGCGCCCGTGGAAAAGGTTGCAGGATCGAGGCCGGCCAAGCAATACGACATCAATCCCCACCCGGTATTCGATCCCGGCAGCCGCCGGATCGTGTTCAATGCCTGTCCGGACCGCCGGGTGCGGATATACGAATGCGAAGTCGGAGGAACCGGAGCATGACTTTGCCTGCCGTACCTGTGCAGCAGGGAGATCCCGCCGAATGCCTCGCCTTCGGGGAAGGTGTTGCCGACAAGTTGATCGCTTTTCACGGCCAGGGCGGCTTGCTGGCGCGCACACCAGCCAATGCCTTGAATTTGTACGGTCTGCTCCGGCTGGGCGCCTACAATGGCCTCTACGATGCCTTCGTTGACCGGCATCTGGCGTTTTATGCCTTTTGCGGTCCAGTGCCGGACGGCGCCTTGCCCCAGCTCGCCCTGGGCGGCCTGGCAGGCGCGTACCGCCTGCTTCAGGGCCATTACCGGCGCGGGCCGGAAGGTCTGGAAGGGTTGCGCCTGTGCGTGCGTGTGCTCACGGAAAAACTGCGCCCGAATTCCGCCGGCTTGATTGGAACGGCGCCGGCGCGCCCCAACCTGGTCAGCCTGGATGGTTTGCTGCAGGATGCGCCGTTCCTTTGCATGGCCGGCGAGGCCTTTCAGGATGACGCGTTGTTCGACGCGGCGGTTGGACAGGCGACGGACGCGGCTGATTTGCTGCGCGATGCCAGGACGGGTTTTTATCACCATGCCGGCCGCCGGGCGGGCGCGGGGTGGGTCACCCCGGATGCCTGGTGCCGCGGCAATGGCTGCGCGGCGGCCGTTATGGCGGAGTTGCTGCTTTACCTGCCAGCGTCGCATCCCGCGCGGGCTGGATTGGTTGAGCGGTTGCGGGATTTGCTCGAGCGGTTGGCCGCCGTGCAAACGCCAGCCGGCCTCTGGCGCCAGCAACTGAGCGATGAATCTTCCCGCGAGGAACTGTCCGGCTCGGCCTTGATCGGGTACACCCTCGCCGTCGCGCTCCGGCGCGGATGGGTATCCGGCGCGCTGGGGCCTGCCGCCTGGAAGGTGTGGCACGGGTTGCAATCGCGCGTGGACATGCACGGCAACTGGAATATTCCGGATGTGAACGTGGCGGCCGCGCCGGGCGGCAGCCCGGATTATTATGCGGCAATCCCCGCGGCAGTCAACGACCTGCATGGCTTCGGCCCGTTGCTGCTGGCGGCTGCAGCTTATTACGAACTGGCCCGCGCGGCCGCCTGGCGCGCCCGGCCGGCGGTCGGGCGTGAGTTTGCCGCGCCGGATGAGCTGGCCGTCCAGACGTATTTCGATGGGGTGCATGCCGCCTGCGAAAAGCGTTATAACGGCGATGGGAGCTGGGGGCGCGGCGCCGCGGAATTTCCTGCCGGATGGTTTGCGCACAAAAACACCGGCACGCCCGGCGACCATCCCCTGATCCGGACAGCGGGAGATTGCGTTCTGGGGTACCTGGGGGCGGCGCGGCACGGCGACAGGAAGCGCCCGGAAAGCGTTGCGGCGGATAAGGCGCCGGATGCACGGATGCAAACTTACCTGGCGCGCGCGCGTGCCGGCTTGGATTGGCTGGTGCGGCAGCAGGAAACGGATGGATGTTTCCGTTTATATACGCGTACGGCGGAAGGTCAGGTGGGGCATCAAGGATGCCTGTATGTCACCGGCATCGCCGGCGCCGCGTTGCTGAAGGGGTACACGCATTTTCATGACCGCGCTTACCTGGAGGCATCCGAACGCGCGGCGCGCTGGGAAGAGGCCTGGCCGGTCTCGAAGAATGTCAATTTCAACGCTTTTGCCGTCTGGCACCTGGCGGAACATTTTCGGGTAACCCGGGCCGCCTGGGCCGTGGATGCCGCATTACGCCGGGTCAGGCGGCGGATTTTGCCACGCCAGCAGGCCGCGGGCGGCTGGCCCGGGCATGATTCCTGGATTTGGTATCACAGCATCATCCTGCGCGGCTATGCTGCGCTATGCCGAGTTTTGCCGGACGGGCATCCGGACAAGGAAGAGTTGCAGGCCGCGGGCGGGGCGGCCGTTGAATACCTGGCGCGCCTGCAGACCGAAGCCGGCGCCATGTTTCCCAATCCGGAAACCCGCGCGCCGGCCGCAAGCCCGTTCAGTATTGCCGCGCTCTCGCTTTGGCTGGCCTGCCGGCCGGACCGGCAAGCTGAGAATGTCCTGCGCGGCATGCTGGCCTGGCGCTTGAATCCCGCCAGCGGCAATCCGGATTACTCCTATAACGCCGAGCAGAAGCTGGGCTCGCCGGGCGCGGCGCCAGTCAATCTCTACGCCCTGGGCGCCTGCCTGGAAAATATTTAAAAGTAAAATTCTGTTTGACACTGCTCCGGCATTTGTTACTATGCACACGTTAACATAAAAAGTTAATCAAGGGAGACTTAACGTGCCCGGCAACATCCTGGATGTGGCCCGCCAGGCGGGTGTCAGCCATACCACCGTGTCGCGCATCCTGCGCAACGCCGATGGGTTTTCCTATGCTGCGGATACACGGGAAAGGGTGATGGCGGCCGCCCGCGATCTGGGCTATGTGCCTAATCCTGCCGCCCGGTTCATGCGTCTGAAAAAAACCCGGCTGATCGGCATCACCACCCAGCCGCAAAATGCCTATGCCACTTACAGCCTGATTGAAAAATTGTCGCTGCGCATCAGGGAACTGGGATACACGCCGGTAATGGTGGACTTGAACGCTTCCGTCCCTGCCGCCGGCGGATTCCTGGATGTCGGGCACCTGGCCGGGGCAATCTGCATGTATGCCAAACACGAGCGCGAACTGGTGGCGCGTTGCGCCGGACTCCCGCGCCCTCTGCCGCTGGTCACCATCCGGCGCAGGGTGACAGCGGGTCCCGGCGTCCGCATGGTGACTACGGACAATGTCAGCGGGCTGACCCAGGCTTTCCGCCACCTGTACGATCTGGGGCATCGCCGTATCGGCTTCCTGGGCTACAGCGAATCCGATCCCTGCCGCCAGGCCGCTTTTCCCGTGCTCTGCCGGCAATACGGCCTGGCGCCCCGCTGGTTTACCGTGCCGGTCCGCCCGGAAAATAATCCGTTTGCCAGCGCCGTGCAGATGGCGCGCGCGGTATCCGGCCGGCGGGGCGGGGTGACTGCCCTCTTGTGCGAGGATGACGAATTTGCCGCCGGCGCCATCGCCGGCCTGGGCGATTTGGGGCTGAAGATACCCCAGGATGTCTCGGTGGTGGGGTTTGACGATTTGCCGTTAGCCGCCGCCGTACGTCCCCGTTTGACCACCGTCGGTGTGAAGATTGACGAAAAGGCCGATGCCGCCGCGCGGCTGCTGGTGGCCTGGATTGATGGCACCGACGTCCAGCGCGAACTGCTGCCTGAATCCATCATTCTGGAAGCCGACTTGATTGTCCGTGATTCAACCGCTAAACCGCCTGCCAGGAAACAAACCCATGCAGAATAGTAACATCCATCTCCGCCTGCTGCCCGCGCCAAAATCAATGCGTCTCAAGGATGGTTTCCTGAACGTCAGCGCTCTGAAGGAGGCGGCTGTCCCGGAAAATGCCGTTAATGCTACGCTGCTGGATGAATTGTGCGCCGCCTTGCGCATCCAGCCGCGGCGCCGGCCGGCGCCGGACGGCTGCCTGGCGCTGGGGCAGGCCGTCGGCGCGGCGGCTTGGCCCGGTGAGATGCCTGTTCCGGCGGCGTGCCGGCCGGAGGCTTATGCGCTGCGCATTGAGCGGGAAGGGTTGGCCATTGCCGCGGAGGCGCCCGCCGGGTTTGCGCACGCCTTCCGCACTTTGAAGCAAATGGCGGAAATCTGCGGCGGGCGTTTGCCCTGCGCCGAAATTGCGGATTATCCGGATATTGCCCTGCGCGGCTATCATTTGGATTGCAAGGCCGGTCTGCCGTCGCTGGAGGGCTTGTATGACTTTACCGACCGGCTGATCCGCTGGAAAATCAACGCGCTGCTGCTGGAGTATGAAGACCGCTTCCCCTTCCGTTTCGCCCCCGAAATCACGCTGCCCGGATCGCCTTCGCTGGCGGAATGGGATGCCTTCCTCCAACATTGCCGGGCCGCGGGCATGACCGTCATCCCGCTGGTGCAGACGCACGGCCACTTGAATTACGTCCTGAAACACGATCGCTTCGCGGCCTTGCGCGAAGGGGAGGAAGTCAGCGAAATCTGTCCCTCCAATCCTGATGCCGTCAAAATTGTTAAGACCATGGTGGATGAGGTTTTGGAATTGCACGGGCCGGACCAATATTTCCACATCGGCGCGGACGAAACCTGGAGCCTGGCGTCCTGCCCGCGTTGCCGGGAACGGTTGCAGCGCGGCGAAACCAAGCTGGATGTCTTTTGTGCCCAGGTGGAGGAGATGCACCGGCACCTGCAGTTGCGCGGCAAGCAGACGATGATGTGGTGCGACATGTTCTGGCGCAGCGATACGCCCGAGCAAGTCAACCGTCTGCCGCGGGATATTATCCTGTGCGAGTGGATTTACACCCTGCCGACATCGCGCGGCAGTCCGCGCATGGCCTGGAACGGCCGGCTGCGTTACACCCGGAAGTACTGCGCCGACCATCCGGAAATGCCGATGCTGGCGGAGCATTACATCGAAAATGCCGGACCCAAGGCCGTGGAATTCGCGCGGGAATACCTCCAGCCGGACCCGGCGACCGGCATCGGCAAGCTGTCCGCCCACGCGGAATATTTCATGCGCCAGGGCTACCGTGTGCTGGGCGTGGGCGCCGCCCGCAGTGGACAGAATGACTGGATCTTCGGCCAGCCCAATATCATTGACCGGATCAACAACATTGCCAACTGGGCGGATTACGCCGCCGGCGCCGGCTTGCAGGGGGTGGTCATTTCGTCATGGTCCCGCAGCAGCGGCTCGCGGCCTCCCTACAGTCCCTGGCTTTCGGCGCTGGACGCCATGGCTGCCACCGCCCAGTATTTGTGGACGTCGGACACGCCCTTCGAATTGTTTACGGAAATTGCCGCGCAGCAATTGTTCGGGTCGCCGGAGGCAGCCGCGGACTTGGCAAGCATCTACCGGCATATGGGGCTGCATCCGCATTATGCCCGCAATTACCTGAGCGAACTCGAGCCGCTAATCAAACGTGGAAGCGAACATTTTGCGATGCTGCAGCTATGGTGCGAGTTTGATCTCTTCCGCGCGGAGATGGCCGACCAGGCCCTCGGCCTGGAAAAAACACTGTCGAATTTGAAGTATGGCCGCCTGCCGCGGCGCGGCGGCCGGGTCAGCCTGGATGCCTGCCTGGACAGCATTCCCGGGCTCCTGAAACAATGCGCGCGCTGGCGGGAGAAACTGGCCGCCGCCCTGGCGCCGTATTACCGGCCGGAAGAATTGCCGGAATACATTGACTCCCGGCTTTTCAACCTGGAGTTCCGCCTGAAAAACATCCAGCGTTATTTGCAGTCGGCGGCCGGACAGCCTTGACGGAGCCGGCCGGAAATGCTTGAATTTGCGTAAATTACAGAAAGGAGCGTCATGCGGGGATTTTTTGCTTTACTGGCATTGATGATCGGCGGTCTGGCGGTGGCGGGCCGCGCGGCAGAGACGGCGGCAGAGATGCTGCGACCGGAACACAGCGATGCATTTTTCAACCGTAAGCCGCGCATTTACCTGGATGGCGTCTGGAAATACCGCCTGGTGGATGCGCGCGACGATTACCGGCTGGATGATGAAGGCATCCGGGATGAATATTTTGCCCCGGCTTATGATGACAGCGCCTGGGCCGGCCAGCAGGTGCCGAAGGATGTTTCCTTGCGCAGCAATGAAGGCGGCCGCGCCGGCGCGGCTTATTACCGCAAAACCTTTGACTTGCCGGAGAAATATCATGGCCGGCGCGTTATCGCTTATTTTCAGGGGATCGGCTTTGAGCCGGTGATTTACGTCAATGGCACGGAAGCGGCGCGGCCGGTCACCTTGACGGCCAATGTTTCCAGCCGCGCGCGGGTGGATATCACGGAGCATCTCCGGTTCGGCGGAACGAATACTTTGTGCGTCCGCCTCTTCCAGTACCTGCGGGAGGAACACGCCGGTCGGGCACCGCACATCGGGCTGTACGGACCGGTTTGGCTGGAAATCGCCGATCCGGTTTACGCGTCAAAAATGCTGATCACGCCGCGCTTGCCCGACGGTATCGAAGTGCGTGCAGAAATCGTCAACACGCTGGACGTCGTTCAAAAGCTAGATTTGAAGGCCATCGCCGAGCCCTGGCAGGCAGACACCGGCCGCCCGGCGGCATCGCATGCGCTGGGCGCCAGGGAACTCCAACCGGGCACGAACAGCCTGGTGTTTGAAATGCGGATTGCCGACCCGGTCTTGTGGGATATGTTCAATCCTTTTCTCTACAGTTTGAAAATTCTGGGCGGGGATTACACGATCGGGTGGGAGCGGTTCGGCTTGCGGCACATCGAAACTCGCGCCGGCCATTTCTACTTGAACGGCAAGCGCATATTTCTTAACGGCATTACGCTGAATGAGGGCAATATCGGACGCTTTTTCGAAACGGAGCGCTACAACGACCTGTTCTGGTATAACCACAACGGGTTCTTGCGCAAGTACTTGACGCTGCTGCGGAAGCATAATTGCCTGGTCGTGCACCGGCATGCCTTTTCCACACCGGATATTTTCAGCGATATCTGCGATGAAGTCGGTTTGCTTCAGGTCCCTTCCTACGAAATACTGAACGAAACACGGTTTTCCAACCATGCCAAGCGCATGCTGGCCAAGCCGGGCAGCGATATTTCCGGCAAGTGGGTGACCGTGCCATACAAGCCGGACGGCAAAATCAACGTTGATATCATCAATCCGGACGGCTACAAGCAACTGGTCAAGGAAGCCTTTACCCGCAATATCGAAGCCGACTACAACCACCCTTCGATCATTGCCTTCGGGCCGGAAGGCGAAGCCAACCGTGTGCCCGGCATCACCCATATGTTTCCCTGGTACAAGCAGGTGCTCCGGGAAATTGATCCCATCCGGCTTTTTTCCAGCGCCCAGACATTCTGCCATAGCGGCCGCCGGCTGGATGGCGAGTGGGCCCCGCTGGATCCGCCGCCGCCGTTTGATTACCAGAATAGCGCCGGGGTCAATGCCGGCGGCACGGCCATGAACGTCGTGCCCTTCACCCTGACTCCCTTCACCGCGCGCTGGTGTCATTGGAACTGGGTCAACCAGTATTACACCAACCCGATTCCGGTCATAGCCACCGAGGCGCTGTTTTACGGCGTCAGCCGATACACGACCGTGCCCCGGCTCTGGGCCTGGCATACCAACACCTATGCTCCGCTGGTGCGCGGCGGCCTGGTGGATTTGGAGCAATACGCCGCGCTCATGTCTCTGTCAGATTTAAAGCAGGATGCCGCGCGGATCGGCTGCTGGCCCAGCCGCATTTTTATCAAGGTCGCCGGCATGAAACACGCGCTGGACCGCGCGCGGATTTTCACCGCTGTGGGCGAGCGCGTCAAGCAGTACATCGAACTGGCGCGGGTCAGCGACGATTACCTTCAGGGATTCGGGTCGGTTTCCGGTGAAATGTTCGATTACCGGCCGCTGACCGGCCTGCGGGATCTCGATCCGGACGCCATCCATGCCGATCATCCCATCGGGTTGGCCTTCCAGCAGGCCTGCGCGCCGGTCTTCATCTGCGCGCCGGTTTACGCTGGGCAGCACAACCTGCTGGCCGGCGGCGCATTCAAAACCGATATTTATTGTTTCAACGGCACGTTGAGCGACCTGGACCGCCTGGAGGTGGCCGTGGAAATCGGCGGCCCGGCCGGGCCGCCGCTGCTCCGCGATGTCTTTCCGGTTGCTTCCATAACAGCTGGCGCCAAACGGCAGACCAATTATGCCTGCGTGATTCCGGGCGATGCCGCCACCGGCGATTACGGTTTGAAGTTGACCCTGCTGCAGGATGGTCGGCCAGTGTCGGAAAACAGACATCCTTTGTACATCCTGGGTCGGGCAGATTATGCCCGCCAGGTTGCGCCGTCTGCGCCGGCGGCGCTGATCCTGATCCCCCGCGGCGAGGATGCCGGGCAGAACGGGATGTTGGAACAGAAACTCAAACGGATGGGCATTCAGTTGGATTTCCTGGCCGATATCGCGGACTTGAACCGGTATCAATACCTGGTGATCGGACCGTTTGCCGTCGGAGAGCACAATGCCGGAGCATTGAAACAGATTGCCGACTGGGTTCGGAATGGCGGGCGCCTGTTGTGTTTCGAACAATCTTATGCCGGGCCGGTGCCCTGGCTGCCGGAACTTGCCTGGCAGCCGCTTGCCGCCCGTTTTTCCGTGCCGACGCCCCGGTTTGGCATTGATGCCGACCCGGTGCGCGAAGACCACCCGGTGCTGGCAGGCCTGTCCGAGAAAAAATACTGGTCTACCTGGAACAGCCCGTCCGGCCAGGTTTACAGCGGGCTGCTGATGCCGCTGGATCGGGATGTGATCGTCGCCGCGCCGACCCTGGGCGACAAGGGCTGCTCCACGCCGTTGCTCTACGGAATGGCCGTGGCGGAAAAAACCATCGGCCAGGGCCGCATCCTGTTTTCCCAGTTGGATACCACCATGGCGATTACGCACGAAGATGCGATTGCCCATAAATATTTGAATAACCTGGTTGCTTATTTTTTTAAACTTAGATGATTCGCTTCCAAGAGAGAGCTGTCGCAAGCATGATTAAGAAATTGGTTTCCAGTATATGAAATTCAAGACCGTATTTCAGGACGATTATGCGGACGTGCCGGCGGGCAAGATCATAAAATGCGGCCTGCGCGACCAGTACTTCGGCAAGTGGACGCAGTCTTCGCATCACTACTCCTGGAAAAGCGCGCGCCTGCCGAAATACCTGGTCTCGCCGCTGCCCTGGCGCCGGGTCAAGGCGGCCGGCAAATTCTGGTTGGAACAGCCGGAGTCATGGGAAAATGTCGTCGTCTGCGCGGGCGATGCCGGATGGCGCGACATTGTGTTTTCCGGAGAATTCACCCCCCTGGGCGCAACCCGCTGCGGTCCGCTGGTCCGGTATCAAACCAGCCGGCATTATTACTGGGCCGCCCTGGAAGGCGGCAACCGCGCCGCCATCTACAAGCGCCGGGATGATGATCTGATCCTGCTGGGCGCCGCCGCGTTCCCGTACAAAATGAAAAACCCCTGCCGCTTTGCATTCGCGGCCGCCGGCGGCTGCCTCACCCTGGAATTGAACAGCCGGCCGGTGCTGACCCTGGCCGACGGCGATTACGGCGCTGGCCAAATCGGGTTGCGCGCCGACGGCCCCGCCCGGTTCGGTCCGGTCAAGGCGGCCATGCCGGCGCCGGAGTTCGCCGCCTTCAGCATTTTGCGGGATGCCCGGCAACGCCGCCTGGCCGAGAAGCGGGTGGCGTTGCCGCGCCCCCGGCAGATTGCCGCCATCCCCGTGCCGGTGGAAGCCGACTACATCCACCTGGACGATTTCAACCAGGACGGCCGGATCGAGGCGGCGGTCATCAAGCAGCATTGCATCGGCCCCAACCTTACCCGTATCGCTTATGTCGGCCTGCTGGATGAGCGCGGCAATGTTTTGTGGAGCAATGGCCGGCCGGAGGAAAATCTTTACCCCGTGCATAGCGACGTGGCCTTCAATTTCGGCGATGTGGATGGCGATGGCCGCAAGGAAATCCTGCTGACCCAGGACCGCATGTTGAAAATTATTGACGCCAGGACGGGCGCCCTGAAAAATGAAATTCCCACTCCCGGGATCGAGGGCGAGGAACACATCATCGGCGATTCGATCCTGCTGGCCGACCTGGAGGGTTGCGGCGCGCGCCAAAATATCCTGCTGAAAGACCGCTATGCCAACATCTGGGCCTATGACAACCGGCTGAACCTGCTGTGGCATCGCACGCTGAATACCGGGCATTACCCCCGCGCCGCCGATGTCAACGGCGACGGCCGGGAGGAAGTCATGGCCGGCTACAGCATGTTGGCCGCCGATGGCGCAACCATGTGGACCGTGCCCAACACCGACCCGCTCAAGAATAACCGCTTGTCCGAGCATGCCGACAGCATCTGGATCGGCCGGTTCCGCGCGGAACCGGATGCCCCCGTCCAGGTGGCCATGGCGGCCAGCGATATGGGTTTTATGATTTTAGACGCTAACAGCGGCGCACTGGTCTGCCGCGAAAAATGCGGGCATGCGCAGTCGCTGGCCGTGGCCAAATTCCGGCCGGGCTTGCCGGGCTGCCAGTTTGCCGTTTGCAACCTCTGGGGCAATCCCGGCATTTTTACCCTGTTTGACTGTCATGGCCGGCGGTTGCTGACCGGGGAATACCCGCCGTTTGAGCCCATCATCCCCGTGAACTGGAAAGGCAACGGCGAGGTGTTTTTCACCGGCGCGAATACGGGCCGTATGTTCGATGCCGACCTGGAAACCATCTGCGCCTGGCGGCCGGGCGGCCCCGGCAAAATATCCGTGCGTCCGGTGGCCGATGATTTTACCGGGTTGGGCGTGGATCAACTGGCCTTTTTCGACGGCCGCCATATCCGTATTTACCGGCCGTCGGAATACGGTCCGGTCAGGATGCGGCACGATGTCCGCAATTTCAATTTTTACGGAGCGTTTATTCTTCATTGAACACTTGATGTACCCCGTGCTTTTACCTTATCCGCAAGTGGTGGAAATTCCGGCGACGCCGCGGCCTGGCGCTGGGATCAGCCGGGCGGAGACTACGCCGGAGCTTGGGAGGCGCGTCGCCGCCATCGCGGCGGCGCTGGCCGGCGCCGCCGGCGGGCGGCCGCTGGCGCTCCGCCATGATCATAACCTGGCGCGCCCGGATGAGTACCGCCTGGATTTCGCGCCGGACCGCATTCAGTTGGCGTCCGCCGGGCCGGCCGGCGCTTTCTACGGCATACAGACGCTCCGGCAGATGATCCGCGGCGGCGGACTGCCCGCCGCCGGCCGGATTGCCGATTGGGCGGATATCCCCCTGCGCATTCAGCATATTGACTTGAAACGGCTGGGATGGAATTACGATTACCTCTGCGCCTTGCCAGCGCGCCTGGCGGAATTAAAAATTAATTTCATCCTGCTGGAGTGCGAGGATAAATTCCAGTTCGATTTCTGCGATCAGATTCCCGCGCCATCGGCCTTTACTCCTGACCAATGGTGCAACTTCAGCCGCATTGCCCGGGAGCATTTCATCGAAATCATCCCGCTGGTCCAATGTCTGGGACACCTCGAATATGTCCTGCGTCTGCCGCGCTATGCCGGCTTGCGGGAGAACCCGGAGAATCCCTCCCAGGCTTGCCCGCTGCATTCCGTCACACTGGAGCTTTTTCAAAGCATGGCCGGTGAAATCATGGCGGCTTTCCCTGGCGCCCGGTATTTTCATGTCGGCGGCGACGAACCTTTCCTGCTGGGGACCTGCCCCCGTTGCGCCGCCGTGGCGGCCGCCGGCGGCAAGGGCGGACTTTACGCGGAGTATCTCAACCGGGTGCTGGGCTGGGTCCGGGATGGCTGCGGCAAAACTCCGGTTTTCTGGGCGGATGTTGTGCTGGCGCACCCCGCGGCGGCTGCCGCCTGCCGCAAGGACGCCGTTGCCGTGGATTGGAATTACCAGCCGCTGGCGCTGCGTGAAAAAATCGTGCTGACGCCAGCTTTGCCGTCCGGCTGGATTGATGCGGACAAGTATCGCCAATTGCCCGGCAGCGAGCGTGTCCGGCTGGAAAAATACCTGGAATTCGACGCTACACGCGGTGATTTTTACGCCCTGCCGGGCGGTCCGCTGCTGCGCGACCTGGGCTTTACAGTGTTCAGCGCCAGCCATGTGTCGCGGGCCGATAATGTGCTGGCCCATTCGGCTTCCGTCTGCCGTCAAGGCCTGGCCGGCCACCTGGCTACTTATTGGGCCGCGGCGGACTCGCTCCGGCCGCCTTACACCGTTTTCGAGACGCGCTGGCCCGGGATCGCCATGCTGGGCGCCTCGGCCTGGAATTGCCGATACGAAACCGGCCATCGCGCTTCGTTTTACCGGCGGCTCAGCGCCGCCGGGAACAGCACTGCGGATTTGGCCGGCGCGTATGCGGCGCTGGACCAGGCCAACGCCTTGATTCCGCCCAACGACAACAACCGCAACAGTCCTGAATTTTTCAAGCTCGCTGCGCGGGCGCACGCCGCCGTTCCGGCCGCCGAAGGACTGCACCAGGAAATCATACTGGGCTTCCTGGATAAAATCATCCTGGAGCGCCGCCTGGAAGATTTCAAGCGGCACGAACTGTTGCAGCCAATGTTGCCGGAACACAGGTTCCGGCGGATAGCTTTACAACCCTGGGTAAATGAAAAATTTTCAAATACCATTGCCCAGCCGGGCTGGACCCGGATTCCGGATAACGACTTGCGCGATTTCCCGCAGGGCGAAGTGTGTTTCCTGGGCGTTCCTTTCCGGATTCTGGAGGAAGGCCCGGCCGGCGGCCCCACCGTGATCATGGCCGGCAATTGCCCGGCCCTGCCGCAATTCCCGCCGGCGGTGCGGGGCATCCGCATCGGATGCCGGGCGGCGGCGCTGCACCTGGTGCACAGCCTGGTTGAGGGCAAAGCGAACCTGGACGGGTGCTGCGGAAAATACGCGATCCATTACCGGGATGGCGGTGTCGAGGAAATGCCGCTGTATCTTCATCGGCAGATTGGCGCCTGGTGGCGGATTCTGGATGCCGCTGAGGCGCCGGTAGCCTGGTCGGGCGTTAACCAGCGGCGTGCGAATGTCGGACTGCACCTGTTCACCTGGTTTCCCAAACGCCCCGATGCGGAAATTGTTTCATTGGATGTCATCTGCGCAGCGCCGGCCTTGCTGGCTTTGGCCGGGGTAACGGCATCCCTGCCTGCCGGAGCGGAAGCCGCCGGGCGGGACGCTCCGCGGCAGGCAATCGGGAAGGCGCTGGCTGACTTCACCCGGGCCGAGGAGGCGCTGCGGCAGCGCATGCATGGCATTTTAAGCGGCTGCTTGTCGGCGGATGGCGCGGACGCAGCCGTCCGCATCGGCTTTGAGCCGGTCATGAAATTTCTGGCAGGCTTGCGAAAAATATGCGGATTATACCAAAAGGAGGTCGTCGGATGAATGCATGGAAAATTTGCAGGCAGTTGGCGGCGGCAGCGTTTTGCGTGATCGGCGCGGCAGCGGGCGCACAAACCACCTGGTACGTGTCCATGACCGGCGTGGATTCCAATGACGCGGGGCGGGGTTTAAGCTGGGAACTGCCATTTCGCACGATCAGCAATGGCGTGGCGCATGCGTTGACGGCGGGCGATACGGTCATGGTCTCCAACGGCGTTTATACCAATATGGCGGAACTGATCGTTTCCCGGGATATTACCCTGAAAAGCGCCAATGGCGCCGCGGCCACGATGATTGACGGCAATCATCCTGCAATTACCAACCGTTGCCTCCAGGTCCAATCCCGGGGCGCCATAGTGGACGGGTTCACCATCTGTAACGGATACGCTCCCGTGGGTCCGGGTGGCGGGCTTTACATTAACCGGGGCGGCACGGCTGTCAATTGCCACATTGTCAGCAATCAATCCGGCTCCGGCAGCGGCTATGGCGGAGGCGGCGTGGCCATTAATGCCACCGGTGTGGTGGCCAACTGCCTGATTGCCTGGAACATAACACCCCTTGGCAATTCATCGGGCGGCGGCGTCAGTTTCCAATACGGGACTACGAATGCATTGCTTGTGAACTGCACTGTCGAGCATAATACCTCAACCCGGCATGCAGCCGGCATCTACTTTTCCGAGGGCGGGATCGCGCGGTCATGCCTGGTGCGGCATAACCGCACGGATGGCGGTAGCGGCGGCGGCGCCGCTTTGTTTTATGCCGGTTTGATGGAAAACTGCACGATTGTCAGCAACCTCTGTACAACTGGCGATGGCGGCGGCGTTTACATGGCGTCGTCCAGTTCCGGCACAGGCGCGGTAGTGAATTCCATTGTTTGTTTCAATCAGTCGAGGTCTGCTGCCACAACGAATTTCAGCATCACAGGCGTGGGCATTTTTTCCAATTCCTGTTATTACCCGTCGCTGCCGGCGGCTTCCGAGGCGGTGTCAGGGAACAACACGACCAATAACCCCTTGTTTGCCGGTTTCGCGGAAGGCGATTACCGGCTGCTGCCGGAGTCGCCTTGCGTTGATACCGGCATGTTGCGGTCATGGATGCCGGGGTCCGACCTGGACGGCCATGCCGTTCCCGACCGGTTTTCCGGGTTGCCGGACATGGGATGCTGCGAGTTGGTCCGGCAGGGCGTGATGTTCAAATTGAAATAACCCCGGCGGCATGGCCGCGCCGGGATCAGCCGTGTGGAGGAATTGCATTGAAAATCAGAAGTTTGCATGCCGGGGAATTGGACGCTTTGTATGATCTGCTGGCGGTTTCCTATTTGAAGGAAGGCGCCGACCAGGGGGCGTTGCGCGTGTCATTCAAGGCGGTCATCGAGTCCGATCCGTATTTCGATCTGGACTTGAACCGCGTGCTGGAAGTGGACGGGAAACTGGCGGCGCGCATCGGTATTTACGATCGCCGGATGTTTTTCAACGGGCGGATCCTGCGCGTGGGCGCAATCGGCGGTGTCTGCACGGCTCCGGAATACCGCGGCCGGGGCTATGTCCGGCAATTGCTGGAGGATTCCACCCAGCGCATGCGGGAGCGTGGCTTCGATTTTTCGCTCCTGTTCGGCGAGCCGGCGATTTACGGAAAGAGCGGCTGGCAGACCTTGAGCGCGTTCGGCATGGCGACTAATTTCAACCTCGCGGCCCGCTCGGCGGCAGCGCCGGCGCGGGAGGGCGATCCGGTGCGCGACGCCGCATGGCTGGCGCGGATTTACGAGGCCACGAGCGCGCGTTTGAGCGGCCCGTTTCAACGCGCGCCGGAATACTGGCGGACGTGGATTGCCCGTCAAATCCGCCAGAAAGATTATTACCGGCTGCGGATTGTCGGCGGCGCGGACCGGCCGTCGGGATATTTTGTCTGGAAAGGCGCGGATGAAATCTGCGAAATGGGGTGGGAGCAGGAGCAACCCGGCGCCCTGGCCGCGGTGGCGCGCGCCATCTTCGCCGACCGGCCGGCCCCGGAACTTAAATTCGGTTTTTTCCTTCAGGAATTGTTTGATTATATCGCCGATAATTCCGCGCCGCCGACCCTGGAAGAAATGCGCCGGCAGAAATATTACATCCGGAAGGAAGCCTTGTACTGCGGATTGTTCAAGCTGATCTCCGACAAGCTAGAAATGCGCACGACGGACAGCCTGCTGGCCCGGCTGCGCGCCTCCAATCATGTGTTCTGGGATATGGATCATTTTTAAGGAGATGCGCGATGCGTGAAGGCCTACATCTTGCGGCGGGCCGTGTTGGAAGGCTGGCGGGGATACTCGTGATGAGCCTGGCCCAGGGCGCCCTGGCGGACCTGGACCGGAAAATACCCATCCAAATTGACAATCCTTCCGGCCTGGACCGGGATTGGCCGATCGTCTGCGGCGTGCCGTTTCCACAGGGCATGCTCCAGGATGCCGCCGGATTGCGATTGGAAGACGCC
Source organism: uncultured Verrucomicrobiota bacterium (assembly GCA_964463985.1). Lineage (GTDB taxonomy): Bacteria > Verrucomicrobiota > Kiritimatiellia > JAAZAB01 > JAAZAB01 > JAXGPF01. The sequence continues at coordinate 22,634 of CAYXEK010000044.1, forward strand.
GCGGGACAGATGTTGCCCTGCCAGTTTACCCCGACGGCGACCTGGCTGGCCGACCGGAGCATCCGGTGGCTCTTGCTGCATTTCAATGCCAGCCCGGCCGGGCAATATTATTTGACCGGCGGCCAGCCGGCCGGCGGCGAGCCCGCCGGCATCACGGTTGAAAAAACCGACGGCCGGCTGATAATTGAAACGGGGCCGGCGCGGTTCCTGCTTTTGGATGACGATTCGTTGATTGCGGAGATGAGTTTGAAATCGGCGCCCGGCGCCCCCGTGATCCGGAATGGCGGGCGCGGCGCTTACGTGGTGGACCAGCATGGGCGGCAGGCGCGCCTGGGCGGTCCGCTGAGCGAAATGCAAACTTCGTTTAAGGCGCAGGGACCGCTTTGGACGGTTGTGCGGCGGGAGGGTTGGTATGTCGCTGAAGACGGCGAGCGTGTGGCGCGCGGGATCGTGTGGCTGCACTTTTTCGGGGGATCTCCGTTTGTCAAACTGGTGCATCGCCTGGTGTTGACCGAAGACACTAACCGCATCTGGTTCAAGGATATCGGCCTGGAATTTCCAGCCGGCTTCCAGGGCCGCCAGGCAGTTTTCGAGACGGCATCGGATGGCGGCGCGCCGCCGGCGGAAGCGCCTTTGCAGCCGGGTGACGAAGCCTGGATGCTGCAGGACGATTACCCCCATTTCCTGGCCACGAACTCGCATTTCGCGCTGGCGTTGCGCACCGCCGGCGCCGAACGCGAGCTTGCCAGGGGCGCGGCCTGCGGCGATTGGTGCGGCCTGGACGGGGAGGCCGCGGGCCTGCGCGTGACGCTTCGCGATTTCGCGCGCCAGTTCCCCAAGGAATTTACCGTCACTCCGGACGGCATCACCGTGCATCTCTGGGCCGGCCGCTGCGGGCGCGAACTGGATTTCCGCGCCGCCACCCTGGTGCGGGAATACTGGGGTGAGTGGTGCAAAAAAGCGGCGATTACCCCGGAGCAGCTCGCGGAAATCTACAGCGACGCGGCGGCCTCCGCCAAAACCCATACCATGTGGCTCCTGCCCTTCACCCCGGGTACGCCCTCAGCTGCGCGCGCCACTTATGCCGCGTCAGCCGCACGGCGTGTTTTGGCCTTGCCCGATCCGCAATGGATTTGCCGCGCCGGCGTCCTGGGCGCGCCGATGCTGGCGAAGGATTCACTAAAATTCCCGCGCGAGGAAGCCTATATCTCGGATTTCTTTGACCGGATAATCTACGGCGAAGTTATTTTTCCGCAAACCGGTTATATTGCCTTCGGGCGCTGCCCGAATGTCACGGGGCCGGGCTGGTTCCGGTGCAACGGCTTGATAGATTACCACCTGCGGCGCAATGTCTGGAGTCTCTATGCGCGCAGCGGCGAACGTAAGTATTTTGAATACGGCGAGCGGTTCAACCGGTTTGCCGGTGACATGGTCATGCACCATTGGGATACGGCCCGGCAGGCCGGTTTGTCGGAAACTTCCCAATGGCCGGAATTCAAGGCCGTTACCCGCAAGGTCAAAGGCGGTTTCGCCTCGGCTGTGATTTCCCGTGACCTGGACCTGAAAGGGCGGCCCTTTGACGACTTGCCCTTCTACTGGGGCTGGAGCAGCGGCAAAGTCTCGGGCGGTTCGGGCGTGGATATGTTCAATCACCTGTACCATTTTTATTTTTCCGGCGACTGGGAGACGCTCGAACTGGCTGAGATGCATGCGGAGGCTCTGAAAAAATACGACTTCCTCCAGACGCCGGCGCCGCATCGCGGGGTGGTGGAATTGCGTTATATCACGGCTCTGTATTCAATGAACTGGGATCCGGTCCTGGGCGAAATGGCGCGGTCGCTGGCGCACCAGTTCATTGATCTGGAGAGTCCCTGCGGAATTTACGAGGAGATGTCCCCTTCGCCGCTCTACAAGACCGGACGCAACCTGGTTACGCTTTACGATTATTACCGGCTGACCGGCGACGATCTTGCCAGGCAGGGCATGGAAAAAATCATCGAGTATAAATTCCGCTTTCTGCAGCAGTCGCCCCCGTTCGAATACCAGAGTACGGTGGGGTGGGAGAATGTGGTCGGCTACTGGCTGACCGGCGACGATAAATACCTCAAAATCGCCTTCCTGTCCAACCGCATGGCCATGCGCGATTTCCAGTCCACCCTGGCGGAAGACCTGGCCTTGCCGCCCGAGTCTCGCGCAGGGAAAATGATCCGGTACGCCACGCATTTCAATTACCACGCCTGCCTGAGCACGCCGGTGATCTTGAAGGCGCTGGCGGAGACGGCGGCGCCTAATGCGGCGCCGTTCCCCGTCCTGCGCAAGTATCATGATGCCCCGACCAACGCCTGGGTGGTTGTGCGCAAACCAGCCGGCCAGGCGCTGCGGCTTGAAGGCGTGTTCCAGGTGGCACAGTCCGATGAACTGAAGTTGATCGTCCTGGGGCCGGATTTACATCCCGCGCCGTTTGACATGCCGGCCATCCAGGAAGGCATACCCGACCCGTTTGCCTATGGCTTGAAAACTTTTTACGCCCGGATTGAGTTACCCGCCGGATTGCCGGCCGGCGATTACCGCCTGGGGGTGGACAACCACGGCGGGCCGGCCGGTTACGCCATCAGCCATACCGATGCCGCGCAGATCGCGCTGGAATGCCCCGACGGCTTCTGGCTCGGCAAGGCCGGGCTGGAAGCTCCCGGCGCTTTTTATTTCAGCCCGGCTGACCGCGACACCGTCGAATTGTTTGCCGGCAGCCCGGTGAAAATCACCTGCGGGGGGATGCCGGTGGCCGACCTGCACGGGAAGACTTGCGGCAATTTGACCTTGCCGGCCGGCGCGGAGCGAAGTGGACCATGGAAAATTGAAGCCATACAACCTGCATTCGTGCGCTTGCTGAATGTTCCGCCAATTGTGTCTTACCTGGCGCCGGAAGCGCTCTTTCTGCCGGAAAAAACCATACCGGCCTCCGCCGCCGCAGAGGAAGATTCGCCATCCGGACCGGCCGCCGGCGCCTCGCCCTTTGTCCGGGGCCGGTTTGGCGGCGGGCTGAAACTTGCCGGCCGCCGGGATTTTCAATTCCCGCGCGGCGCCGGCAGTTTGGACGGCGGCTATGATTATTTCCCCGGACGCGCCGGCACGATTGAATTCTTCTTCTGCCCGGATTGGTCGGCCCTGGAGTTGACGGCGCCGCTGAACCGGCGTTACGTGAAACCAATGCTGGAGGCTGGTGATTTACGCCTGGTTTACATGTACGGCCAGGCGCCGTATGAGGATTATCCCCAGAATGCCCTGGTGTTCTACTGCGGCAAGACCGTCAAATTCGAAAAAAGCCCCGGCCGTTACAAGCACTTCGGCAACCAGGCGCGGATCTATCCCGTCCGCAACCGCTGGCTGCATCTTGCCGCGGAATGGGATGTTTCCGACACCGCGCCGGAATTCCTGGAGCACGGTTACCGCCGGGCAGATTACCAGCGCGGCAAGTCTTCAGAAACCTTCTGGGTCTATGTCAACGGCCGGCAGCATCAACGCGTGCAATTGAACCAGGGTTGGCCGATTTATCTGCACCTGGGCAAGGAATTCGCGCTGGATTACGATTTGACGGGAGTGGCGGAAATCATCACGCTTTGCGGCTCCGCCGGCGGAATTATGGATGAATTGCGGATTTCAGCCGGCCGGCGCTACGGGCAGGATTTTACCGCTCCGGGCGCTCCTTTTACGCCGGACCAGAACACGAAGGCGCTGTTTCATTTTGATGGCAATGGGCAGGGTTTTGACGGCCGGAGCCAGCCGCTGCGCGGGGAAATCCGCCCGCCCAGCAAGGGGTAAATCATGAAAATCATGTTGTCATTCGCCACGGAGGAATTTGTCACCCCGGGCCACGATGAAGTGCTGTTGCGCCTGGCCGCTGCGCTCAGCCGGCGCGGTATCCGCGGCAGTTTCCATCTTACCGGCGACCTGGCGCGGCATCTGCGCGCCAGCCGTCGGATGGATGTCGTGAAGGCCCTGCGCGACCATGAAATCGGCTACCACAGCAATACGCACGGCGCCATTCCATTTCTCGCCGGCATCTGCGAAGAAAGTTCATGGGACGATGCCGTGGCCGCCATCATGGCCGGCGAGGCTCGCGGCATGATGGATATCGCCGATATTTTCGACCGGCCGCCGGGATATTTCGTGCTGGAATTTGTCAAGGCGCCGCAACTGATTTATGCCATCAAGGGACTGGGCATTGATCTGATCGGTTTTTCCGGCATCCCACCCAGCGCAAATGCCCCGTTTTCCTGGTATTGCGGCTCACTGTGTTGCAGCGCACCCCACATGGGACTGGAAACGCCATGGGCGCCGGGACGGCTGGCAAGTTTCAAGGAGGAATTTGAACCGCTTTACGAACAGGCTTCCGCCGGCGCCTTTGACGGCGTGGTCAAGCTTTTCAACCATCCTTATAAGTTCTTGTATAATAACAATATAGAATCATGGACTTCCGCAAATAAACTTTACCGGCGCCCTGGCATACATCTCCCCTGGCGCATACCGCAGGCGGGCATGTATGACCGTGGTATTACGGAAAAATTATTCAATGATTTTGAGCAATTCCTGGATTACGTTTTAGCCAAACCGGGTGTGGAATTCATGGGCACCGCTCAGTTGATGAATCAATACCGGCGGAGGCCGCCCAAGTATGTCGGATTGCACGAAATTGCCGCGCTGGCGGCGGCCTCCGCCGGTGATTTGAATTATCATTTGTCTGCTGGAATATATTATTCGCCGGCGGAAATTTTCGGACTGCTGGCGTATGTGATGGATTATTACGCTATCCGGAAGGCCTTGCCCGAGGCTGCCCCGTGGCGCGACTTGCTGGGGCCG
>CAYXEK010000045.1:0-4135 GCA_964463985.1 uncultured Verrucomicrobiota bacterium
AACCGGCGACGTTCAGCTTGGGAAGCTGACATTCTACCACTGAATTACTCCCGCAACACGTCTCACTACACCGGTTAAATTGGCAGAAATATCCCGCTGAGTCAATCTTATTTCCATGGATTAGCAACGGGTCGCCAGGGCCGTAAAGACGGCGCCGTGCGGAGACCGCCCCCGCCGCCTGGATCAACGTTTGCTTGATAAACCCCCGTTGGGAATGTATCTTTGTCCGACATGGCCGGGCATGGCGCGCGGCCTGGAATGACAGGGAAGGAACGGGCCTGACATTATGCGGCAAATTAATTTGAAATTGATTCCCGGCGACGGCATCGGGATGGAAGTCATACATGAGGCACGGCGGACACTGGAATGCCTGGCGGACAAGCACGGCGGAGTGCGGTTTAAGATTGACACCATGCCCTGGGGATGCCGGTATTACCTGGAACACGGCCGCATGATGCCGGAAGATGGCCTGAAAATTCTGGCCGACTGTGACGCCATCCTGCTGGGCGCCGTGGGCTTCCCCGGCGTGCCGGACCACATTTCGCTGCAATTGCTGCTGCCTATCCGCCAGCAATTCGACCAGTACGTCAATTTCCGCCCGGTGAAATTGCTGGAAGGGCTGGATTCCCCGCTGAAGGTCAATTCCAATAGCGACATTGATTTTGTGGTCATCCGCGAGAATACCGAGGGCGAATATTGCGGCCGCGGCCATACGTACGAAGACCCGGTCAAGGGGCCGTCGGTAGTGCAGGAGTCGCATTTCAGCCGGCACGGCACCGCCCGTATCATCCGCTATGCTTTCGAATACACCCGGCGCCGCGGGTGGACGGATGTCGTCAGCGCCACCAAGTCCAACGCCCTCAACCATTCCATGGTTTTCTGGGACGGGATTTTCAATGAAATCCGGTCGGATTACCCCGATATCCGCAGCCGCTGCGTCCACGTGGACGCGCTGGCCGGCTGGTTTATTCTGCATCCCAAATCACTGCGGACGGTGGTGGCGAGCAACCTGTTTGGCGATATTCTGACGGACCTGGGGTCGGCAATGCTGGGCGGCATCGGCATCTCGCCTTCCGCCAATATCAACCCCGAGAAAAAATTCCCCAGCATGTTCGAGCCGGTGCATGGCTCCGCCCCGGATATTGCCGGCAAGGGCATCGCCAATCCCGTCGGCGCCCTGTGGTCCACGGCCCTGATGCTGGAACATCTGGGGGAACAAGGCATGGCGGATAGTTTGATGGCGGCCTTGGGCGGCGTCCTGGCGGAGCGCCGGGTCCGCACGCCGGACCTGGGCGGCACGGCAACCACTGCGCAGATGGCGGATGCCGTTATCGCCCGGCTTAAACAGGGAGATGCTTAACGATGAATCAGAACACCGAGATAACCGTATTAGGCGCGCCGGCGCATGCTTCGCCGTTGCATCTGGCTGTAGATTGCAACAAAAACACATGCAGTTTTGTCCCGGAGGCCGCCCGCGTCCGGTTCCAGGCGGAAATCAACACCGGCCATGATGAGCCGGACATGCTGTTTGAAAAGGCCGGTCCGCGCGCCAAAATCTTTTTCGAGCCGGCGCGCGCGCGGGCGGCGATTGTCACCTGCGGCGGGCTTTGTCCCGGCTTGAACAACGTCATTCGTTCGGCCTTCCTGGAGTTGCATCACAATTATGGCGTGCCGGACGTGCTGGGCATCCGGTACGGGTACCAGGGGCTGAACCCTGAAATCGGTCTGCCGCCGGTCAAGTTGACCACGGATTTCGTGGATGACATCCATACTGAAGGCGGCACGGCGCTGGGGTCATCCCGCGGGCAGCAGCCGATCGGGACCATGGTGGATTTCCTGGAACGCGAAAAAATCAACATCCTGTTATGCGTCGGCGGCGACGGCACCCAGCGCGGCGCCCATGCCATTGCACTGGAGGCGCGGCGGCGGGGCCTGCCGCTGGCGGTGGTCGGCGTGCCCAAGACGATTGACAACGATATCTGCTACGTCCGCCAGAGTTTCGGCTATTTTACCGCGGTTGAGAAAGCGCGCGAAGTCCTGGCCTGCGCGCATAACGAGGCCAAAGGCGCGCCGAACGGCATCGGCCTGGTGAAATTGATGGGGCGCGATGCCGGCTACATCGCCGCCGGCGCCACGCTCGCCAGCCAGGAGGTAAATTTTACCATCATTCCCGAAGTGCCCTTTCGGCTGGAAGGCGAGCAGGGTTTTTTAAATGTGCTGCGCCGCCGCATCCAGGCCCGCGGCCATGCCGTGATCGTGGTGGCGGAAGGCGCCGGGCAGGACCTGCTGCCGACCGGCGCGGCGGCCTTTGACGCTTCGGGCAACCAACTGCACCAGGATATCGGCACATTCCTGCGGGACCGGATTCTGGGGTATTTCCGGGAGCAGAAAATACCCGTCAACATGAAATACATGGAGCCGGGCTATTTCATCCGCAGCGTGCCGGCCGACGCCGAAGACAGCCTGCTGTGCGATCAGTTCGCGCGCCAGGCGGTGCATGCCGCCCTGGCCGGCAAAACCGACATGCTGGTGGGGCACTGGTCGGGATTTTTCATCCACGTGCCGATTGCCATGGCGGTGGCCCAGAAGCGCAATCTCAATCCCGCCCGGCCGATGTGGAACAGCGTGATTGCCGCCACCGGCCAGCCGCGGCAATGGGAGTGAACGGCTTTGGCGTGTTTGTAGAATCAGCCCCGCAGGGGCGAAACATAATGGATGTGGGATGCGCCCCAGTCCCAGGAGTCACCCCACAACAGGAACTGCTTGCCGCCGGCGCTGCCGGGGTGGGATTGATGGCTGCTGATATATTCCTTGAATATTACCAGGCAGTCTGGTAAATTTCAATGATATGAAATGGCTGAATAGAGAATGGCTCGAGCGGCGTGTTGCCGCCTTGACGCGGGAATATCCGGTGACGCTGCTCTCCGGACCGCGCCAATGCGGCAAGACCAGCCTTGCCCGGCGCATTGCGGCCAACCGGAAGGCGACCTGTTTTGACTTGGAGGATCCGGAGACGACGCTGTTGCCGGAAGTTGCCGGGGCGATGTTGAAAGATTTAAAGGGGTTGGTTGTTATTGACGAAATACAGCGCCAGCCGGGTTTGTTCAACTTGTTGCGGGTGCTGTCTGACCGGCATCCGGCGCCGGCGCGTTTTCTAATTCTGGGCAGCGCTTCGCCGATGATCCTGCAGGGAGCTTCCCAATCGCTGGCCGGACGGGTGGCTTATGTGGATATGGGTGGGTTTTCATTGGATGAGGTAGGCAACGCAAACTGGAAACGCCTTTGGTTGCGCGGCGGATTTCCGCGGGCGTATCTGGCGGGTTCCAACGACAAGAGCCATGCATGGCGTTTGAACTTCATTCAGTCGTTTCTTGAGCGTGATATCCCCTTGCTTGGCATCAGGGTGCCCCCGGTGGCGCTGCGCCGGTTTTGGATGATGTTGGCTCATTATCATGGCCAGATATGGAATGCCGCGGAACTGGCTCGGGCAATGGGTGTTAAGGAGGATACCGCCAGGCATTATCTGGATATTTTGACCGGGTCGTATATGGTGCGCACACTGGCACCGTGGTTCGAGAATGTCGGCAAGCGTCTGGTGAAAGCCCCAAAAGTATATTTCCGGGATACCGGGTTGCTGCATTCCCTCTTGGGAATCAAAACACTCGGACAGGCGATGAATTTTCCCCGCCTGGGATTCGCTTGGGAGGGTTTCGCCATGAATGAGGTTATTCGGGCAATCGGGGCGGACCGCGACGCATACTATTATCGAACCCATGCCGGCACGGAGTTAGACCTTGTGGTTATACGGGGCGGCAAACGGTATGGTTTTGAGTTCAAGTTTGAGGATTCCCCAAGGCCGACCAAATCCATGCACTTGTCCATCAATGACCTCGGGCTTGAGCATCTGTGGGTCGTTTCCACGGGAACCCGTTCTTTGCCGCTGGCCGACCGTATCAGCACGCTGCCGCTGAATCTGATAGAAAGCATTGCCGGAAAATTGAGGCAGGAATAATCACCATGCTGATAACCAGCATCAATCATGAACATCCGATACCGGAACGGTCTCGCGCGCAGGAGAGGACTCAGCCCCGCAGGGGCGACACATACCAGATTGGGTCCAGCCCCGCAGGGGCGA
>CAYXEK010000045.1:4235-5459 GCA_964463985.1 uncultured Verrucomicrobiota bacterium
ACATACCAGCCCAGGGCAACGCCCTGGGAACCGAACAGAGATAATGAATCAGCCCTGAAAGGGCGTGACAAAAAAGACAACCATGGCCCAATCTCTCTCTCAAATCCTTTTGCACCTCGTGTTCAGCACCAAGAACCGTGAACCGTGGGTCAGGCCGGAAGTCCGCCCGGCCCTTCACGCCTATCTGGCCGGAGCCGTGCGCGCCCTGAACGCCGAGGCCTACCGTGTGGGCGGCGTTGCCGACCATGTGCATATTGCCTGCACGTTGCCGCGCACGTTGAGCGTGAGCAAGTTGCTGGAAGAGATCAAGAAGTCATCGTCCGCATGGATCAAGCAACAGACGCCGACATGCCAAGGTTTCGCATGGCAAGCCGGTTATGGGGCGTTCTCACTTGGTCAATCGCAATTGGCCGCATTGATAGCGTATATTGATAATCAGGAGGAACATCACCGGAAGCGGACGTTCAAGGAGGAGTATATCGAGTTTCTTAAGTTGTATGGCGTGGATTACGACGAGAGGTACGTGTGGGATTGAACTCGGTTATGTCACGCCCTTTCAGGGCTCATGGATGTGGGATGCGACCCAGACCCAGGGCGTTGCCCTGGGCTGGTATGTACCGCCCCTTCGGGGCTGGTCGCACGCGTACCACCAGCATCAGCCTGCGCTCGATCATCTTTCGCGAACTGGTTGCCAACATCATCGCCCACCGCGAATACACCAGCGCCGCGCCGGCCACGATGATGATCTACGCCGACCGCGTGGAGTTTAAGAACCCTAACGTGCCGCACTATCACGGAAGGATCGACCCCGGCAATTTCACGCCGTTTCCCAAGAACCCGACCATCTGCAAATTCATGATCCAGATCGGCCGCTGCGAGGAACTCGGCTCCGGCGTGCGCAAGGTGAATCTGTACCTGCCCCACTATGCCCCCGGTGCCGGCAGACCGGTGTTCGAGGATGGTGGTGGCTGTCCGGATTCCAGCCCTGAAAGGGCGAAACATACCAGCCCAGGGCAACGCCCTGGGTGCAGTGCAGAAACCGAAACGGCACAAGCCCTGAAAGGGCGCGACAATTCCTGAACCGCCATGACGCCAAGAGCGCCAAGGAGAACGGGAAGTGGCTCACACGAAGCCACGAAGAACACGAAGGCAATCCATCTTGGCGCTCTTGGCGCCTTGGCGGTTCAATGGAGATGATTTGGCATGGCAAAGAACAACACACGT
>CAYXEK010000045.1:5559-25109 GCA_964463985.1 uncultured Verrucomicrobiota bacterium
TGGCGCCTTGGCGGTTCAATGGAGATGATTTGGCATGGCAAAGAACAACACACGTCTGGAACTGCTCTGGACACGCCTTCACCTGAAGGCTTCGGCGCGGCACGTCGGCAAGGAGATTTCTCATGGCTAACAGACCGAAACTCGAACTTACCTGGATTGGTAAGGAAAACCGGCCCAAGCTGGAGCCGCGAATCCTGGTCGAGGACCCGGAGAAGTCGTATCACGCCGGCCAACGGGTGACGGACAACGACCTCTTCGACAACCGGCTGATATTCGGCGACAACCTCCTGGCACTCAAGGCACTCGAACAGGAATTCGGGGGTAGGATCAAGTGCATTTACATCGATCCACCATTCAACACGGGATCCGCCTTTGAGCACTATGACGATGGTGTTGAGCACTCACTGTGGCTCGCCCTTATGCGTGACCGCTTCGAGAGCCTGAGGCGACTGATGACAAACGACGGGTTGTTCTTCCTTCACTTGGATGACGGGGAGATGGCCTACGCGAAGGTGCTCCTTGACGAAGTCTTTGGCCGCTTCAATTATTGCAACACCATTTGCATGACGACGAACGACCCCTCGGGTTTCAAAGCAACTGGTGCGACCGTGTTTTCAACGGCGAACTATCTGCTGGTCTATGCGAAGGATAAATCGACTGCCCCAATGCGCAAGGTGTTCATTGAGAAGTCCTATGATACTGCATACTCAAAAGTTCTTGCAGATAGAGCAGCCTCGTATGATCGGTGGTCGTGGGAGGGCATCAATGACGTCGTGGCACGTGAACTGGGCTTTGACTCGGTGCGCACGGCCAAACGTGAGGTGGGCGATGCGTTCGAGGACGAAGTAGCACGGTTCGCGGTCACGAACGCCGAAAGGGTGTTTCAGACGGCTGCGATAGGGGGGGGCGCAGCGATCAAGAGGGCTGCTACCATTCGCCAGTCAATGCAAGAGCGCGAGCGGGTGTTTGTTCATCACGGCGAGGATGTCCCTGACTTCTACATTCTAAACGGCAGGCAGATTCTGTTTTATGACAAGCGGCTTATTGAGATTGATGGCCGTCGGATGCCCGGTGAAATCGTTACTGACGTATGGACGGACATCTCGTGGAACGGCATCAGCAATGAAGGATCAGTTGAATTCAAGAACGGAAAGAAGCCGGAACTCCTGATTAAGCGTGTGTTGGACATGGCGACCGGTCCTGGAGACATCGTCCTCGATTCCTTCGCCGGTTCCGGAACGACCGGCGCAGTCGCCCACAAGATGGGCCGCCGGTGGATCATGGTCGAACTTGGGGAGCACTGCCACACCCACATCATTCCACGCATGAAGAAGGTCATTAACGGCGACGATCAGGGCGGGATCAGCAAGGCAGTCAACTGGAAGGGCGGCGGCGGATTCCGCTACTACAAGCTCGGGCCATCCCTGATCGTTAAGGACGAGTGGGAAAATCCGGTCATTAATCCAGAATTCAACCCCGCGATGCTGGCTGAGGCGATGTGCAAGCTGGAGGGCTTCACATTCGAACCGAACGCCGACATCTACTGGCAGCAGGGCCGCAGTTCGGAGACGGACTTCATCTATGTGACCACGCAGATGATGACGAAGGAGATGCTGACCAAGCTCAGCGACGAGGTCGGCCCCAACCGGAGTCTTCTGGTTTGCTGCGGAGCGTTCCGCTGCGATGTCAGCCAGTTCGAGAACCTGACCGTGAAGAAGATTCCGAAGGCAGTCCTCAAGAAGTGCGAGTGGGGCCACGACGACTACTCACTGGAGATCAGGAACCTGCCGGTGAGGATCGAAGAGGATTTAACCGCAAAGAACGCAGAGAACGCAAAGGGGGAAGCGAAGAGGCCGGTGAGGCGGTTTGGAAAGGGGAATATCCAAAATAAGGGGCCGACGCTGTTCGATATGGAGGGGGTGAAATGAGCCGGAAACCTGACAAGCAAGACAAGGCCGGCGCCGGGCATCATTTGATCCGTAATTCGACTGCGGAATTTTTGGTGTTTACCGCCAAGGCCGGCGACAGCATCGAGGTGCGCTATGAGGATGAAACCATCTGGCTGCCTCAGAAACAAATGGCGGCCCTGTTCAACGTGGATGTCCGGACGGTCAGCGAGCACCTTCAGAACATCTACACAACCAACGAATTGCAGCAAGACGCAACTATCCGGAAATTCCGGATAGTTCAGACCGAAGGTAATCGTGAAGTTTCCCGGGCGGTGGATTTCTACAATCTCGATGCTGTCATCTCCGTGGGATACCGCGTCAACTCGGCGCGGGCGACCCAGTTCCGTCAATGGGCGACCCGGGTTCTGCGCGATTTCGTAATCAAGGGGTATGTCCTGGACCGGAAGCGGATGGAAAATGGGACATTTCTCGGAGAGGACTACTTTGAGCGCCTTTTGGCGGAAATCCGGGAGATCCGGCTGAGCGAGCGGCGCTTTTACCAGAAAGTCACGGATATCTATGCCACGAGCGTGGACTACAATAAGGACGCGCCGGTTACCCGCGAGTTCTTCGCCAAGGTTCAGAACAAGCTGCACTACGCCGTGCATGGGCACACGGCCGCCGAACTTATCATGAAGCGGGCGGACAGCCGGAAAGAACACATGGGGCTGACAACATGGGAGAACGCCCCAGACGGCAAGATTCTAAAACCTGATGTGACGGTGGCGAAAAACTACCTGACCCGCGAAGAACTGGAATCCCTTGGGCGGATCGTCAACGCCTTCCTGGATCTGGCGGAGGAACGCGCGAAGCGCAGAATTCCAATGTCCATGGCGGATTGGGCCGAGCGGATCGACCGGTTTCTTGAGATGGACGACTGGCGCATTCTTCAGGATGCGGGCGAGATTTCGGCTGAGATCGCCCATGAGTTTGCGGGAGCGGAATTCGACAAATATCGCGTGCTTCAGGATCGCCTGTTCGAAAGCGACTTCGACCGCGAGGTGAAACGGATTGAGGGGAAGAAATAATGAGTATCCAACACATCAACTCCATCAGCAATCGCCTGAGTCTCCGCCCTCCCCAGCGGGACTCTCTAGAAATTCTGGCCCGGGTCTGCGAGATCATCGAGCTGTCGAAGGATGCCGATCCAGCCGCGGCCCTGACGGCGATCAAAAGCGAGTTTCCCACGGTTGAGGACTTTGAAAGGGATTTCCCGTCGCTGTGCTTCGCGATTGCCACGGGCGTTGGGAAAACGCGGCTCATGGGCGCGTTTATCGCCTACCTCTACCAGTCCGAGGGTATCCGCAACTTCTTCGTGCTGGCTCCGAACCTCACGATCTACAACAAGCTTATCGCCGACTTCACGCCGAACACGCCGAAGTATGTTTTCAAGGGAATCGGCGAGTTTGCCGTGCATCCCCCGCTCGTTGTGACAGGCGACACCTACGAAGACGGGCGCGGTGTGCGGCGCGACGATCAACTACCCGGAATGGACTGGGGACACGATATACACATCAACATTTTCAATATCTCGAAGATCAACAGCGAGGTGCGGGGCGGCAGCGCCCCCCGGATCAAGCGACTGAGCGAGTACATCGGCCAGAGTTACTTCGATTATCTCGCCGGACTGGAAGACCTGGTTATGCTGATGGACGAGAGCCATCGCTATCGGGCCACGGCCGGCGTGAGGGCGATCAATGAGTTGAAGCCCATTCTCGGCCTGGAGCTGACCGCCACGCCGCAAGTCGAAACCGGTGGGCGCGCGGCACCGTTCAAGAACGTGATCTACAGCTATCCGCTATCAGCGGCTATGACGGATGGGTTTGTCAAGGAACCCGCCGTGGCGACGCGGGAGAATTTCGACCCCAACGCCTACTCGGCCGAGGGACTGGAGAAGGTGAAACTCGAGGATGGCGTGCGGATTCACGAGAACACGAAAGTCGAGTTGGAGGTGTACGCCCGCAACAACGACAAGCCCATCGTCAAGCCGTTCATGCTGGTCGTGGCGGCTGACACGACACACGCCAACGCCCTGCAACAGGTAATCGAAGGCGATGGCTTCTTCGAGGGACGGTACAAGGGCAAGGTCATTCAGGTTCATTCCAACATCCGGGGCGAGGAAAAGGACGATGTCGTCCAGCAGCTCTTGACTGTCGAGCACGCTGAAAACCCCGTCGAGATCGTGATCCACGTCAACATGCTCAAGGAAGGCTGGGACGTGACGAACCTCTACACGATTGTTCCGTTGCGGGCGGCGAACTCCCGGACGCTCGTGGAACAGTCCATCGGTCGCGGCCTGCGTCTCCCCTATGGTAAGCGGGTGGGTGTTCCTGCGGTGGACCGGCTGACGATTGTATCGCACGATAAGTTCCAGGAGATTGTGGATCACGCCAATGACCCGAACTCGATCATCCGGGCCGGCGTGGTGATCGGGCGGGACATTCCTGAGGCCGGCAGGAAAGCCGTGGAGGTGAAAAGCGCCTTTGAGCACGCTATCTCCGGCGGCGTGGTGCCCGCTCGGCCGGCGGCTGCCGGGCAGCCGGCGGCAGGGCAGAGAACGCTCTTCGTGAGGCCCGAGGAGCAGGCTGTCGCCAAGGCAACCTACCAGGTCATCAAACAGTACGAGCGACTCAAGAGCAGCGATCAGCTACAGGACAAGGCTGTCCAGGCTGAGATCGTTCAGAAGGTCCAGGAGATCGTCCGGCCGGCCCAAGGGGTTCTGGTAGGGATTGCCGAAGTCGTGAACGTGGCCGAGGTGGTACGCGAGACCACGGAACTGTACCGGGCGCTCTCCATCGACGTGCCGAAGATCGTGGTCGTTCCCAAAGGCGAGGTCACGTGCGGTTACGAAGACTTCAACCTCGACGCGCGGAATATCAACCTTCAGCCGGTCGCGCAGGACATCCTGATTCAGCACTTGCACGAGAACCAGCGATACCGGTTGCAGGATGGCTCGGGGATCGTCCAGGAGAAGCGTCCCGAGGACTACCTGGTACGCGGCCTGATAGAGTTCGACGATGTAAGTTACGACGAGCACGCAGCGCTCCTGTACAAGCTCGCCGGGCAGGTCGTGGCGCGGCTGCGGTCATATCTGTCGGAAGAAGACGACGTAATCAATGTCCTCCAGTTCCACCAGCAGGCGCTCGTGAACCTGATCCACGCCCAGATGCAGCAGCACTACCTCGAATCCGCCAGCGCTTACGAAGCCCACGTAACACGGGGCTTCCACACCTTACGGGCGAATAATTACTCGATGGCCGCCGATGAAAACGCGCGGGATTTTCGGGTAACGATTCCCGAGGGCCGGCGCAGCCGTATCGGCACGATGGTATTTTGCGGGTTCCGCAAGTGTCTGTACCCGATTCAGAAATTTGACTCCGACCCGGAACGCCGGTTTGCCGTGATTCTGGAGAATGATGCCGATGTGCTGAAGTGGTTCAAGCCCGCCAAAGGCGACCTCCAGATTTACTACAGCCACGAGGAATCCTACGAACCCGACTTCGTCGTGGAGACGACGACGGAAAAATTCCTCTGCGAGCCGAAGCGGGCAAACGAGATGACTGACGAAGTCGTGTTGGCCAAGGCCGACGCGGCAACGGTCTGGTGCAAATACGCCACGGCCCACGCCAAAGAGAATGGCGGCAAGCCCTGGCGATACCTTCTGATCCCGCATGACCAGATACAGGATCAGATGACGCTTGCCGGGCTGGCCGCGCGGCACGAAGTGCAGGCAAAAGTCTGATAATGGGATACGGTAATGCAGCGAGGCGTTCGTGTAATCCTGGCGCCTTGCGTCAAACGAACCCGATGCGCTGGCAGTCGAGTTTCTCCTCGGGAATTTCCCGGATGAACCGCGAGGGCAGGAAGAAATTCACACTGCCGTCGAAGCCCCGCCGGGTTTCGGGGGCGCACAGGGTCAAGTCGTCCTTCGCGCGGGTGACGGCGACGTAGAACAGGCGCCGCTCCTCTTCCTCGCCTTCGTTATCTTCCATCGAGCGGGCCGAGGGGAACATGCCGTCGGCCGCCCAGATGATGAATACCATTTGCCATTCCAGGCCCTTGGCCTGGTGGACGGTGCTCAGGCGCAGGCAATCGCGGTCCCGGCCGGCGGCGACGTCGTTTTCCGCGTCCACGTTGGTCACCAGCGCCACCTCGTTCAGGAAGTCGGCGGTGGATGCGAAGTCGGCGGTGAAGAGAATCATCTCGCGGATATCGTCCAGGCGCCGCTTGGCATCCTCGTAAGTTTCCAGGGCGTGCTTCTCGTAAAACGCCTTGACAAATAATCCAATCGCCTCGCCCGGGTCGTCGGCAAGTTCTTCGTCAAAATACTTTTCCAGCGCCGGCTGCACGGCCCGCCAGGGCGGGCGGGCGCCCTCCGGCAGCAGGCTGAGCAATTCCGCGCGGGCGGCGGGGGCATTGGCCTCAAAGCGGCCGCCGAGTTTATGCCACAAACGTTCGGCGGTCTTGGGCCCCACGCCGGGAAACATGCCCAGCAGGCGCTTGAAAGCCAGGATGTCGCCGGGATTGTGCAGCACGCGCAGGAAGGCGCAGACGTCCTTGATGTGCGCCTGCTCGAAAAACCGCACGCCGGAGGTGACCATGTACGGGATATGCTCGCGCGCCAGCACCATCTGCAGTTCCATGGCGTGGTGGTGGGCGCGGTAGAGCACGGCCATGTCCCGCCAGGCGGAACCTTCGCGATGGCGCCGGCGCAACTGGTCGGCGACGTAGCGGGCCTGGTGGTCGCCGTCGCGCAGCAGCGCCAGCACCGGCTTGCGGTGCGCCGGCCGGCTGGGACGGAGCACCTTGCTGAATTGCTTGGGATTGCCGGCGATGCAGCAGTTGGCCACATCCAGGATTTCCGGGACGCTGCGGTAATTGGTTTCCAGCTTGTACATTTTGGCGTCGGGGTAGCGCTCGGGGAAAGACATGATGTTGCGGTAATCCGCGCCGCGCCAGGCGTAAATGCTTTGAAAATCATCGCCGACCACCAGCAGGTTGCGGTGTTGGGCGGCCAGCAGGTCCACCAGTTCGGCCTGGATGGAATTGGTGTCCTGGTATTCATCCACCATGGTGTAGAGGAAATGCTCGCGGTAATGCTCCAGGGCCGGCGCCTGCTCGTGGAAGAGCCGCAGGCTGTTGAGGAGCAGATCGTCGAAATCCATCAGGTTTTGCCCGGTTTTTTTGGATCGGTAGCGCTGGTAAACCCGCATGACGTCGGCCTCGTCCACCGGATGGTTTTCAAACCGTTCCCGGACGACTTCCTCGATGTCCAGCCGCCGGTTGGCGGCTGCGCTGAAGAGCGCCAGCAATACTTCCGGCTTGGGGAATTCGCGGCTTTTCAACTTCAGATCGGCCAGGCATTCGCGCATGAGGGTACGGCTGTCATCGGCGTCCAGGATGGTGAAATCCGCGGTGTAGCCGATGAGGTGGGCGGTGCGGCGCAGGATGCGGTTGGCCATGTGGTGGAAAGTGCCGCCCCACATGCCGCCCACGCCCTGGCTGACCAGGGCCTCGGCGCGCGCAAGCATTTCCTTGGCCGCGCGGTTGGTGAAGGTCAGCAGCAGCAGGCGGCGCGGGTCCGCGCCCCGGCTGAGCAGGTAAGCCACCCGGTAAACCAGGGTGCGGGTTTTGCCGGTGCCGGCGGCGGCCAGGACGAACAGGGGTCCATCCGGGGCGGTCACCGCGGCCAATTGTTCCGGGTTCAATTCGCGTTCGAAATCAATTTGCGCCATGACCCCCCGCTACCGCCACCATGGCCAATCGCATGCGATCCGCCGCCTGGATCAATTTTTCGCGCTCGAGCAGAATCGTGCGCCCGGCTTCCACGGCCAGCGCGGCGGCGCCGGCTTTTTTGAGGATGGCCACGGTTTTCAGCCCAACCACCGGGATATCGAAGCGCATGTCATGTCCCTGTTTGGCGACTTTCACGGCCACCAGGCCCGGGCCGCCCAGCTTGCCGGCCCGCAGCAATGCGGCATCCGTTCCCTCAAACGCTTCGACGGCGAGGATGACGCCATCCTTGACGGCCACGGTCTGGCCGATTTCCAGGCTGCTGACTGTTTTGGCAACGCGCAGTCCCAGTTCAATATCGTCTTGTTCGCGCGCGGTCGGCGCGCGCGCGCTCAATTGGCCGGGCGCCGGCATGGCCTGCTCCATGAACAGGCAGGCCGGGAGCAGGGTCACGCCGGCGTTTTGCAGTTCGGCGCTGACGGCGCCGAAAATGGTATGGGCATTGCGCACCCGCAGGCCGGCCAGGATTTGCAGGGCCCGGCGGTCCGGACGCAGGCGGAAAAGGCTGACGGGGGTGATCTGGCCGGCCATCACCGCCTGGCGGATGCCGGAGCGGCGGAACGCTTCCAGCATCGCCTCCAGTTGACCAAAATTAAGCCAGTGCACTTCGTCCGTCAGCCTGGCGATGGACGGGTCGGTTTCCTTCTTGAAAGCCACGGCCACCAGGCGTTGGACGCCCTGGCGGCGGGCCGATTCAGCCAGCAGCAGCGGATAGGCTCCGCGTCCGGCAATCAGGCCTAACTGGTCGGGCAGGGCAAGGCTGGGATTGAGTTTGCTGGCGGGCATGGGCATGGCGCAGAGCGCGAATCCTGGTTTTTGTTACAGGGGTCTCATCATACCATGCCAGGACTCCATGTCAATCCGCGGTTCTGCGGTGGCGCGGAAGATGTGCAGAGGCACAGAGGGACAGAAAGATGAAGTAGCCTAACGGCTTGCCGCGCCGAAGCCTGGCGCAGGCAGGTGTTCGGCATCCGTTCTGCCGGAGCGGCGTGCCAGGAATTGCCGGACCGATTGCATGGCGGCATGATACGCATGCATCATGCCGCCATGGAGCGGCTCAGATGTCGTAGTACAGGGCGAATTCCCAGGGGTGCGGCCGCAAATCCAGCGCCATCACCTCGTTTTTCATCTTGTAGTTGATCCAGGTATCCACCACGTCCGGTGTGAAGACGTCGCCCTTCAACAGGTAATCCTTGTCGGCGGCAAGCGCCTTTAACGCCTCGCGCAGCGAGCCGGGGGTTTGCGGCACCTGGGCGGCTTCCTCCGGCGGCAAATCGTAAATATCCTTGTCCAGCGGCTCGCCGGGATGAACCTTGTTCAGGATGCCGTCCATCGCCGCCATCAGGATCGCCGACATGGCCAGGTAGGGGTTGCAGCTTGGGTCAGGGCACCGGAATTCGATGCGCTTGGCCTTGTCCGACGGCGAATACATCGGCAGGCGCACTGCCGCGCTGCGATTGCGCCGCGAATAGGCCAGGTTGACCGGAGCCTCGTAGCCCGGCACCAGCCGTTTGTAACTGTTGGTGGTCGGGCTGACAAACGCCAGCAGGGACGGAGCGTGCTTCAGGATGCCGCCGATGGCGAACATTGCCATTTCCGACATGCCCGCGTAACCGTCGCCGGCAAACAGGTTCCGGCCGTTTTTCCAGAGCGACATGTGCACGTGCATACCGCTGCCGTTGTCGTTGAAAAGCGGCTTGGGCATGAAAGTCGCGGTTTTATTATGGGCCAGCGCGACATTCTTGATTACATATTTGTATTTCAATAGATTGTCGGCGATACGCACCAGGGAATTGTAACGCATGTCAATTTCGCATTGGCCGCCGGTGGCGACTTCGTGATGCTGGGCTTCAATCGGAACGCCGATGCGCTCCAAAGTCAGCATCATCTCGCTGCGAATGTCCTGCAGCGTGTCGCTGGGCGGCACAGGGAAATAACCTTCCTTGTAACGCGTCTTATATCCCAGGTTGGGATTTTCCGCGCGGCCGCTGTTCCATTGTCCTTCGACGGAATCGAGATGGTAGTAGCCTTCGTGGGAGTTTTGATCGAACCGGACATCGTCAAAAACGAAAAATTCCGCTTCCGGCCCGAAATACCCCGTGTCGGCAACCCCGGTCCGGAGCAGGTACGCTTCCGCTTTGCGGGCGATATTGCGCGGATCCCGGGTGTAGTCTTCGCCGGTGATTGGATCGCAGATATTACAGATGATTACCAGCGTTTTAGCCTTGAAAAACGGGTCAATGAATGCCGTCTCAGCCTGAGGCTTGACAAGCATATCCGATTCATTGATCGCTTGCCATCCGCGAATGCTGGAGCCGTCAAACCCCAGTCCCCGCTCAAAAGTATCCGCGTCAACGGCAGTGGCGGGCACGGAAAAATGCTGCCATAATCCCGGGAAATCCATGAACCTGAAATCCACTACTTCAATCTGCTCGCGTTTGATCAAACTGGCTACGTCTGCGGGATGCTTAATGCCGTCCATTGCGACTCCTGTATGATTTGTTGATGCTGCAACCTGGTTTCGAGGCAATCTTCCCTGTACCACCGGAATGAACTAAAACTGAATTTTTATATAGCATTTATCGTGCCAAGCTTGCTGAGATGTTTTTGAATTAATGTCAGAGGTCTGCTTTTGAATGCATTAACGAAGTGAGGTTGTTCTAAATTTGGATCCCTGAATTCCGGATTGCAGCAGCGCCGCTGCGTGTCCTGCAGAAGTCTGACGATGCGGGATGTGGCGCAATCCGGATGCCGAGCCCCTGTCTTCGCTAAAGCAACGCAGGGCAAGCAGTTTGGCCGCGAAATTCTGCCCTGTAGTAGCGCCACGGCTTGGCGCAATCCGGAAACCCCTGAACCTCCGAACCTTAAACCGTGAATTCGTGAACCCGTGAACCCCTGAACCGTGAACCCCTGAACCCTTTCTTATAGATATCTAATGTTGCTGCTGTCTAAACTACAAATATGTAATATTAAATTGCTGATAATACAAAAATGTTGTTGCAATATCAGAAGATGTCGAAAATGTTAAGAATTGAAAAATTGGGCGATGGTTTTACTGGAGGATCAACTTGGCGAAGCCGCGTTTGCCGACCTGCAATATGGAGCCATTGCGGATTTCCACATCGGCCCGCGGGTCGGCCATTTTCTGATCATCCAATCGGACGGCGCCCTGTTGTACCAGGCGCCGGGCGGCGGCGTTGCTTTCCGCCAGGCCGGCGGCCACGATGAGGGCGGCCACCCAAATGCGATGATCCTTGAATTGGTCTGCCGGCAGGGCGATTTCTTGAATGTCCGTGGGCAGTTGATGTTCGGTGAAAATTCTTTTGAATTCCGCGGCGGCGGCGGCCGCCGCCGCTGTCCCGTGGAACTTGCCGACCACAGCCTGGGCCAGTTCGTCCTTAAGATCGCGCGGATGCAGTTTTCCCCCGGCCAGGGCCTGTCGCCGGCTGGCGGTTTCCGCGGACGCATGGCACAGGACCAGTTCGAAATAACGCCACATTAATTCATCCGGAATGGACATTAATTTGCCGTACATGGCGCCGGGCGTTTCAGTCACCCCGACGTAATTGCCGAGGCTTTTGCTCATTTTGCGGTTGCCGTCCAGACCTTCCAGCAGCGGCAAGGTCAGGACGGCCTGCTGTTCTTTGCCGAATGACTTTTGCAGGTCGCGGCCTACCAGCAGGTTAAACAACTGGTCGGTGCCGCCGATTTCGACATCGGCGTCAATCATCACCGAGTCGTATCCCTGCACCAGCGGGTAGAGCAATTCCACCAGCGACACGGGTAAATTCGCATGGAGCCGTTTCTGAAAATCTTCCCGCGCCAGCATGTGGGCGACGGTAATTCTGGCGGTCAGGCGCAGGATATCCTCGAATTTCAAGGGCGCGCACCATTCGGAGTTGAATCGGACCTCCGTGCGCTGCGGGTCGAGAATTTTAAAAACCTGTTCCTGGTAACTGCGGGCATTAACCTGGACTTGTTCGCGGGACAGGGGAGGACGCGTTTCCGAGCGGCCGGAGGGATCGCCGATCATGCCGGTGAAATCGCCGATGATGAAGACCACCAGGTGGCCCAGGTCCTGGAATTCGCGCAGTTTGTTGAGGCCCACCACGTGCCCCAGGTGGATGTCCGGAGCGGATGGGTCGGCGCCGTATTTCACCCGCAGGGGGCGCCCGGCGGCGCGGGCCTGCTCGAGTTTACGGCGCAATTCGTCGCGGGATACCATATCCACCGCCCGCGCGGTGATGATGTCCAGTTGTTGCTCAATATCCATGGGGTCGGCGTCCGGAATCGCGGCCGGCGAACAGCGCGCAGGATTCCCGCGGCCGGATGTTCGTTTTGATTGCCCCGAAGATGCAGGCCTGCCTGCCCGGCATCCGCGGGGTCCAATGCGCCCGGAGTAAAAGCGGACTATTGCTTGTTTTCGCCGGAAGCTTCAGCCTCGGAACCCTGTTCCGGTTTCTTTTTGCCTTCGCCCGGCCGCCATTCCTCGCCGGCCGCCAGGCCGAATGCCTCGTTGAAAGCGCCGGCCAGGTCCACCAGGTCTTCGCCGGGCCGCAATCCGGTCAGCATGTCTTCCTGCACCACAAAGTCTTCATCGGGCAGGGCGGCCGCCTTGATGCTCAAACCGATGCGCCGTTCCGCCTGGTCTATTTTAACCACGCGCGCGGTGATTTCCTGGCCGACTTTCAGGACATCGCGGACTTTTTCCACGTGATCATCGCCGATTTGCGAGATATGCACCAGGCCGTCAATGCCGTCTTCCAGGCCGACGAAGGCTCCGAAGGACGCCAGCTTGGTGACTTTGCCGGTCACCATCTGCCCGATCTTGTAATTAGCGGCGATGGAAGACCACGGGTCTTCCTGGGCCTGTTTCAGGCCGAGGCTGATGCGCTGGTTCTCGGGGGACACTTCCAGGATGACCACGTCCACTTTATCGCCCTTCTTGAGGACATCGGAGGGGTGGTTGACCTTGCGCGTCCAGGACATGTCGGAAACGTGGATCATGCCGTCAATGCCTTCTTCCAATTCCACAAAAGCGCCGTAGGAAGTGAAGTTGCGCACCGTGCCGGAAACGCGCGCGCCGACCGGGTAGCGGTCGCGCACCAGTTCCCAGGGGTTCTGCGTGGTCTGGCGGATGCCCAGCGATATTTTCTGGTCCGTGGAATTTATATTCAGCACCACGGCGTCCACTTCCTGGCCGAGGCTGAGCACGTCTGAAGCGCGGTTGACCCGCTGGACCCACGAAATTTCCGAGACATGCACCAGTCCTTCCACCCCCGCCTCGATTTCAATAAACGCTCCATAGGGCACCAGGTTGACCACTTTGCCGTGGATGCGTGTGCCCGCGGGATATTTCTGCTCGATGTTGTCCCACGGATTGGCCAGCTTCTGTTTCAAGCCCAGCGAAACCCGCTCTTTCTCGAAATCAATATCCAGGATCATCACTTCGATATTATCGCCGACTTTGACCACCTTGGAGGGATGGCTGACGCGGCCCCAACTCATGTCGGTGATGTGCAGCAGGCCGTCCAAACCGCCCAGGTCAATGAAGGCGCCGAAATCAGTGATATTCTTGACCACGCCCGCGCGCAATTGCCCGATTTTGATTTCGGACATCAGCTGGCGTTTCTTCTCGCGGCGGCGCTGTTCGATCAAATCGCGGCGCGAAAGGACGATGTTGCGCCGGTCCCGGTCAATTTTCATCACCTTGAATTCGAAGCGCTTGCCCATGTAGTCGTCCATGTTGCGCACGGGCATAACGTCAATCTGCGAACCGGGCAGAAAACCTTTCACGCCGCCGATGTCAACGATCATGCCGCCCTTGATCCGGCTCTTGATTTCGCCTTCCAGCACGCTGCCCTCGCTGCTGGAGGAAAGCACATTGTCCCACATGCGCTGCTGTTCGGCCTTGGTTTTGCTGAGCACCACCTTGCCGTCTTCGTCTTCAAGCTGTTCCAGCAGGACCTCCACTTCATCGCCGGGCTTGATTTCGGGCATGTCCTGGAATTCTTCGCGGCTGACTGCGCCTTCGGATTTATAGCCGATATCAACCAGCACTTCGTTGGAGCGGACTTCGGCCACCCGGCCCTTGACAATGGAGCCGGCGGTAAAGTTCTTCAGGGTGTCTTCGTAAAGCTTGGCCAGCGCGGCCTGCTTGTCGCCGCCGAATTGTTCCAGGTCGAAGTTAATGCGGGTTTTGGTGGGGGTTGCGGTTGCCGATTCCATGTTTGATTGCTTTGTTTGGTTTTCGGGCTTGGTTGATAATCCTTAAATTCCAGGCGGAAACAGCCCAATAATTTCCGGCTAAACTTGAAAACCTGCCATTTTCATCCGCAAATGGCAAGCTAAAAAACATTTATGCGATTTTTTTGATTTTGCCGGCCAGGGGCGGGCGGCGGGCGGCACGACGGCGTCGCGGCATGGCTTCATGCCCCGCGCCGCGGCGGCAGGGGCGCCTTAGCGCCCGACTCGTCCAGGCGCACGAAGGTGATGGCAGTGCTGAAAATATGGCGTTCGGGCCGTTCGTTCGCCGCGACTTCAAACACATCCATGTTGTAGGAGGTAGAAGTTGTTCCGGTGCGGACATGGGCGGAGCGGAACTGCAGGATGCCGCCGTTTTCGACGCGTTGCCGGAAGACAATGCGGTCCATGGCAATGGTCACCAGGACGCACCCGGGGAAGTCCAGCGAAGCGGCAATCCAGGCAAATTCATCCACCCACTTCAACAACGCCCCGCCGAAAAGGTACCCCTGGTGGTTTAAATGTTCCGGCCGTACTATGACGTAATTTTCCATGCCGCATACTATAAAACGCGATAGCCCGGCGAGGCAAGCAATATCCGCCGCCGGCGCCGTGAAAGAAAAAAATTGACAAATTAAGGGGGGCGGAAATATGTTGGTCGCGCCTAACTTATTCATCGGCGATTTCCGTTGCGGCGGTTGTTTAACACCTATAAGAAGGACTGGGCATGTGTAACGGTTGCGTGCGGCGGCGGGCGGCGGGCGGTCTTTGCAGTCTGGCGGTTTTTTGCGCTGGGTTGGGACAGGCGGCAGCGGCGGAGGCGGACGACGGCAAAATTCCGGATGCCGTCCGGCCCGCCGCGCCGGACCGGGCGGCGCATAATCCTGTCGGCGGCCTGGGCGGATTCGCGCATGTCTCGCATGGCCGGTGGGAATTGGAAGCGGAATGCCTGGGCGCGGCGCAGGATTTCAATCCGGGCATCCTGGCGGAAGCGGAACTGCGTCCGGCCGCATGGAATTTGGAAGTGGCGTATATGCTACGGGAAAATTTTAAGCTTGCGGCGCGGTACGAGGGATCGCATGACTTCCCGGAGCAACCCGGGCGGCAATACGGAGCGGCGGCATCCTGGGGCATCATGGCGCACACGACTTTGTCGCTGGAATACCTGTGCGGAGAATTCAGTGCCGCCGCCGACCGGCACGGTGCGGCCGCGCAATTGGCCGTGGAATTTTAACGGCGTTAATTATCTTGACTCAGTCCGAATGCCGGATATTGTTGCCATCAATCGGTTCTTTTTTATATGGATTTTGGAAGGAGCGGGCAATGCCCTGGATTGTCGCGGAAAATAAATCATTGACGCGTGCAGAGATAATGCGTCTGGCGGAGCGGGCGGCCGCGGAGGCGTTGCGCCGGATATGCCGTAATCCGCGCCGCGTTTTGCTGCTACCGCCGGACATTACCCGCGCGCATTGCGGCGCCGGCTGGATCACCAATAGGTTTTACCATATTTTCGCCGAAACGGCGGAAGTGCACCTGATTCCGACGCTGGGGCAGCATGTTCCGCATACCCCGGAGCAGAATGCCTGGATGTTCGGCGATATCCCCGAAGAACGCATCCACGCCCACGACTGGCGCGCCGGGTCGAAAATCATCGGCGAAGTCCCGGCGGCATTCGTCAAGGATGTTTCCCACGGCAAGGCCGATTGGCCGATCCCGGTATCGCTTAACCGGATGCTGCTGGAGGGCGAGTGGGACTTGATCGTCAATATCGGGCACATCGTTCCGCACGAGGTGCTGGGTTTCGCCAACCACAATAAAAACTACTTTATCGGACTGGGGGGCAAGGACATGATATGCGCCTCGCATATCATGGCGGCATGCTGCGGCATCGAAAACAACCTGGGCCGGATCACCACCCCCCTGCGCGCCTGTTACAACAAGGCCGAGGCGGATTATCTCGGCCATTTGCCCGACATGTTTTTCCAGGTGGTCATGGCCTACAATGCGCAGGGCAGCCTGTCCCATACCGGCGTGTATGTCGGCGACGACCGGGAGACCTACCAGGCGGGCGCTGAGGCGTCCCGCCGGCAGAACATCACGATTGTGCCGCCCTTGCAAAAAGTGGTGGCGGTCATGCAGGGCGATGAGTTCCACAGCACCTGGGTGGCCAACAAGGCCATTTACCGGACGCGCATGGCCATGGCCGACGGCGGGGAACTGCTCATCATCGCGCCGGGTTTGAAACGGTTCGGCGAGCAGCCGGATGTGGACGCCCTGATCCGCCGGTATGGCTACCGCGGCACGCCGCGGATTATGCAACTCTGGAAAACCGAGCCGGTGCTGCAGGACCTGACCCACGGCACCGCGCACCTCATTCACGGCTCGTCCGAGGGCCGGTTCAACATCACCTATGCGCCGGGACACCTGACCGCCGATGAAATCCGTGGCGTGGGGTACGAATATCTGGATCTCTCCGCGGCGCAAAAGCGTTACCATCCCGATCGGATGAAATACGGCTTCAACACGATGCCGGACGGCGAGACGGTGTATTACATTGCCACGCCCTCGGCGGGCTTGTGGAGCACGCGCGAACGCCTGGACGCAACGTAAACTAATATGCACCCGGCGATTTCATGGCGGAGTTTGATGAATTGCCGGCGCGCGCGCGCGGCATGGCGGGCCGCTGCCTTGGGGATTTTATGCCTGGCTTCCTGCCGGCCGGCATCGCCGCCGGACTCCCGCGCGGCGCCGGAGCAGGCGCCCCGCCGGATCGTATCGCTTTCGCCCGCCATCACGGAAATCCTGTTTGCCATCGGCTGCGGCGGGCGGGTGGTCGGCGTCACCTCGTTCTGCAATTATCCGCCGGCGGCCGCGCGGTTGCCGAAAGTCGGCGGGTTTTACGACACCAATTATGAAGCAGTGCTGTCGCTCCGCCCGGACCTGGTGCTGCACACCATCGAGCATGAAGCGGCGGCGCAAAACCTGCTGGCGCTGGGGCTGGAATGCCGGCCGTTATCGCTCCTGTCATTGCCGGATATCATGGCGTCCATCCGCCGGGCGGGCGTACTGTGCCATGCTGCGGCGCCGGCGGAAGCGCTGGCGCGCGACATCCAGGCGCGGATGGATGGCATCCGCGCCCGGATTCCCGCCGGCGCGCCGGCGCCGGCAGTGCTGGTTTGCATCGGACGCAACATGGGCACGGGCGGGCTGGCGGATGTGTACCTGGCCGGGCCGGGCACGATTTACGATGAAATGCTGCAACTGCTCGGGGCGCGCAATGTTTATCAAGGCCGTCTGGCTTACGCCCAGGTCGGGCGGGAGGGCATTTTGCGGATGAACCCGGAGGTGATTATTGACCTGGCGCCGGATTTGAAAGTTTCCAATGCCGCCGCCCGGGCGCGCTTGCTGGCCGATTGGAACCAATTAAAATCCGTGGAAGCCGTCAGGCAGGAACGGATATACGTGCTGGATGGCGATTATGTCTGCATCCCGGGGCCGCGCATTTACCGGACCATGGCGGATATGGCGGCGGCCATTTATCCCGGCAGCTTGCCGGGGGAGGCTCTATGAACGCGCCCCTGATGCAAATCAGCGGCTTGAACCTGCGGATTGACGGCAAGGATATCCTCCAGGCGATTGACCTTGAGGTCTGGCCGGGCGAATTTCTGGCGCTGATCGGTCCGAATGGCGCCGGCAAAACCAGCCTGATCAAATGCCTGGCCGGGCTGCATCGCGGCTGGAGCGGCGAAATCATGCTGGCGGGCCGGAGTTTGCGGCGGTACAGCCGCCGCGCGCTGGCTTGCCGGATCAGCTGCGTTTCCCAGACGGAAGAGTCGGACATACCCTTCACCTGCCTGGAATTTGTCTTGATGTCGCGCTACCCGCATTTGTCGCCGTTCACCACCTTGCGCGGGGCCGACCGCGAATTGGCCGCGCAAGCCCTGGCATTGACCGGCATGGAACACCTGCGCGACCGCCGGCTGGACACGCTCAGCGGCGGCGAACGCCGGATGGTGATGATTGCCGCCGCGCTGGCGCAGGGCGCGGAACTGATGCTGCTGGACGAGCCCACAGCCTTCCTGGATTACCAGCATCAGCGCCAGGTGCTGCAACTGCTGGGCGATTTGAATCGCCGGCGAGGCTTGACGGTGATTGCCGCGCTGCATGACATCAATGCCGCCTGCCGCTGGAGCGCGCGGGTGGCCGCCTTGAGGGGCGGACGGCTGGTTGCATGCGGGCCGCCGGCGGATTTGCTTCAACCGGAGGCATTGCGCGCGGTTTACGATGCCCCGTTCGCCTTTGCCCGGATGCCGGATGGCCGGCCGCTGGCAGTGGTGGAGGATGTCATATGAAACCGCCGATGTCCCGCGCGTGGATTTTGATTTCGCTGGGGCTGACGGCGGCGGCCGCCATCGGCGTGGCGCCCATGCTGGGCATGGATTTCATCCCGTTGCATACTTTGCTGACGGCGCCGGATAGTCTGGCGGCATCGGTGCTGCGCGATATCCGCATATCGCGCGTCTTGACCGCTTTCTGCGTGGGCAGCGCCCTGGCGCTGAGCGGGGCGGCGTTTCAAAGCATGTTTCGCAACCCGCTGGCCACGCCGTTCACCCTCGGTGTCGCCAGCGGCGCCGCGTTCGGCAGCGCCATGTATATCCGGCTTGGATCAAAATTTCTGCCGGCCGGCGTGAATGGCGTCGCCCTGGCCGCCTTCGCCGGCAGCCTGCTGGCGATCGGGCTGGTGTACGGACTGACCCGGCTGCGGCGCGGGTTTTCAACGGCCACTTTGCTGCTGGCGGGGGTGGCGGTGAGTTTTTTCTTTTCCAGCCTGATAATTTTCGTTCAATACATCAGCGGACTGGGCCATTCCTTCCGCATCATGCGTTGGATGATGGGATCGGTTGAGACCGCCGGATTTGCGCCGGTGCTGGGATTGTTGCCGTTTGTCCTGCCGGGCGCGGCCATCCTGTTCCTCCTGTGCCGGGAATTGAACCTGCTGGCGCTGGGCGACGATTTGGCCGCCAGCCGCGGGGTGAACGTAAACCGCGTGAAACAACTGGTTTTTTTAGCCGCATCGCTCATGGTCGGCGGAGTGGTGGCGGTTTGCGGTCCGATCGGGTTTGTCGGGATGATGGCGCCGCATGCCTGCCGGATGCTGCTGGGGCATGATCACCGGTTGCTGCTGCCGGGCGCCCTGCTGACCGGCGGCCTCTTCCTGGTGGTTTGCGATACGGTGGCGCGCACCATGGTGGCGCCGCTGGAAATCCCCGTGGGTGTGATCACGGCGCTGCTGGGCGGACCGTTTTTCCTGTGGATCATGCTGACCAGTGCCGACCGCGCGGGCCGGTAACCTCTGCCGGGGAAAAGCGGCGTCAAGCCACCGCAATCCAAACCGCCTTGGCAAACTGCCAGGGCGGAGGGATCTCGGGCCGCACTGGCAGTTTGGATGGCAGCGGCGGTTATTCGAGATCCAGGCCGGCAAGGGCCATGCCTGGCGCGGCGTTCAACGCCAGCCGGTAGCCGGCCGGCGCCTCCGCGTCAGTTAATTCCATGACGATGCTCATG
>CAYXEK010000045.1:25209-26808 GCA_964463985.1 uncultured Verrucomicrobiota bacterium
CAGCCGGTAGCCGGCCGGCGCCTCCGCGTCAGTTAATTCCATGACGATGCTCATGCCGCCGTCGCCGGCCTGCGCGAGCAGCAGGTTGCCCGCCAGACTGCGGACAATCCAACCGGGGATGGATTCGGCAACCATGGTATAACCGGCAAGATGGCCGGCGTCATCCAGTTGCGCGATTGTGGCTGCGCCGCCGTCGCCGGCCTGTGCCAGCAGGCGGTGGCCATCCAGGTCCCGCGCGATCCAGCCCGGAACCGCGTCGGCCACCATGATGAAATTGCCCAGCGCATAGCCGGGGCCGAGTTCCTGGATGCCCACCATGCCGCCGTCGCCGGCCTGCGCCAGGATGCGGTTGCCGTCCAGCGCGCGGACGATCCAGCCCGGCACGGCATCGGCCAGCATCACGATGTTGGCGGGTTGGCTGCCGGCATCCAGTTCGACGATGGCGACTGCGCCGCCGTCGCCGGCCTGCGCCAGCAGGCGGTTGCCGTCAATGCCGCGGACAATCCAGCCGGGCGCGCTATCCGCCACCGTGGCCAGGCGCAGGGTTTGTCCTTGATCATTCAGCCCGATGAGCGTCAGGGCGCCGCCCTGGCCGGCCTGGGCGATCAGGCGCAGCGTTTGCGCGGCGTTAATCGAAAAGACGCCCTCCGACGTGCTCGCGTAAATCGCGCCGCCGCGCAGCCGCAAGGTTTCCAGGCGCTCATCCGCGCGGGCCACCACCTCGTAGCCGATGCACACGCCGTTCAGGACCAGCAGGCGTTGCAGTTCGCTGGGTGCGGCGAAGGAAGTGGCGGCGGCCAGAACGTGTCCGTCGGGGTCGGCTTGGATACCGGTGCTGCCATCGCCGGATGCCAGCAGGGTCCAGATGTGCCCATCGGCCTGCAAGGGTGCGCCGGCCGGGTCGGCCAGGGCGGCGGCGACTTCCTCCGCGCTCCAACGGTAAACCGCCGAGCCGGCGGTGTTATAACCTTCCGCGTAATACAGGTTGCCGGCGGCGTCAAAGGTCAGCGGACCGCTGGACTGTCCGATGACGCCGAGGTTGACCGGCGGGTTATTGACCAGGTTGCCGCTTGCATCCAGCGCGCTATGGTAAATTGCGGCATTGGCGCCGCCCGCGGCCCAGAAGTCGCTGCCATCGCGCGTTTCCAGGCCCCAGAGGTCGTTAGTCACGCCCAGGTCGGCCGGTATTTCGGCGCCCGCGGGATCATACCGGAAATATTTATAATTCCAGCGCTCGTAATTGCCGCCGTCGTTGAAGTAAATCATCCCGCCGATTGCGGTGACCCTTGAGCCGGAAAAGGAATTGGCGTCCTGATACAAAATTCCCGCCGCGGCGCCGTCATAACGATAAACGGCAAATCCCAAATCCCAGACCGGACTGCGGGTCGAGTAGTAAAGGTTGCTGCCGGCGTCCCAGTCAAACGAAACAATGGCGGCATCGGGGTGGGGGTTGGCGTAATAAGGCGCCGACTGGTATCCTGCTCCGGCCACAAACGCGGCGTAAACCCGGCCGGCTTGCGCGGCCAGCCCAATAATGACAGACCACTTGATTGCTTGTTTCATTTTTATACGGATTCCTGTTTTTCTGCGGTTTACGGA
>CAYXEK010000046.1:0-26389 GCA_964463985.1 uncultured Verrucomicrobiota bacterium
TTACCTGCCGCCGCGGGCGGACCCGTTATGCCTGGCCGCAACGCGGACGTTCATCGAATTGACCCATGAAAATTACGCCCGCCATCTCGGCGAGCGGTTGGGCGCCAACATCAAGTTCGCTTTCACGGACGAGCCGGCCGCGGAGGGTACGCATCCTGCGCCGGCCTCCGCCCCGGGACGGTTGACCTGGACCGCGGACCTGCCGCAGATGTTCCTGCGGGAGAAGGGTTACGATCTCATCCCCCATCTGCCGCGCTTGTTCGAGAAAAATCGCGACATTGACACGACCAGGGTTCTGCTGGATTTTTACGATGTCTGGTCCAAACTCTTTGCCGCGCGCTACCTGCATCCGCTGCGGGACTGGTGCCGGGAGCACGGCCTGCTTTCCGGCGGGCACATGGGCGGCGAGGACGAGTTGCGCTACAATGCGGACGGCGGATTCGGGCACATCCTGCGCGCCCTGCGCGAGCTGGACTTGCCCGGGATTGACGCCATCTGGCGGCAGATTTTCCCCGGCAATCCCGTCCCGCCGGTCTTCCCGAAATACGCCCAATCCGTTGCGCGGCAGAAAAACGGGCCGGGCCTGGTCCTGTCGGAATCGTTCATGGTTTACGGCAACGGGCTGACGCCCGCGGAAATGAAATGGATTGTGGATCAGCAACTGGCGCTGGGAGTGAATGTTTTCGTGTTCGGCCATTATGCCTATGCCACCCGCGATCACTTCATGGCGTTTGCGCGGCCGTTTTTCGGCCCCGTCAACCCGTTTTGGAAATATCTTGCGCCATTGCATGAGTACGTTACGCGGCTTGGATACCTGCTCAGCCGGGGCCAGAGCGCTTGCGCTACGGCGGTTTATTGCCCCATCCGCGATGTCTGGGCCGGTGGGGACGATCGCGCGCGCGCCATCGCCATGCATGGCCAGGTGTCCGCGCGGTTGCTGGAACATCAATGCGATTTTGATTATGTGGATGATGACCTGTTGGTCCCGGAAAATCTGGGAAATGGTTGCCTGATTGCCGGACCGGCATCATATTCCACGATCATTGTTCCAAAGTCCGCATGGCTCACCGAGTCCGCGCTGAAATGCCTGGCCGGCTTTGTCAAAAGCGGCGGACGCCTGATTGCCGTCGGAGGAATGCCTGCCGCGGATGGTGGGCGGATCACCCTGGCGCCGTTGATGGGCGCAGCATCCGGCGGATCGGACGCCTATCCGGGGCCGGGGCAGATACTGGCCGCGGATATTGACAAGCTATCCCAAGCGGTCGAGCCGCTGGTCAAACTCCATCCTCCGCAACCCGGTCTGCGCGTCTGCAAGCGCGTGTGCGCCAACGCCCGCATTTATTTCCTGGCCAATGCGGAAGACCGCGAGGTCACCGGCGAATTCCGGTTCCCGGAAAATGCGTCCGCATGGTTGTATGATGCAGCCGATAATTCATTTGAGCGGCTGGATTGCCTGAATGGCACGCCGGGGAATTTGCGCTTGCATTTTGCGCCTTGGGCGTCCAGGGTGATCGTTTTCGCCGATAATCCGGATGAGTTTCATCCGGTGGCCGGCGGCGTTCCCGGCGCCGCGGAGGAAATTCTCAACCTCAACGAAGGCTGGCGGATTCGGCCGCTGCGCCGGTATGCCGTCGGGGAAAAGAATTTTGAAATCAGCAATTTGCCGGATGAAAGCTTTGTTCCGGCAAAGCTGGGCGATTGGCGCGGGCAACTGGGCGATGATTTCAGCGGCGATGCGGAATACCGTGTGGAATTTGATTTGCGCGCAGAAAAGAGCGGGCAATATTTTCTCGATCTGGGGCAGGTGCGTTATGCCGCATCCGTGGAGTTGAACGGTATCGCCGTTGGCGCCGTGATCTGGAAACCGTTTGTGGTGGATGTCACCGGCGCGGTGCGGACCGGCCGCAATGCGCTAAGTCTTACCGTCACCAATTCCCTGGCCAATGCCATCCTGCGCGAGGGATTGCGGGAGCAATGGCTGGAGCGATGCGGGCGGGAATGGCCGGCTATAAAATTTCCTTATGACGAGCGCCAGCGCGCATTCGAAAAAGACAGTCTCCGGAGCGGTTTGTCCGGTCCGGTGCGGTTATTAGGCGTTGACGCCTGAAGTTTGCGCGAATATGGGCGTTAAAAAGGGCCAGACAGTCCTAGGAAGTGTAACTCCCGGCCGTGCTTCGCAGTTTCGCATTTCGTTCCAGGCCAAGCGTAGATTTTGACGCATCCGTGTAGATTTCGACAAATAATTACCGAAATAAACGGTTGTCTTTTGTTGTCCGGTGTTTAAACTATTAATCGAATAATTTCGTGAAAAAATATCGCATAGGGATGGTGGATCTGGATTCATCGCACCCAGCGTCGTTTTTGAAGGCAATGCTGGTGCATGGCGGATTCGAAGTCGTGGCTGTGTGTGATGGCGGCGATGTGCGCCCGCCGGATTACGCCCAGGCGTTTGCCCGGGGACACGGCATCCCCGTGGTTCTGTCCGGGCCGGAAGACATGCCGGGCAAGGTGGATGCTGCCATGATTCTCGGCGTGAATTGGGATAAACACCTGGACCGGGCCCGCCCGCTGCTGGAGGCGGGAGTGCCGGTGTTCATTGATAAACCGGTGTTCGGGCGGCTGCGCGATGGCTATGAAATGCAACGCCTGGCCGATGCCGCCGGCGCCCCCCTGATGGGCGGGTCCGGCGCGCGTTACGACGATGCGGTGATTGCCATGCGGGATGAGCTGGCGCCCATCCGCGGTCAGCTTGACTCGGCTTTCGCCTGCGGGCCGGGCACGTTTTTTTATTACGGCATTCACACGTTGGAAACGATCCATACCGTGCTGGGCGGCGGCATATGCAAAGTGAGGAAGGCGGGGAGCGGCAGGGAACTTTTTGAACTGGTGTACCGCGACGGGCTGACGGTCTGGCTGCGCCTGGAATGCGCCCGGCCGCTGCATTTTGCGGTGTTTATGAAGGACAAACCGGCCAGGACGCTGGGTAAGTGCGCCGGTTATTTCAATATTTTGCGGCATTTCGCCGCTATGATTGAAACCCGCCAGCCGCCGATCCCGTTCAGCGCCACCGTGGAGACCACCGCGCTGATGATTGCCGTGCACCAGGCGCGCGGTGCGGAAGGATGGATTAGCCTGGATGCATTAAACCTGGACGATGGGCCGGACGGCGCGGAATTTGCGCGTTGGTACCGGAATAATTAGGAATGATTCACCGCGAAAGAGCGCAAGGAACGCAAAAGAAAAAAATGAAACCAATCAAAGCGGGAGTGGTGGGATTTGGCCGGATCGGGTTGCCGCATGCGACTTGCATGCAGCGTCTGCCGGACATGTTCGAAGTTGCGGCCATTGCCGACAGCCTGCCGGAACGCCGGCAGGAAGCCCGTGAAAAATTCAATTGCAAAACTTACGCAAGCTGCGCGGAGCTGGCGGCGGATAAAGACGTGGAACTGGTGATTATCGCCACGCCAACCCATCTGCACTGCGAAAACGCCATCACCGCCCTGGAAGCCGGCAAGGCCGTGGTGTGCGACAAGCCCATGTCGCGCAGTCTGGCCGAGGCCGACGCGATGATCGCGGCCGCCAAGCGTACCGGGAAAATGTTCACAATTTACCAGCAGCAGCGCTTTGCCGCCGACTTCCGCAAGGTGCGGGAGGTGATTGATTCCGGCCGGCTTGGCCGGATTGTCCAGATTCGGCGGACATCCAGCTATTTCGGCCGGCGCTGGGACTGGCAGACGCTCAAGGAATTCGGCGGCGGCCGTCTGAACAATAACGGCATCCACCTTTTGGACCAGCTTTTGCAGTTGATCAAGCACCCCGAGCCGGAGGTGTTTTGCCGCATGGATTTGACCATGGCGCTGGGAGACGCCGACGATCATGTGAAACTGATGCTCTGCGCGCCGGGCGAACCGGTGATTGACATGGAAATTTCCTCCACCTGCGCCGCCCCGGTCCATGCCTGGCTGGTGATGGGCACGCTGGGCACTTTATGGGGCAGTTGCGGAGAGTTGACCTGGAAATATCTGGCGGCTGAACAATTCCCGCCGCAGGTTGTCGAACGCTGCGCCCCGGCCGACCGCCTGTTCAACCGCCGGGATGATGAGGAAAAACTTCCCTGGCAGAACGAGCATTGGTCCGGCGCCAGGGCGCCGCACCCCATGCCCTGGTATTACAAGTCGGTATATGCCAGCCTGCGCGCTGGCGCGCCGCTGGCGGTCACGCCGGAAAGCGTGCGGCGCGTGATGGCGGTGGTGGAAAAATGCCACCAGCAGGCCGGCAACCGGTTCCGGAGCGTGTAATGGATAATCGCATGGCGGAATTCAAGCCGGATTGGCAGGAGGCGCGCCAGCGGATGACCGATTGGTGGGCCGGCCGGCGGACGGACCGTGTCCCGGCTTATGTGCTGGCCCCGCGGGCCGGGTTTGTCCGGCGCCAATCATGTTCCGAAATCCCCGCGAAGTATATTGATCCCGAGACTGTTTTGCACAACGTGGATTGTTACATTGAATCCGCGTTTTGGGGCGCGGAAGCTTTTCCGAATCATGCAGTCTATATGGGGCCGATGTTTCTGTGCACGTACCTGGGTTGCGAGCCGGTGTTTGAGGCCAGAACCACCTGGTATAAAAAACCTTATGCCGAATTTGCCGAATTAAAGGCTTTGGGGTTTGACCGGAACAACAAATGGTGGAAACTGATCCAGGAAATCACGCGCCGTTCCGCGGAACATGCTCGTGGACGATATCTGGTAAGCCAGGGCAGCAGCATCCTGGCCGCATTCGATTTAATCGCCGAATTAATCGGCACGGAATCCACGCTCGTGGCCATGCTGGAATATCATGATGAAATACGGGCGTTGCGTGATCGGATAATCAATTGGGAATTGGAAACCTACGATGTGATTTACAATCTTTTGCGTCCTTTTCAGGAGGGAACAATTGACGGCATGAAAGTCTGGGCGCCGGGCCAGGTGCTCTACAATCAATGCGATCTGAGCGTCATGATCTCGCCGGGTATGTTCCGGGATCTGGTGGCGGAGGAAATGCGGCGCCTCCTCGGGCATGTTGACTTTGGCATTTATCACCTCGATGGCGAGGAACAAATCAAGCATTTGGATGTGTTGCTGGAAATTGACGCGGTCAAAATGATTCAGTTTGTTCCGGTAAACAAGTCCAGCGACATTATACCGCGCGATCCCCTGAAGTGGATTGCATTATACAGGCGGATTATTGAAAGCGGCCGGAAGGCCTTCATTATATCCCCGGCGGAAAGAGTGGCGGATTTGCTGGGCAAAATTCCGCGCGAAGGCGCATTTCTTCACGTGACCGGTTGTAAGGACGAGCAATCGGCCCGGCATGTGATCGCCACGCTGGAAAAGATCGGAGTGTAACAGGGTTGCAATCAAGGAAACTCTGGAACGTTAAGGGAATGGGCAATGTGCGCTGAAAAAACAAATTTGCCGGCGGACGGCATAACCTATCCGGGTACCGCCGGCGCGGAGCCGTTGGGCATGCCGATCGGCGGGATCGGCACGTCAACCTTTGAAATCGGCCGGGATGGCGCGTTCAAGAACAACCGTCTGCAGAACGGCTGGACCACGTCGTTGCCGCAAAGGCCCAACGGCGTTGAAGATGGGTCGTTTATCTCGGTCTTCATCCGCGGTGCAAACGGCCGGAGTATCGGCCGGATCATGCAGCTGAATGCGCCCGCCGGGTTGCCGGGACTGCCGGGCTTGCAATACACCGGCCGATTCCCGTTTGTCGAGCTGGATTACGATGATCCGCAATTGCCCGCCGCGGTCAAGCTGGAAGTGTTTTCGCCGTTCGTCCCGCTGCAGGCCGATGACAGCGCCCTCCCCATCGCTTTTTTTACGGTAAAAATCCATAACCCGGGGGATAAACCGTTCCAGGCCAGCGCGGCCATCTCCTGGGTCAATGATATCGTCTATGAGAATTATTTCCGCGGCTGGGCGGCCATCGGCAACCGCAACGAGATTGCCGGCAATCGCGGAGCGCCTGCGGTGCGGATGACCACGCTGGATCCTGCGCTCGCCGGGTCGGAGTACCTGCTGGCCGGCATTGAACAGAAAGGAGTGCGCTGGCAATCTGTGGCTGACTGGCGGCCGCAGGCGCCCGGCCGGGTCATCGGACGCAACCTGATGGTGGACGCGGGGGATGTCCATGCCATGCCCGACTTCCAGCCGCTGCATGCGTGGCGAACTTTTCTCGAGCGCGGCCGGTTGCCGGCGGAAAGCCGGTATGACGACGGGTTGGGCCGGTTTTCGCAACACAAGCCCGCCGGGGCGGTGGCCGGCACGGTCGCCGTGGCGCCCGGCGCAACGCGCGAAATACAGTTCGCCCTGGCATGGTTTTTCCCGCACCATTACGACCGCATCTCAACCGGCCGGATGTTTTTGGGCCATCGCTACGCGGTGCGGTTCCCCGGCGGCGCCGCGGAGGTGCTGGCGCACGCCGCGCCGCGCCGCGATGAATTACGGGACCGCAGCGCCGCCTGGCGGCAAATGTTCCACGGCTGCACCATGCCCCCGGCCCTGCGCGCCATGATCATGGAAAATCTTTACCTGCTGCCGCGGCTGACCTGGTGGCTGGCGGATGATTCCTTTTATATGTTTGAATCCATTGATTGCCCGCGCGTCACGGCCACGATTCTCAACCGCTATTATGCCGCGGTCATGTCGGCCCTGTTCCCCGATTTGCATGCGCGCCTGCTGCGCGGCGTGGCGGCCGCGCAGTTGCCGTCGGGTGAAATTCCCTCCACGATGGGGATCAACAGCATCCACCGCCGCGAATACCGGATCTTCAATTCCGGCGACTCGGCGATCTTTCCGCTGGCAATCGCCTGGCAGGCGCTCTGGAACGATGACCGTGCCTTTACTGCGGAAATGTACCCGATATTGAAGAAAACGCTCCAATGGGCCGCGCGCGAACTGGACGGCAACGGCGACGGGATTCCCGATGTGCACGGCTTGGACCAGGGCTGGGACGACTTCACCATGTTCGGGTGCGTGAGTTACATAGCCGACCAGTGGCTGGCGGCGTTAAAGGCCGCGGAGGCTCTGGCGCGGCGCGTGGGTGATGGGCAATTCGCCGACTGGTGCCGGAGACGCTGCGAAAAAGCGTCAGGCTTTGTTGAAAATTCATTGTGGAACGGCAAATATTACAATCTGTCGGCCGACCCGCTCACCGGCGAGGCATCGGCAATATGTTTCACGGACCAGTTCACCTACGGCACGGTCGCCGCGCGTATGCTCGGGCTGCCGGATATCCACCCGGATGAACGCGTCCGCGAAGCGCTGAAGACGATCTGGGAAATGAATATCGAGCCGGCAAAGTTTATCGGCCGCGCCGCCTCCAATCCGGACGGCACCCCGGCCAACCGGCCGGGGAAGGAGGAGCGCAAAAGCGGGCCGTCGCAATCAAATTGCTTCTCCCCGGTGATGATTGTGCCGCTGGCTTGCGCCGCCTTGCAGCACGGGTTGCATGAGCCTGCCTTGAAGTTGCTCGAGAAAATGGCCGAGACCATGATTTTTCAATTGCGCGACCCGTGGAGCGCCCGCCTGATGTTCGACAGCCGCGACGGCAAGTGGTTCTACGGCATTCATTATTCCGACTGCCTGATCGGGTGGGATTTGCTGTATGTAATGCTGGGGCTGACGCTTGACGCGCCGGCGGCGGCCATGGCTTTCCGTCCGCCGGTCCTGCCGGTGCGCATGCCCGTGTTCGGCAGGTTATTCACTGGAGTGGCAACAATTGGCGAGACCGGCATGGATTTGCATAACTCCTCAGAGCGGCCCGCGCTGTTTCGGAAAATAACCGTGAACGCGCCCGATGGGCGCCAAATCGCCGCCGAAAATCTCAGCATCCAGCCCGGCGGGGTATGGAAGAGCGACTGGGGCGAAAAGCAATTGAAAAATAACAAAAACCATGCTCGCCGTATATCCAAATAACCACGATCTGGTATACGAACGCCCGCCGGCGCGCTGGTTCGAAGGCGTGCCGCTGGGCAACGGCTACCTGGGCGTCATGCTCTGGGGCGACGGCCGGCCGTTGCGCCTGACGCTGGACAACCCGAATATCTGGGAAATGCGCGAGACCCTGAAAGACCCGGGACATTACAATTACAATCATATCCGTCAACTGGTGGAACAGAAAAAATGGGGCGAAATCAACCATGCCTGCTCGGCCCTGCCGGTCGGCAGCAAACGTTCCGACCATCCATATCCCACGCGCATCCCGCTGCCGCGCATGGAAATATCTGCATTGCCTTATGCCGGCGGGCGGCTGCGCCTGGCCGATGCCACCTGGCAGACGGCAAGCAAAAGTCCGGATGACGCCGGCTGTCAGGCGTTTGCCCATGCTACCCGCAAGCTTTTCATCATGAAAGGCCTGCCATTGGGAGCAAAGGTCAGCGTTAATTATGTTTCTAAAACCGATCCTTCAATCGGTCCGGACTCGAAATCCATGGGCGCTGCTTGGGGCTGGCCGGAGGACATCCTGGTTTCACCCGCCTGGGGGTACCCGCCCCTGGAACGCGGGCAGGCGCATGGTGTTGATTGGGTGCGCCAGTTAATGCCCGGCAGCGGCGAGTATGTGATTGCCTGGCGGCGCCGGGGCGATGAACTTTTAATGACCATCCTTTCCCGGCATGATGCAGCCACGCCGCTGGATGCGGCTCAACACCTGCTGCATCACGCGCCCGCATATGACGCATTACGGCAGGAACATTGCGCCTGGTGGCGCGATTACCGGGGAAAATCGTCCATCACTTTGCCGGACAAGAAACTGGAGAACCTGTATTATGCCGAACTCTACAAGCTGGGCTCATGCTGCCGGCCGGACGGCGTGGCGATGCCATTATGCGGCGTCTGGCCGCATGACCAGGTGATGCCTTATTGCTGGAATGATTATCACCTTGACTGGAATGTTCAGGCGGCTTATTGGCTGGTGCTGGCTTCAAACCATCTCGACATGGGGATTTCCCTGTACGATACTTTTTGGAAGATGGTTCCGCGATTCCGCGATAATTGTCAAAAATTCTTCGGGATTGACGGATTATGGACTTCCAGCTCGCTGGGGCTGAACGGCATGGCCATGTGCTTCGCCAAGGCCGATCTCTCCCAACGCCCGGAACCGCACGGATGGGAACCGTTGGGTGTCATTGGCGCAATGCTGCCATGGTTGACCCATAACTACTGGCTGCATTACCGCTACAGCCGCGATCTGGAGTTTCTGCGCGAAAGGGTCGTGCCGCTGCTCAAGGGGTGCTGGCAGGTTTACAGGCATCTACTGGAGCGGGGGGCTGACGGCAAATTGCATTTGCCGATTTCCCACTCGCCGGAATACATGGAATGCACCCCGGAAATCTGGCAGCAGGACACCGCTTTTGAGGCGGCCCTGATCAGGTTCGTCTGCCGCGCCTTGCTGGAAACCGGGGAGGCGCTCAATCAGCCCGATCCGGAAAGCGCCGAATACCGGAAAGTTTTGGAAGACCTTTACGATTATCCGGGAGGAAACGAGATTTATGTCGCGGCGGATATGCCGCTGAAAAAATCGCACCGGCATCATTGCCATTTGATGGGCGTGTATCCGCTGGAGGAATTGACGGTGGAAGGATCCGGGCGCGATCGTGCGAGGATTGACCAATCCATGCTGCGTATTCAGGAACTGGGCACCGGGGATTGGTGCGGACATGGTTTTACCGCCTATGCCTTGGTGGCGGCGCGCGCCGGATATGCCCGGATGGCTTGGAAGTGGCTGCAGGATTATTTATGCATGATTGCTCCCAATTCATTGGTGCGGCATGGCGATCCGCGCCGGTTCGGGATGTCCCGTTTTACTTTCGAAATTACGGCAGTGGATGGAGGATTTTCAGCCGCGGCGGCGATCCTGGAAATGCTGTTGCAAAGCTGGGGCGGCATTATCCGGGTGTTTCCCGCCGTGCCGGAATTCTGGGCTGATGTTTCCTTCAGCAATCTGCTGGCGGAGGGGAATATCCAGGTGTCGGCCGCACGCCGGGCCGGCCGCACTGCCTGGGTTGAATTGCAGTCCAATACCGGCGGCCGGATAAAGTTGAAAAATGTGTTTGATGGGGCCGTCCGCGCCGGGGAAAAAATCCTGCGGGGCGAGGTGTTGGAGTTAAACTTGCAAGCCGGTGAAAACATCCGGTTGGAGTCGGTTCTTCCGGTTGCGGACGTTGACGGACTCGGCGCAAAATTGGAAGGCAAAAACTGGTTTGGCTTGAAAAATGTCCCGGTGTTTTAGAAAATATTTTGGTGTACCGTGTCGGGTGTAGCGTGTCGGAATTCTTAAGATGAAGGTTGATCTGGCACAAAGTGTTGGTGTTAAAGTTGCGGGTTGACGCAGGCGTCAGCCATGCAATCGTGGTTTGAATTCGGGTGCCCGGAGTCCGCGGAGGGATTCGAAAAGGCAAGGCAAGCTTGCCCCAGATGCGGGTGCGCCGGTAGTGGGGCTAACCTGGCGGTTGCCCCGCTGCCGGGAAGCCCGCCCGAAGGGCCGCCCGTCGGCGGGCGGCAGATGGGGCAAGATCGCTGCCGCCCTTTTCGAACCGAATTCAAACCACAACGGTGGAGAGGAAGTAAAATATAAATTGGGTTGCGGGCTTGCGCCCGCCTTGGGGGAGGGAAAATGGCTAGATGGGTAACTGTGGCAACCATGCGGTACATGAACAATGTCAACGACGTGCGCAAGGGGCGCGACCGCGTGCGGGAGATATGGGAACTGTTGATTGACCGCGCCGCGCTTGACCGGCCGGATATAATGCTGCTGCCGGAACATTTCATGTCCAATGCGTTGATGGACGGCGCCGGGCGCGTGATGTCCGGCCGGGAACTGGCGGAAGAAATTCCCGGCGAAGGTTATATCCAGGAGTTCTTGTCGCGCAAGGCCCGTCAATACAAAATGTATATCGCCGCCGGCATGGGGCGGCTTGATCCGGCAACCGGCCGCCTGTTCAATTCCGGCGTGCTGTTCGACCGCGCCGGCCGGGTGGCTGGTGTTTATGACAAGCTGTTTCCCACTACGGGCGAGATGGAACATCATGAAGTAACGCCGGGCGATGCGCCGGTGGTATTCGATGCCGATTTCGGCCGGGTCGGCATTGCCGTCTGTTTCGATCTGAATTTCCCGGAGCTCTTTGAATACTATCGCCGCGAGCGGGTGGAACTCTGCTGTTTCCTGTCATCCATGCATGGCGGAACGCACTTGCCGTCCTATGCCCGCGATTGCCGGATGTACATCGCCAGCGCGGTGGAAAACGGCTCCGCTTACATCGTCAATCCGATCGGAGGGATCGTTGCCAAAACCTTCGACAGCGTGAGTTTCATTGCCGCCCGGATCAACCTTGACTGTCAGCTTTACCATGTCACACCCCGCAGTCTACCGGAACCGTTCCCCGTGGCGGTCAAACGCAAGTACGGCGATGCGGTGCGGTTTGAGCATGTGGAGGGCGAGCCGTGGCACCTGGTTTGCTGCGACCGGGCGGATATGACCGCGGCGGACATCCTGAACGAATTCAAAGTCGAGCCGATTGACAATTTGTTTGACCGGACCCGCGCCTTGCGGCGCGCGCGCGTTCCGGACGGGTTTTAGGGAGAATAAACATGCAGGCATCAGCAGAAAAAATCCGCCGGGCAGAATTCATGTCCGCGCCGGATTTCTGGATCACCGGATGGGATGAAGTAAACGCGTTTCTCAGCGGGTTGCGCGCCGGCAAAGTGTTTGAAGCCGGCCGTTCCCAGGGCGGCCGCCCGTTCCGCGCGGTTGCTTACGGGGACAAAGAGCCGATTGACCGCCGGTCCCAGATGAACAGCGCCATCCTGGGCGGACACCTGGAGGATTTTTTCGATCCGGAACGGCGCAGCCGTCCCGTTGTTTTGATCATATCCACCATCCATGGCGCGGAAATGGAGGGTTGCGCGGCCTGCCTGAATCTGGTTAATATACTGGAACAGGGAACCGACTTGCGCGGCCGCAAGCGGGAGGCCCTGCGGGACCTGGCGGCCGGCATGCGGCTGGTGCTGGTGCCCATTGCGCAGCCGGACGGACGCATACGCAGCGCCGTGCG
Source organism: uncultured Verrucomicrobiota bacterium (assembly GCA_964463985.1). Lineage (GTDB taxonomy): Bacteria > Verrucomicrobiota > Kiritimatiellia > JAAZAB01 > JAAZAB01 > JAXGPF01. The sequence continues at coordinate 12,100 of CAYXEK010000046.1, forward strand.
CCACCTGAACGGCGCTACGGCCGCGGAGGCCACCTATTACGGCCAGGGGCAGCCGCGCGACAAGCGCGTCCAGCCGTCGTGGGAATGGTTTTTGCGCCATACGCCCGTGTCGCCGGATTGGGTGGATTTTTTAGGCGGCTATTTTAATGATGCCGGCGTCAATATTGATCTGGACGAATTCATGTCGGCGCGCCTGGCGCCGGAAACCGCCGCCTTGCTGGACCTGGCGCGCGGCGAGACGCCCGATTGCGTCATGGTGCTGCACACGCATGGCCCGGGACCGTGGATTGCCGCGCCCAACGCCTTTGTGCCGCAGCGCTGCCAGTATCACCAGGCGCAAATCCGCGCGCTGGTGGCCGAACGCCACCGGCGCGAAGGCTTGCGGCCGGCGGCGCCGCCGGTCGCCGGGCCGGGCGAGCATGGCTATTTCAATTTGCCCACGGCCTTGCACCACGCGTCCGGCGCCCTGCCGCTGGCCTTCGAATTCCCGCACGGGTTGCAGCGCGCGCCATACACTTTCGATGAAATCCTGGATATCGGGTTGACCATGTTTGAAGAAGTAATGCGTTATGTGGATGCCTGCCGGTATATCCCCGGGCGTTTCACGCACAATGCCCGGGGTTTGCGCGAAGTCCCGGAAATCCGCCGTACCCCGGCTTCGTGAGAAGATGCAATGGAACGCCAGCCCATATCGCGGAAAAAAGCCTTGTGCGAAAAACATATCCGGGATTGCCGCCAGGCGGCGATCAAGGCCCTGGATATCTCGCGCAGGGATATGGAACACGGCTTGGAATTACATGCAAATTCCATGGTGTTTGACGCATTCTGCCTGGGATTTCCCGCGCCGGTAAATGGCATGCAACTGAAACAAGCCATGCGGCAGGGTGCCTCGGCCGCCGAAATCCGTACCATGACCGCCAGGATGTCCCATCTGGGATGGCTGGCGCCCGGCCGGAAGGAACTATTGCGCTTGTTGTTGCGCGCCAGCGGACTGGCCGGATTCTTCCAGAATGTTGAATATGACGGCATGGCGGTAGGGCCGGATCAATTCACGCGCCTGGCTTATTTCGAATCATTGGTCCGCGCCTTGCCGGATGTTTATACGCTCAACCGTGAACCTCCGAACCGTGAACCAGTGAACCTCTTGTTTTCCCTGAACCATGTGCCGCTGGCGTACGAATTCAAATCAGTTTCCGATGAATTGCGCCATCTGGAATTATGCCGGAATCTGGGCGTGCGGATGATGCATCTGACATATAACCGGCAAAACATGCTCGGCGGCGGCTGTTACGAACGATCCGACGGCGGTTTGAGCGATTTCGGCCGGAAAACCCTGCGCCGGATGAACGAACTCGGCATCATTCCGGATGTGGCCCATTGTGGCTGGCGCACCAGCGAGGATGCGGCGCGCGTTTCCAATGCGCCGATAGTGGCCAGCCATACCGCCTGCTGCGGATTACACGCACATCCGCGCGGCAAGCCTGACCGGGTGCTGAAAGCCATCGCCGCCGGCGGCGGGTATGTCGGCATTTGCTGCATCCCGCCGTTTCTGGGCGGCCGCCGCGATATTTCGGCCATGCTGGAGCATGTGGTTTATGCCGTCAGGAAAATCGGCGCCGACCATGTGGCCATTGGCACGGATCGTAATTTTACGGGGCCGGAAGCACGGAGCGAGGCGCGTAAATACCCGCGGCCGTCGAAGTTTTTCAAGGGCGCCAATCCGCCGCCCTTTGAGTCCGGGTTCGAATTCGGCTGCGGCGACCAGGCGGAAAAACCGGAATACTTGAAAACCATGGAACTGGTTAATTGGCCGATATTCACGGCCGGCCTGGTGCAGCGCGGGTTGAAGGATGACGCCATTCAAAAAATCATCGGCGGCAATGTCATGCGTTTAGTTGGATGGAGTCAACGGATACGATAAATTCACATTAATGCAAAAAGGAGGCGGAAGTTATGCGCGCAACAAAAACATTGATGTTAACGCTCGGCTTGTTGGCCGTGACCGCCGCTTATCCGGACACCTGGTACGTGTCGCCTGACGGCAATGACGGCAATTCGGGCGGCAGTTGGGCCGAGGCGTTCAAAACCATCAGCAATGGCGTGGCGCAGGCATCGGACGGCGATGTGGTGCTGCTGACCAACGGTACGCATCAAGCCGACGGCACCGGAGTCGATTCAATATCCCAGCACGCTTTTGCGGGAGGCATCAGCATGGTTACCGTAACCAAGGGTGTGACCATCCGGGGCAGCAGCGGCAACCCGGCCGACACGATCATTGACGGCGGGTATCCCGATTTCACCAACCGCCTGTTTTACATCAACCACGCCGATGCGATGCTCGAAGCGGTGACGGTCACCAAGGGGTTTGCCGTGACCAACGGCGGCGGCGCGTATCTCTGGCAGGGCCTCGTTTCCAACTGCGTCTTCGCCGGCAACACCGCCTCCAATGCCGGCGGCGGGATATACTTGCTGAACAGCGGCACCGTGACGCATTGCCGGGTACAGGGGAACATATCCTCCTCCCGCAGCGACGCCTATTACGAAGGCGGCGGGGGCATTTTCATGCGCTATGGCGGCGCCATCCTGGAGAGCGAGATTGTGGACAACGCCGACACTTACCGCGGCGTCGGCGGGGTCGCGGTGCGCGGGCCGGTACTGCTGCGGAGATGTGTTTTCACCAACAATTCCGGGCCATACGGGGCGGCCTTGTCGTTGAACGGCCTTGCGACGCCGGCGCTGGTTGACGATTGCGATTTCAGCGGCCATGCTTCCGCGCAACGCACGGTCCTGATCTACGCGTGCGCGGACCCGGGAATATTTACCAATTGCCGGGTGTACGACAATGCCATCCTGGGCCTGCAAATGAGTTCCCGCAATGCCCTGGTCACCGATTGCATGTTTTCCAACAATACCGGCGGCGGCCTGCACATATGGGTGGATCCGAAGGCCTACGGGCATTCCAACACCATTGCCAATTGCACGTTTGCCAACAATTCCGCCTCTCGCGGCGGGGGCATCCTGATCAACGGCCGGGATAATATCGTCACCGGTTGCCTGATTCAGGCCAACAGCGCCGGCACCGGCGGCGGGATTGCCACTTATTATACCTATGTCACCAACAATCTTGTCACCCATTGCGCAATCGTCAGCAATATTTCCTCGGATAACGGCGGCGGCGTTGATTTGGCGAGCGCGCACGGGAACGATACGGTGCAATTCTGCCGCATAACCCATAATACCGCCGCCTCCGACGGCGGCGGCATACGCGCTTTGGATTACGGCGGAGTTCTCTTGCGCAACAATCTGATCGTCAGCAACTCTGCAAATAATCACGGCGGTGGTGTGCGCGCCAGCGTCGGTTATGTGACCAATGAATCCTGCACGATAGCTTTTAACCATGCCGCGAACTCCGGCGGCGGACTGAGCCTGATCGGTACGAATAATGTTGTGAATTGCATCATTGTTTCCAACACGGCTGTGTCGGCCGGGGATGATATTTACCTGCAATACGCTTCGGCATCCAATTCCTTCTGGAATTGCTGCACCCCGGGCATAACCAACCCGGCGCAGGGCAATATCGGCGGCGATCCGCGGTTCAGAAATCCGGATGCGGAAAATTACCGCTTGGCGGACGGCTCGACCTGCATCAATGCCGGCACAAACCTGCCGTGGATGGCCGAGGCGGCGGATTTGGACGGGTTGCCGCGGCGGGACCGGTTCAGCCGCCTGGCGGATATGGGTTGTTACGAATACATATCGCGCGGGACTCTGATCGGTGTGCGGTGATTTTGACAGGTTGACGGGATTGGCCTGAGCACAGGGTAATCGGCCGGTAATAGGGGGATAATTATGGCTCAAAAAAATGTCCGGGCTGCGATTGGCGGAATATTCCTGCTGCTTTGTGCGTTCCATGGCATTGCCGCCGAGTTGGATTGGCCGGTCGAATGGGCCGCGTTCGGCCCCGTGCCGCCGGCCGGGGGCATGCTGTCGCCCGGCGGGCTGCCATCCGTGGACCACCTGCTCCCCGGCCGGCAGCTTGAAAAGATTCCTGCTGAGCTGCGGATCGGAGGAGTGGATTTCCCGAAGCGTTCGGTCAAACTTTCCGACGGCGCAGTGATTGATCTGGCGGAAATATTCGCAGGAGCCAAACGCGGCGCGACCGTGTACCTGGCGGCGCCGGTCAAGGTCGGCCAGTCCGGCGCATACAAAATTCATGCAGGCGCCAATTGGTGGATGCACTGGTGGGTGGATGGCCGGCCGGTCTTCAACACCATTCCCGAAGGGAATCAAAAATCGCCGGTTTTCATCACCAACCACGTTTTTGCCGTGGACCTGACGGCGGGCGAGCATGTCCTGGCCGTGGCGGTGATTGCCGGCGGCGGCGGGTTTTCCATCGCCGCCGGGGGCGGCCGGGAAGCCCAGGCTGCCCTGCAAGCCGCCGCGGCGGCGCCGGACGACTTCCGGTCGGTCTATGCCCAGGCTGAAAAAGTGCTGCTGTCGTCCCGGGGCGGGTCCAGGCTGCTGGCCGGGAATGCCATTGATTTCGAGGAAATCCGCGCCGTTTTACAGGCGGCTTTGCCTTTGGCGCAGAGCGATTACGAGCGCGCCCTGGCCTTGCTGGATATGGCTGATTCCAAATTAAACGATCTGAGCTGGACTGATTTCAATTCGGCGCGCGCCGATTATGCATCCGTGCTGGAATCCCGGGCGCCGGACGCCCAGCGCGCGCGCGCGGCCATCGGCCTGGGCCGGACTTTTTTGCGCGAAAATAATTACACGCAGGCGCGCGAATATTTCGACCGGGCGGAAGCCCTGTCCGACGATGCGGCCATGCGGGCGGCCGCGCAGTTTGCCCGGGCCCAATCATTCCTGCAGGAGCGGGATTACGCGGCGGCGTTGGCGGAATACGTCCGGCTGGACACCACCAACGGCGTGCCGGCACTGATCATGCTGGAAGCCCGCGCGCATGCCGCCGGCATCAGGTTGCTCCCGCTGGTGCGCGCCGAACATCCCCGGCTGTTTTTCAACAGCGACACCTGGCCGGCAATCCGGGCGCGCGCGCTGGGCAGCCAAAAGGAAGCATTTGATAAAATGCGGCAGGATATCAAGGCCGTGGCGCTTTCCGACATCACCACGGCGGATTGGGGCATGCACGCCATGCAGGCAGCCTTCATCGGCCGGGTGACGTGCGATGAGCCCGTTTTTGATAAAACCCGCAAAATGCTGCGCGCCACCCTGGATGAATGGATGCGCGGCGGGGGCGACAACCGCGCTTACAGCCGCATTGCATTTGCCGCCGCCCTGGACTGGGTCTGGAATGATCTGACGCCCGCGGAACGCCTGGACTTGACCCGCGATTTCATCCGCTACACTGCCGGAATTTACACCGGCGAAAAACTCCGCGGCCAGCTGCACAAAGTCGGATTTTATTACCTGCGCAACATGTTTTTCTATGCCGGGCTCGCGGCGCTGGACGGTAATTTAAGCAACATCGAGATGGCGCGGGCCGTTAGTTCCCTGGGACAGGGCTTCGTCCATCAATGGGAATTATGGAACAAGCAGCCGGAATTCGCCCTGGATGACGGCGGCACGGGGGCGTTTGCCGTGGGACGCCTGGGCTACGAATATGCCGAGACGCCGACTCCTGTCTGGACTTACCTGCATTGCATGCAGTCCGCCTGGGATGAACAGGTTCCCGCCGCCTGGGCCTACCTGGGGATTACCCCGCATCATGTCCTGCGCAATATCCTGGGCATTACGCCGGCAGGATTCAAGCAGTTCGGGTTCAGCAAGGACTGGCACAAGCGCGGCGGCACCATCCGCGCCGATTTGTTGTTCGATCATCTGGGGCAGTTCATCCATTTCTTCGGCCAAACTCATCCGCAGGAAGCCGGGATCGCGCGTTACCTGCGCGGCCGGCTGGCCGTGGAATACCGGCCGGCTTCGGGGCAATTCCCCGTGCTGCAGTTCCTGTTGAACCTGGAAGATGCCCCGACCGCCGGCATCCCCGCCGGCATGCCCCTGGCGCGTAATTTCGAAGGACGCGGCGTCATCCTGATGTCGTCGGGTTTCGGTTCCAACGACACCTTCATCCTGTTTTCTTCCGGCGGCGGAAAATATTTCGGCGGGCATCACGATGCGGGGCATTTTTCAATCTATCGCAATGGATTCCTGGCGCTGGACACCGGCAGCCGCGCGCATTCCTATGCCAGGGTGTCGGATGGCCCGACGTTTTATTTTGCGCAGACCATAGCGCATAACTGCGTGTTGGTGCGCAACCCGGCGCGCCAGGTGAAGTGGGAAGGCGAAATGCTGGAGCATACCGGCGGCCAGGACCTCGGCCGCGAATTCGCCCGGGTGCTGGCGTTCGAATCGCGGCCGGAGTATGCCTGCGCGGCGGCGGATTTAACCCCGACCTACAACACCAATGAATGCCGGCAGAATATCCGGCAGTTTGTGTTCCTGCCGCCGCAGCATATCGTGGTGTTCGACCGGGTAACTGCCGCCCGGAAGGAATTTGTCAAGACCTGGCTGCTGCATACCGCCAACGAACCGGCCATCAACGGCAGGGAGTTTGCCGCCGCGCAGGACCAGGGCCGGATATCCTGCCGGACGCTGTATCCGTCTGACGCGGTTTTGGAAAAAATCGGCGGACCGGGCCGGGAATTCTGGGCTTCCGGCCGCAATTGGGGCCTGCCGGAAAACTCGCCTTATCTCAAGGACCTGGGCATGCAATCGGCCGATGACGTGCCGGAGTTCCAGGGCCGCTGGCGGGTCGAAGTCCGTCCGGGCGCCAGCCGTGAAACCGACTGGTTCCTGCACCTTCTGGAAACGGCGGACAAGAATGCCGGCGCCATGGTCGCCAGTGAATTGGAGGAAACCGATGACAAATTGGCCGTCACTTTCCGATCGGGAGAGCGTGAATATAAAGTCAGTTTCAATAAATCCGGCCCGGTGGCCGGACATCTGCGCATATCCGACAGCAAAACCACGAAAGTTGACCGCGATTTTGCCGTGAATGTAATGCCGCAGTCCGGCATGGCGCTGGAAGGTCAGCCGGTTTGGGGCACGGAACATGCCGCGGCGTTGGCGCTGGAAAAAATGGAAAGGCCGTACCTGTTGCAGGAATTGCAATTCAATCCAAGGGCGGAAGCGGCAATTGCGCTGGACTCCGTGTGCGCGGCCGGCGGCGTCCCGGCGGATAATCCGGACACCGCCCACGCCGGACTACTGGCCGAACTGTCGGCGCCGCAGGCGCTGGTTTGCCGTCTGGCCGTCCGGGCGCTGGGCAATGCCGGCAGCGCCGCGGCAATTCCCGTGCTGGGCAAACTTCTGGCGGACGACCGGCCCGGAGTCAGCGCCGCGGCCTGTGCGGCGCTGGGAGCCATCGGCCGTTCGATGCAGGACGCCGATTCCATTAAAATGCTTGTCGGAATGCTCGCGTCCGAACCGGCCCAGTTGCGCATGCGGGCGGCCGACAATCTTGGCGCAACGGGATCAGCCGCGGCCGTTCCATCCCTGGCCGGCGTGTTGCGGGATGATCCGGACCCTCAAGTACGCGCGGCGGCCGCCGCCGCGCTTGGCAATATCAGGAGCGGGGATTCGGTGGCGGCGCTGATGCAGGCGTTGCGCGATCCGGATTGGCGGGTCCGCCGTCAGGCGGCGGCTGCCCTGACGGCCATCGGCGCCCCGGCGATACCATCGCTGGTTTCAGCGCTGGCCGCGCCGGAGGAATCGGTGCAAGCCATGGCCGTGGAGGCTTTGCGCGGGATAGGGGCGCCGGCCTTCGAGGCGCTGGCGCCGGCGCTGGGTTCGGATAATCCGCGCGCGCGGGGCAATGCCGCCGCGGCGCTGGTGCCGCCGGCGGATGGCCATGCCGCGCTGCCGGCGGTGATCAAGCTTGTCAACGATCGGGACGCCTATGTCCGCGCGCAGGCGGCGCAGGCTCTGGGCGCGTTCGGAGGGCCGGAGGTCATGCGCGCCTTGCGGCAGGCGATGCAGGATGAAAATCCAGCCGTGCGCGCCGCGGCGACCGGCGCCTGCGCCAGGATCGCCGATGGCGGCGCCGTGGATTTGCTGCTGGTCACCCTGCGGGATGAAACGGCGCTGGTCCGGAAAAATTCCGCCATGGCCCTGGGCCGGATCGGCCAACCGGCGGCAATTGATCCTTTAATCGCAACGCTTAAGGATGCTGAGCCGGATGTGCGGGCGGCGGCGGCGGTTGCGCTCGGCGCCTTGCAGGTCAAGGCCGCCGTGCCGGCCTTGATAGCCGCGATGGCCGACGACCATCATTGCGTAGGTTACGCCGCCAACGATGCGCTTTTCAAGATTACCGGGCATCGCGTTGAAATTCCCATCGGCTGGGACGCCAATACCATCCGCCAGTATCGCAAACCGCTCTGGGATAAATGGCTGGCCGGTCAACCGGCCGGGCGCTGAGGGGGAAAATCATGCACCATCAAAAGCAAATCGAATATGCGCTGCGGATCGGGTTCGAACATTTTGACACTGCGGCCAAACTGCGGGAGATGATCGGATTCTGCCGGACGGCGGGCATCCGCGAGGTGCAGCTCGTGCCGGTGGATTTGCGCCGGGACGTTTCGGTCTTCCTGCCGCGCAAGGAACTGTCCGCGCGTTGCCGGGAATTGACGCCGATCGTCAAGGGGCTGCGCAAGGCCGGCATCCAGCCGGGGTATTGCGTGCTGCGGACGTTCATGGCCGCTTCCCATACCGGCCGGGATTACATCGGGTTCAAGCAGCCGCGCGTGGACATGTCCGGCAAGGCGGCGGCCATCCATCCCTGTCCGCTGGATGCCGTTTATCTGGATTATATCAGATTTTACTATGCCGCCCTGGCCGGCACCGGCCCAACCGCCATGTTGACGGATGACGATTTCCGCTATGAATACATCGCCGGCATGGGGCCGACTTGTTTCTGCCCGCTGCATTTGAGGGAATTCCGCCGCCGGTACGGCCATAAGGTTGATCGTGAACAATTGGCGGCCATCCTGGAACAGGCGGAGCCGCATCGGATCAAGAATGACTGGATGGAATTCAAGCGCGTGTTGCTGGTGGAACTGGCGCGGGAATTGCGCGCGGCCGTGCATGCCGTCAATCCCCGGATCAGGTTGGGCTTGATGTTGACCTGCACGGAAATTTCCGCGCTGGAAGGCCGCGATATCCGGGAATTGGTTGAGGCGTTTGCCGGCGGGTTGCCGCCCCTGGTGCGGCCCGGGCAGGGATGTTATGCCGATGCCGACCGGCTGATGATCTTAAAGGGCCTGACGGAGACGGTCTATCAGTGCGGCCAGGTCCCGCCCGGCACGGAACTGCAGGCGGAAGTGGATTTTTACCCGCATTCCACTTTCAACAAGTCGGCGTCATTCGGTTTCGATTTTCAAATCAAGGCCAACCTGGCCTGCGGCTTGAAAAAAATCAATATCTGGCCGTTTGGCGCCGCGCATAAGGTTATGGCGGACCACCCGTTTGCCGGCATCATGGCGCGCAACAACAGGGTGTTCAACCGGATATTGAACTTTATTCCCGATGGCGCCGGTATGCAGGGCGCGCAGGTGGTTTACAGTCCCAAGGCGGCGCAACTGCGACGGCAACGCGCCCAGGATGTGAAAATGTTTATCGGACCGGCGCCGCAAATCCTCTGGCGGCTGGGCATACCATGGACCTTTGCGGCCGCTCCCGTGGCGGTGTTGACATGCGACAGCTTCCCCATGCCGCGGGAACAGGCCTTGGAAATTTTTGAGCGGCAAAATGTTTTCATGGATTTCCCGGCATTGGAGCAGGCGCTGAAGTTGAATCTGCCGCAATTGGCGGGCTTGCGCATCCGCGGGCTGGCGGAACCGACGGATTGCATGACCGAAATGATGCTCGCGGACCGCCGCAACGCCGCGGCCGCCGGCGGGTTGGTTCCGCGCCGGAGCGGGCCAGTCGCGCGCATCGCGGCTGCCGCCGGCGCATGTTGGCGGCCGCTGACGCGTTTCCTGACGCGGTCCGGCCGGCCGGGCGCTTGCGGCATGCTGGCCCTGGAACGCCAGGGCCGGCGTTGCGTGGTCAGCGCCGCCCCGCTGGGCGAGAACGGGTTCTGGTTGCATGAGGTCCGGCAGGCGCAGATGCAGGGCGTTTTTGCCTGGCTGTTTGAAGGCGTGTTGCCGGCGGCGGCGCGCGGCCTGCCGGATTTGTGCCCGGTGCTGTTGCGCGGGACTGCGGCCGGTCCGTCAGTCCTGGCGTTGTTGAATGTGTCCACCGCGCGCGCCGATGATGTGACGATTGAATTGGCCGCCGGCCCGAATGCCTGGACCGGCCGCATTGCCTATATTGCCGATGACGGCCGGGTGACGCCGTTCGGGAAGAACGACTTGACGCGCCGGCGCGGGATCATCGCCATCCGGTTGCGCGGCGCGGCTGCGTTTGGTCCGTTCCAGGCGCGCTTCATCGTTGAACCTAAATCCGGCATTTGAAATTCAAAAATTGACATAAGCAATTGGAAACAGGGAAGATTGGATTTCTGTCGCAATCACCTTTCGGGTATGGGAAAATTTTTGAATTTCAAACCGGAAAAAGGTTGGCGATTTTGCCGCATCTGCTTTGTTGGCAAGGGTTCGGAGTATATTAATACACCGTCACCCTTGCCGCCGCGCATCCGCGGCAAACTTGCCAACTGCCGGATTTAGGTGTGCGCCGGTCCCGCGGCGCCGGGTAACCTACGCCGGCCATTTACTGCAACCGGGTAAAATCCACGCCGCGGATTTCCAGGTCCGCGCGCCCGGTGAAGAGCAATTCCAGGTGGAATGGCAGGTTGTCCGGCAAATCGAATTCGGCGGCGGCGGGGTATCCCGCGAACACCGGCGTCCAGCGGATCGGATCGGCAGCGCGTTGCCGGATGTTGAACTGCCCTGCCGGAGTCCCGGGCGGCGCGGAGGCGGTGTAATGCAGGTCCGCGCGGTACCGGCCGGGCGCCAGCGGCAGTTTGGGACCGTAAAAAACCAGGGCTTGCGGATCAAGTTCCCGGCGCAATACCACGCTGCCGGCCTGCGGATCAATGTAGCCGGCATGAAAGAAGCATGGCGCTGGAATGCTGATGGCATCGCCCGGGTTGAGTTGGGCATCCCAACGGCCGGCGGTGAGCAGAACCATGTCAATTTCCACGGCGCCGCCCTGCCATTGAAGTTTCAGGCTTAGCGGCGCGTATCCGTTGACCACGTCCGCCGGTACGGCCTGCCAGCGCCATGCGGACGAGTCAATCGCCAGGTCATCCAGCGGCAGGGCGGTCTCGTGGATGATCGCTTCGGCCTGCAGCAGGCCGCGGCCCCGGACGCGCGCAAGCCAGCGGAGATCCGGCGCGCCCCAGGTCCAGATGGGCGGAGTCTGCATCCGCGCGGTTTCATCATCCAGCGACAGGCACATGCCGCCGCCGGCGGATTCATCCTGCGCTTTGCGGGCATTGACGGAGCGGATTTTTTCCGCTTCCCAGCGCCGCGCGCTGCCGAACACGTTCCATTGCCCGCCGGTGTGCTCGCCGGCTGGCGGCGCGTTTCCCGCCGGCGGGCGGATGGCGAAGGCCCAGACGGATTGGTCCTGGCGCAGAAGCTGCAGTCGCGGATGGTGCAACAGGTTTTGCAGGGTAAACCCCACGGGGAACGGGCTGACTTTTTCCGGGAAGAGGTCTTCGTGCAGGATGATGTATTCCACGCCCATGCCGGACAGATGCGCCAATTGATCTTCCGCGATCCATCCCTGGTTGGCGCTCACCAGCCGCTCGAAGACATTGGTCAGGTAGTGCCGGCGGACGAACGGCCGGTACCCGTTGACCATGCGGACATGGTGATTGGCGGCATAAAACTGGTAAATTGAGGTGTAGTGGGAATCGCCCGGCCAAAGCGGCAGCACCAACGCGCGCGGCGGATTTCCCCGGCCGGCGGCATCCTCCGCCACCGCGGCGTAGGCGGCCTGGCGCGGCGTAAGCCGGGAGATGGTCAGGTTAATCCGCCGGCCGTATTCAAACGCCGATGCCGCCAGCAGCAGCACGAAGAGCGCCATAGCCCAGCGGCGCGTCCGCCCGGCGGGGCCGGCCAGGGCGCCGCCCGCCAGGGCGGCCGCCGCGGCCAGCAGGCTGGGCATCAACGTGAAAATTTTGGCCGGCTGGCGGATCATCCGGTAAGGCGGAATGAGTTTGCGGAAAAACTGCAGGGCCGTGCCGTCGCCGGGCCCGTAAACCCCCGCGGCCAGCAGGCAGATCATGGCAATCAGGCCGCATATCATCAGCCAGGCCAGCGGCCGGCGCCAGTCGGAACACCAAGCCCGTCGGGGCCGGATGCACCAGGCCGCACCGCCCAGCCCCAGCAGGATGGGGAGGGCCAGGCCGATGAAAATATGCTCGGCCAGGCCGACGGCCTGCCAGTCGAACAGGCCGCGCAGTGGCGGCGAATAAAGTTTGATTTCCCGCAAGGTGCGCTCGGTGATGGCCGCGGCTTCCGGCGGCGCGCCGGTGACCCGGATGGTGACCCATTGCAGGAGCGCGGGGAAGGCCAGGGCCGCGCCGGCCAGCGCCGCCAGCGGCAGCAGAGCCGTGATGATCCGCAGGTATTGCCGCGGCTGGCGCCAGGTAAAAGTTTCATCCATCAGCAGGGCGGTCAGGCACCATACGGGAATGGCCAGCACACTGAAAAAAAACACGTGTGTGTCGCACCAGCAGGCCAGCAGCACGCCGGCGCCGGCCAGTAATCCGCCGGCGGCGCGGCGTTGCCGCACCGCCAGGTCAATACCCAGCCAGATGGCCGGCGGCCAGGCCATGGCAAATCCGGCCGGGCTGCCGCCGAACAGGTTGATCCAGCGGAATGGCAGGCACATGCCCGCCAGGGCGGCCAGGGCGGCGATCCGCCAATTGCCGGTAAAGTGGCGGGCCAGCAGCCAGGTGAAGAGCAAGGTCAGCCAGATGGAGATGAAGGAAGCCAGATTCCAGCCGCCGGCCGGGCCGGCCAGCGCGGCGCCGGCGGCATACAGCAGGGAAAAAGGGACGTAATATGAGCCGGGCATGAACCGTTCGCGGTCGTCGCCGGTATTGAATTCGTACAGGTTGTAAAACGGTTTGGTGCGGCCGGCGAGCATGTCGCCGGCCAGCCAGAAATGGTAAAGCAGTTGCAGGTGGTCGCCCGGCACAGTGGGCTGGACGCTGGAAGGCGCGGGATGGGCGGCGGCGGGAATGCCGCGGGTGAAGTGCAGCGGCAGCGGCCAACTGAGCCAGGCGTAGAGTAAGGCGGCTGCCGGCAGCGACCAGATAAACAGCCCGCGCGTTTTCATGGCACATCCCAGTGGTAGCGGTGCAGGCTGCAAAGGCGCGTCAACCGGCGCGGCAGGCGGTCGGCGTAATGCCCGGCAATCGTGCCGGCGGTCTTTGCGGCCGTGTACAGCAGGTAATAAGGCAGGTGCCAGGGATGGCGGCGGAGGATGAAAGCGGCTTCCTGGCGGAGGTAAGTCAGGCCCAGCGATGCGCTGGCGCGCATGTCGTGTTTGGGAAAAATCGCCGTCAGCGAGTAAACGCTGTCAAAGTACCGGCGGAAGGCCATGCCCAGCGAGTAGCGGTGGGAATGAATCACGGCTGATGACGGCTGGTAAACTATCGCATACCCGGCCGCCAGCAGGTCGCGCGCCAGTTGCTGATCCTCGCTCATGATCAGCGATTCGTCGAAGGGATGCTTCAGTAAACAGCCGCGCCGGACGGCGGCGCTGACGTTGGAAAAGAAAACCGTGCGGCCGAAGGCCGGCGCGGCCCGGGCTTCCGCCTGCCAGCGCCGCGGCGCGCCGGGCGGGAAATGGTAATTCAGAAAAAATTGTTCCGTGGGCGGAGCGTCCGCGCGCGGCACCTGCCGGGAAAACACCGCCGCCACTGACGGGTCGGCCAACGGCGCCAGCAGCGCCGCCAGCCATCGGTTGTCGCGGGGCAGGGCGTCCTGGGTCATCAGCACCACGAATTCGGCGGCCGCAGCCTGCGCGCCCAGGTTGCGGGAGCGGCCATGGGAAAATTTTTCGATCGGGATGATGCGTACGCGCGCGCGCTGATTGGCAAGCGCCTGCGGGTTGTCGGTGGAACCGGAATCAACCAGGATGATTTCCGCCGGCGGAACCGGCTGCTGCGACTCCAGACGGTCGAGCAACGCGGGCAGTTGCGCCGCGGCATTGATGATGGGGATGACCACGCTGGCGCCGCGGACGGCGGGCGGCCCGTCGGTTTGTTGGGTGGCTGTCATGGGGGCCATGGGCGGCGATTATGTTAAAT
>CAYXEK010000047.1:0-7498 GCA_964463985.1 uncultured Verrucomicrobiota bacterium
GAATTCGCGACGCATCCCAGGCACGGCACGACATCAACAAATTTGTCTTACACCCCTGCGCGTTCCATGACGTATTCCGGCTCGGCCGGCAGCCCCAGCGCGGGAATGGCATGGCGCTGGCGTTCCTCCACGATCCGGAATCCCATCCTTTTATACAGCGCCACGCCCCGCGCGTTCGCCTGCTGGACGGTCAACCGGACCCGGGGCGGTCCGGCTGCCCGGATCATGTCGAACAGCCGCGTCATCAGGGCGCGGCCGGCGCCGCCGCCCTGGTAATCCGGCCGGACGCAGATGCCGAAATTGCCGGTTGCCGCAGGGGTATCCTTCCAACGCACCCAGGCATAGCCGGCGATCATTCCTTCCGGGGCAACCGCCAAAACGACAATTTGACATGGATCATCCGCCCGCGCCGCATTGCGGAAGGCATGTTCCCGTTCCAGGGGATGCGGACAGTAAAAGCGCTGGTCGGCCGCCGGCACGGCGGCATAGAATTCCGCCAGCCGCGCCCCATCGTCCGATTGCAGCAGGCGCAGGGTGACCGCGCGTCCATCCTTCAAAGCGGCCGGCAAAGCCGGGAATTTTGCTGTCAGTTCGGAATGCATTGATCTAAAATACTGCGCTCCGTCCAATGCACACAACATACAACAAAACATTTGCCTTGCCAAATTGCATTTTGTATATTTTGAATATGAAAAGTCATGTTCAAATTGACCGCAGGAGTTTGGCGTTGGCGCGCGCGATCGCCGCTAAAATTGACGCCACCGCATCGCATGCGGCATTGGAGCGGGCGCGCAAGACCAACCGGCGTTGGCGGGAGCTTTCAAACTCCCCACTGCATGACAAATGGCAAGAGATTCTAGGGAAAGATTGGAAGGATATTCGCGCAATATTACTTAAAGAATCCGAAGAAAGCGCCCAATTACGCCAGAACAATCCTTTTTGCGGCATCATCTCTCCGCGCGAGCGCTGGGAAATTTACAGGAAATTCAGGGATCATGAATCGTAATCAGATGGAACATGTCCTGCGCGCAGCCGCGGCCATTACACGTGAACGCGACTTCATTATCCTGGGCAGCCAATCGCTTCTTGGCGCTTTCCCGCAATTGCCGCCGCCATTGAATCAATCCATGGAAATCGACCTCTACCCCGAAAATAATCCCGCGGCAGCGGATTTAATTGACGGCAGTATTGGTGAATTATCTATGTTTCATGAAGCATTCGGTTATTATGCCCATGGTGTTGGACCGGAAACTGCCATGCTGCCATGCAATTGGCGGGCGCGCGTGTTGGAAGTGGCCAATCCCGGCGCCGGTATGCCTCGGGCTTTTTGTCTTGCCCCAGCCGACTTGGCTGTTTCTAAATTAATCGCCGGCAGAGAAAAAGACCTTGGTTTTGTCGCCGCCATGTTGCGGCTGGGAATGGTGGATCGCAGCAAGATCATGTCAGCGCTGGACGAATTGGATGCCCGCCACCGCCGTGCGGCTCAGGCAAGCTTAAATGCCATCGCTGATATTCCGCCTGATCCGGGATCAAATCGCGGCCAAGACATCGGCGCCCGCTGATTTTCACCCGCACCGTCAGATCACCGGCCGGCATGCCATATCTGCACTCTCACCGCGCTTTTCCGCATGCTCCCGCTGCCAGTATTTTTCCTCGGCATTCAACGGCGCAAACGGCACCGACCATGCCACCCGGCCGCGCCGGAAATCCAGCGGCCGGCGGATGACCAGCGTGCTGTCGTGGGCGTCTTTGGCGACAAAGACATTCCGGTAATCCGCCAGTTTCCAGCCGGGAGGCGCCGCGATGTACAGGTTGCCTTTTTCGCCACGGGGCCGCACGGCCGTCCCGGAAAGCGCTTTTGTCCGCCGGTCCCAGGCCACATCGCGGAGTTCCAACTGCCCCTGCCGGACATGCATATCCGTTCCCAGGATTGACGGCTGCGGCGCCAGGGGCGACAACCGCAGCAGCCGGCAGGACCGGGCTGGAACTTCCACGCGGAATGCGCCGCCCACGCATCCGCAGTATTTATCCTGCCAGAAATCCCATACCCGGAATTTTTTGTTTTCCGGCAGGCGCAATTCCTTCAAGGTTATTTCAGTCGAAGCGGCGCGCTCGTCCAGGTTGAACACTGCCGCCACAGTCCATTCCCCCCAGCCGGTCCGCACCGGCGCCGCCAGCACACGGGCGTAGTTATCCGGATAAACGCGCTTGAACAGGTCCGCCGGAAAGGGCCAGTCCGCCGGGCGCGGCAGGACTTTTTTGATCAGCGCCAGGCGATCTTCCGCAATCCGGTCCAGCGCGTCGCCGAGCATGATCGGGCTGCCGGTCATGCCGAAAAGCGTCGCGGAAAATTCCGCCTCGTTGCGGGGAATGGGATGGTCCACGGTCAGCAGGTTCTGCCCGTTCAAAAACAATTTACGATGGGTAAAGAAATACGCCGCGGTATTCTGCAGGCAATTATCCTGGGGCGATCCGCTGGAACCGTAGGACCCATTGATCACGTAAGTGGCCGGGTACGACTGGAACCGCGGCTGTAACTGGCGTCCTTCACCGTAATCCATGCCGATACGCATGGTGTCAATGGCGCCGACATTCACAATGGTGGAACCGGCGGCGGTCAGCAGATGCGTGCCGGCGCCGGCCGTCCGGCGCACGGTCAGCATGCCCCGGCGCGGAATGCCCGGCCCGCGGATCATGCTCAGGTCATGGTAATCCATGTGCATGAGCTTGTCCTTGACCGGCCCGGAATCGAGAAAATCGAGCATGTAATAGCGGATGCCCCACCGGCGGTAAGCCGTGTAAACTTTCCTCAAAAACTGCAGACTGCGCGGATGGCTGCAATCGAGCTGATAATTGGGCGGCTCGTGCCCGTCGCGGGCCTTGTAGGCCCAGAGCCAGCGGCCGCGCGGCATGGGTTGGCCGGTGGCATGGTCGCGGTAAAGGTTCCCGCGGTTTTCGGCAAAAGTGTCTGCGGCTTCATTGACAAAGAAAAAACCGGTCCACAAACCCGGCTTGATGCCGGCGCGGATGATTTTTTGCAGAGTGTTTTTGAAACCATGCGGGAACGACTGGCGGTTAAATTCCAGCCAGTTGCCCGGCAAGCCGTGCTTGAGATTGACGATGCTCATCCACAGGTAATCCACGCCGAAGCCGGCGAGGCGGGTCTTGATGGCGCGCAGATTCTTGGCAACCTGGACTTCCGGAATTTCCGCCCGCTTGTCCACCCAGGCCCAGCCCACCCAACCCACGGGCGGCGGTTTCCGCCAGATGCGCGGCCGGTACTGCCGGGCAACATCGTCGGCCCAACGCGTCAGGACGGCATAGGGATCGTCCGCCAATTCCAACCGCAGGGACTCGGGCCGGACAGCCGCGCCGGGCTTTAACTCGTAATCCTGAAACCGGCAGCCGCCCGCGCAATCAACAGCCTGCCGACGCGCGTCATACCGGCACGTAAAAACCGTTTTCATCCGATCAAACGTCACGAAGCCGGCCAGCAGGGTATTTTGCGCGGCTGGATTATGCAGGTGCAGCAGGAAGGCTGTCTGATGCTCGCCGCCATCGGCGGTGATTTGCTTGACCCGCTGCGTGCCCAGGCCGCCGTTGAATGCGAAAATCCTTTGCTGTTCGGGATGCGGTCCCAGCCGCAATACCCCGCCGGCGGCGCGCTCAACCTGCAACAGGTCGCAATCGCCCAGAGTCAGCGCCGACGCAGAATCGTTATGGATCGTCGAACTGATGCGGACATTCACGCCGTGCGCCGGAACATCAAAACACAGCCTCCAGGTGAATCCCGGTTGGCGGAACCGGGCCGTAACCTGCAGACGGCGGAGTTTCGCCCCGACGGCTTTGACCGGGCCGGTCTCATCAACGGCCAGGCTATCCGCCTGCACCAGGGAATACGCTTTACCGTTAACCTGCACGCGGCATCCGGCATGCTGCAGCGCGGGCGCGCCGCGCCCGCCCGGCGCCGCCAGCGACCAGGTTCCCCTCCGCGCATCGAATTGGAATCCGCCCAGCTTGTACATCTGATTTTTATGCATATGCCAGACCTTGTAAAGCGACTATGATTTTTTTCCAATCAACCGGGATGAAATTCAGGTTATCCCGACACAAATTACCATAGTTTAATTTAGCATAAATATGTCGGAAATTACAATGTCCATATACTTGAGCCAATTTCAAAAGTCCTATCAAAAAGGTCGGGGTGTAACCCGACCCTCCAAAAACGGGGTGATTTTCCATTTTGGAGGGACGACTTCCACGTCGTCCGAGACTTTTGAAATTGGCTCACTTGAGTTGCTTTCAAAAGTCAGCTTTTGAAAGCAGTATTCAGTAGCCAGTAGTCAGTAGTCAGAATTAAAAAACTACATAACACCTTAACCATAAACACCTTGCTTTTATTCTGAATTCTGACTGCTGAATTCTGAATTCTTTCAAAACGTTAGTTTTGAAATTGGCTCACTTGTTTTCACCGGATGATAATGTTATGTTTATCAAAAGGAGCATCCCACAGGTGATCAATCAGAAATACAACATCGGGGGTGAAATCGTTATCGCTATCGGGATCGACGCCGATGCCGATACCAATACCGCATGAAACCGGAACTCAACTTTGCGCTTAAAAATCGAATTCATCAGCAAACACTTCTGTTTCCGGCTTAAAAATAAAATCTTGGGTATGCCAGTGATTTATCAACAGTCATGATGCTAACCCGGTTAACCCGTGGTTTCGACACGGATTCAGCGGCGTCGGACGGCAATCTAAACCCATAAACCTGTAACATGAGCGAGACGGATTCACCTCATTCTCCGCCCCCGGCCAACGATCCGCTGATCGAGCGTTTCCTGCGCTATCTCGCCGGCGAGCGCAACAATTCCGAACATACCATTGCGGGGTACCGCCAGGACTTGCTGCAATTCGCGGATCTGCAATGGGGTGCGGCGCAAGCGCCGCCCTGGCCGTGGGACACCGCGGATAAGTATGCCGCCCGGCGATTCATAATCAACCTCCAGAAACAGCAACTGGCCCCTGCCAGCATTTGCCGCAAAATATCCAGTCTGCGGTCGTTTTACCGGTTCCTGACCCGCGAGGAATACGCGCCGGGAAATCCTTTCGCCGGCCTGCGGATGCCCAAGCGCCGCAAGTACCTGCCCAAGGTGCTGACGGTCAGGGAAGTCGAGCGCCTGTTGAATGCGCCCCGCCTGGCCGGTGCGCAAAGGCAAGCCGCCAAGCCGGCGCACGACCGGCTGTGGCGGGAGTATTGCATCACGCGCGATACCGCCATCCTGGAAGTGCTGTACTCCGCTGGAATCCGGGTAAGCGAATTGACCGCACTCAATGCCGACTCGCTGGATTTGCTGTCAGGCGTAATCAAAGTGCGGGGCAAGGGCAAGAAAGAACGGCTCTGCCCCCTGGGCACGCCGGCCAATAAAGCGCTGCAGGCATTGCTGGCATTGCCCGCGCCGGCTGTCTTAAAAGCTTCAGGTTCGCGCGGAGCGCGGCCGGTATTTTTAAGCCGCCGCGGCGGGCGGTTAACGCCGCGATCGGTCGAACGGCTGTTCAAAGAATACCTGGCGGCCGCAAACTTGAACCCGGAGATTTCCCCCCACGCCCTGCGGCATTCCTTTGCCACGCACATGCTGGATGCCGGGGCGGACCTCCGCGGCGTGCAGGAATTGCTGGGCCATGCCAGCCTGTCCACCACCCAGATTTACACGCATGTCAGCGCTGAAAGCCTGAAAAAAGCTTACAACGCCGCGCATCCCCGGCCATGACCGGCAGTTGGCGCTGCGGCGGAGGCGGGTGTTCGGCATCCCGATTGCGCCACATCCTGCTTCGTCAGACTACGCGGAACACGCCGTGGCGCACTACAACCGGAATCCTTCTTCTGTAGCGCCGAACTGCTTGCCCTGCGTAGCTTCAGCGAAACATGGGCGTTCGGCGTCCGATGCCGGATTGCGCCTTCCCGCGGATCAGTCTTTCTGAAATTTTTCCAGGAGTCCCGGCAACCGGCAATCGGCGCAATGCGCGCGGGTTTCCAGGCAGAAATCGGAACTGATTTGGAGCAATCCCTGCCGGCGCAATCCGGTCCGGTAGAGTTGCGGGCTATGCGCCACCCCCAACAGCGCCCGCGCCACATGCCGGACTGCGGCATTGCTTTCCTCCGGAGGCGCCTGCTCCAGGAAGTCCGGCGCATAGCCGCATCCCTGCGCTTCCAGAAACGGCACAATCACATTTAAAAACATCGCCGCCTGCCGCTGGACTCCCAGCAAACGCACCGGGCGGGCCTGCCGCGCGCCTCCCCAGGCCAGCCTGGTCTGCCAGTATGGATTTTCATCATTCCCTGCATCCACGGCCACCGCCAGGACGGCCATGGCTGCGCGGGGATTGCCGGCGCCGGCCAGCCGCCGCCACAGTGCCGGCAAATCCAAAGCGCCGCCGAACAGCCGCGCGGCGGCCATCAGGCGGCGCAGAGGGTGATTCTGCGGACGCAACCCGCTCAACCGCCAGGCGCCCGGCGGCAGGATGCATTGCTCCCAGGCATCGCGGAGTTTCCACCAGTAATCCCAAAGCTTCCTCAGGTATTGTTGCGCCGCCGGATCGCCGCCCGGCGCATCCGCCGGCAAGAGCCCGGCAACGCCGGCCAGCAGGGCATACGCGGCCGTAACATTGCCGGCGACGCTTTCACGCAGCGCCGCCAGCGGCGCGCGCGCGGCCAGTTCGCGGAATGGCTGCCGGTTATGCTTGTACCCCAGCGCGCACAGAAATTCCTCGTAAAACACCTGTTCCGAACCCCGAGCGGCCATCGCGTACGCCATTCGTTCCGCCTTACGGCGCAGCCGCTCCGCGCCGGCGGCATTCAGCAGCAGGCCGATGCGGCCGGCGTCCCAGGTTGCCAGCCGGCGGCCGCAAGGCGGCGCCAGGTCCGGCGCCGCCCGGGGATAGGCCATGACGTCCAACTGCTCGAAGGCAAAGCCGGGATCCCTGGCCAACAGCGGCTGCAGCGCGATTTGGACCGCGCCCGGCGGCAATTCGCCGGCAGGGAGATAGCCGGGAAAATACGTGACATGCGCCGCCAAATGCCGATAGGCCGGATTGCCGGCATGTCCATGTCGGCGCCAATCCGCCGGCCGGATATGAATTTCAACATCGCCGGTCACACGCCGTTTTTCCGGGCCGACCAGCAGCACGGCATCCAGAAAATCCGGGCCGGCTTCCAGGTTCCATTGCCCCGGATTCGCCACGATCACCGGCTCGCGCCGGGCGGACATCAATTCCGCCGGCCGCAGGCGCGGATCAAACCAGACGCATTTCAGGTGGCGTTCCGTGTAGGAGAAATCCGGGGACGCTTCCCGCACTACGCCGGAGACTGATTGCACCAAGGCCCGGTATAATCCGGCCCGGCGGCCCAAGCCTGCCGACGGCTCAGTCTGGCGTCCATGGTTGCGCATCGCAAGTTGACCAATTCTCGCCGGAGTGCCGCACACCGTGCGGCTA
>CAYXEK010000047.1:7598-26175 GCA_964463985.1 uncultured Verrucomicrobiota bacterium
GTTGCGCATCGCAAGTTGACCAATTCTCGCCGGAGTGCCGCACACCGTGCGGCTATTACATCCGGAATCCTGTAGTGGCGCAACTGTGTTGCGCTCCGCAATGCCGCAAGCCGTGCGGCCTTCACAACAAATGCCGCCAATTAACGTATCCCGAAAATCGCGCCGCCGGGAAGGTATTCGTAGCAGCCGATGTCCGGCAGGCCGTACATGCGGTCAATCCGCCGCCGGCGGTCGAGATCCCGGGAATCCTTCAGCCATTCCAACTGATCATTGCCGGCATTGACGCAGGGCGACTCCGGCGCCAGCCGGTAATTGCCGGCGGCGGAATCTGTAAACCCGATGTAACCCGGGTTATTGGTGGTCACGATCGTGTTGTTCCATTCGCCGACGCCAGGCAGAGACGGCAGGCAGTTGTTGTACCCGGTGACAGTGGCCTCGGCATTGATGATCAAAGATTCCATGATATTATTCTGAAAATCGCCGTTTAAACAATCAACTCCAATCTGGAAAACATTGCTCACAAAGGTACAATTGTACACCGGTATGGCGCCAGCTTTATAGGTAAATATGCCGGCGCCGGATATGGCGGAATTGCTGGCAACCAGGCAATTGCGCAAATCCAAACCAATTCCACGCAAGTAAATCCCACCGCCGCCGGATGCCGCCGTGTTCCCGACCACCTTGCAACGATCCATCACGGTTTGGGGCAAACTCAAATAAATGCCGCCGCCCAAATAAGAAGAACTGTTGCCTTCTATGTTGCAATCAACGATTGTTGCCAAAGCCCGCATAAAAATTCCGCCGCCGGAAAGAGTATTGGTTAAAGAACTGATGTTTTCAGCCCGGTTGCCCCGCACCAGGCAATTGGAAATCACCGGCAGGAACCCTACGTTGTTGTAGGAAAAGATGCCGCCGCCGCCGGCGTAGGCGTATTCGGTATCCTTGCCGACGACATTGCCGGAAATGACGCAATTCCGAACAATGCCGGTGCCGTCGTCATAACCGTAAATTTGGATGCCGGCCCCGCGTATATAAGAATAGCCGTTGGTCAGGGTGAAGCCATCCAGCACGGCCGGCCCGAAGGCGCAACTGGCAGCGGCAACACTGAAATCAACACACCGATTCGAGCCCCCGCCGTTGATGATAGCCGCCGCGTGGCCATGGATGCTGTGCAAGGCGACGGCATTGGTGATGCTCACAACATTGGTTCCAAGGTTGTTAATGGCCTGGGGCGGTGCGTAATACACACCATCGTCCACCCAGACTGTCGCGCCATCGGCGGCGGCATGGAGCGCCTCCTGGATGTTGCTCGCCGCCGTGTTCAGACTCGTGTAAGGCCAGGCCGGCTCCTGGCCATTTTGCGCGGCGAAATGATCGGCGCGCAGATCAAGCGCGCCGCATAATCCAAGCGCAAGCAAGGTATTGCAAACATTTCGCATTGTGGCATCTCCGTATTGAAACTATGGTTGCCAACCCGGTAATAATTAATTTAAGGTTATGTTGTCTGCCCTGCAAGCAAATTCGGATTTTCGTTGAACATCGGACGGCATCCTAATATGATACAGGTTGAGCAAATTTCAAAACCCGCGTTTTGGGAGGTTGCAGGAGCCAGGCCTGACAATAAAGACAAACAGCTTATGATCAAAGCTTTGCGTAGCCTGGCGACGCTGACTGCCGGATGTCGAATACTCCTTAA
This sequence comes from uncultured Verrucomicrobiota bacterium, assembly GCA_964463985.1. Taxonomy (GTDB): domain Bacteria; phylum Verrucomicrobiota; class Kiritimatiellia; order JAAZAB01; family JAAZAB01; genus JAXGPF01. Next base: position 9,295 of record CAYXEK010000047.1, read on the forward strand.
AAGCCGACTTTTACAAGCAACTTGGTTAATTAACATGATTCAAGCTGAAAATCTGGTCAGGAAATTCGCGGGTGTCACCGCCGTGGACGATATTTCGTTCCATGTCGTCCGCGGCCAGATAACCGGCATCCTCGGGCCAAACGGCGCCGGCAAATCCACCACGCTGCGCATTTTGAGCGGATACCTGGCGCCCACCAGCGGGCGGGTGATGATTGACGGCATGGCGCTGGGAGAGCATACCGTGGAAATCCGCCGCCGGATCGGCTACCTGCCGGAAAATGTTCCGCTTTATCCGGAAATGCGCGTGCGCGAGTACCTGGCTTTCCGCGCCCGGTTGAAAGGCGTGCCGCGCGCTCGCCTGGCCGGACGGCTGGAGGACGTGCACGCCAGTTGCAGCCTGGAATCAGTATTTGACCGCATTATCGGCCAGCTTTCGCGCGGGCATTGGCAAAGGATCGGCCTGGCCGACGCCCTGGTGCATGAACCGCGGCTGTTGATCCTCGACGAACCTACCATCGGGCTGGACCCCAATCAAATCCGCGCCATGCGGGAATTGATCCGCAGCCTGGCCGGAAAATTCACGGTCATCCTTGCCACCCATTTTCTGCACGAAGCCGAGATGATCTGCCAGCGGACGCTAATCATGCGCCAGGGCCGGATTATCGCCGACGATACGCCGGCCAACCTGGCCGGCATGCTCGCCGGACACATCTGCCTCACGGTTGAGATAAACGCGCCGCCGTCAATCGTCGCACCGGAATTTGAACGGCTGCCCGGTGTCGGCCGCGTCGTCTGCCGGTCGGCGGACAAAGACGATGCCGGCAGTCATTCCGCCGGGGACGAAGGCGCGCCAGGATGGCACTTCTACGAGCTGGATTGCGAATCCCGCTCCGACCTGCGGCCGGAAGTGTTTAACACGGTGAAGCGTCAGAATTGGACGCTGCGGGAACTGCGCTGTGAACGCAAAAACCTGGAGGACATTTTTACCACGCTCACCACTAATGAGCCTTTTTCAAAACTGACGTTTTGAAGGTTTTAAAGTTTTACGACCGAACTAATTCCAGCCTCAAACAACCGTTGAACCTGATGCAACCACTGGCAACCATCAACCCCGAACACTGTTCACATGCAAGCATTCCGGGCCATTTATAAACGCCAGGTATTCGCCTGGTTCTGCGCTCCGATCGCCTACGTCACCGCGGCTTCATTCTGGCTGGTGGCGGGCGTCAGTTTCTGCCGCCTGATTTCACAGAGCATGCAGGAACGCCTGCTGCTGGGGGACGTCCTCTTCGGTTCGGTGTTTTTCTGGAGCATGACGCTGGCAGCCGTGACGTTGATTACCATGGGCATGTTCGCCGATGAACATAAAAGCGGCTCGCTGGAAATGCTGCTCACTGCGCCGGTCACCGACACCCAGGTGGTGCTGGCCAAGTACTGCGCCGCCCTGACATGCTACGCCCTGCTGTGCGCGCCGGTCTTTGCGTTCGGCCCGGTCTTGAGCATGGCGGCGGCATCGCCGCTTTTATCCGACCCCGCGCCGTTGATCGGCGGCTATGCCGCCACCCTGCTGATCGGCGCATTTTACACGGCATTCGGCATCATGGTTTCGGCCCTGACGCGCAGCCCGGTGGCGGCCGCCGGCATCTGCTTCGCAGGTTTGAGCCTGACTTTTTTCGCCGACGCCATCGGGCAGGTGCTGCCGGGCAACCGTGCCGGCGCGGTTTTGGAATACCTTTCCGCGGCGCAACATATCATGGATTTCACGCAGGGCATTCTGGATTCCCGGCCGCTGGTGTTGTATGTTTCGGGGATTATGTTTTTCCTGTTTGCCGCAGTTAAAATACTGGGCGCCCGTCATTGGCGGTAACGGCGGCGGGAAGGTTTGCGCCCGGGAATGGGATTTGCTGTCAGGAAGGGGGATGATACGGCATGCCGCGCCAGGATTACAGTCAAAAACGCCGGTTGCTGCGCTGGAACGCGCTGGCAGCCATTTTCCTGGCCGGGGCCCTGGCGGGCATGTCGAATTACATTTCCGCCCGCCATTGGTGGCGCGCGGATTTGAGCCGCACCCGCTATCTAACGCTGACCGATTCCTCGCGGGAACTCCTCCAGAAATCCGCGGGAATCATTAAAATCACCGCCTTGATGACTCCCACCCACGAATTATACCGCGATGTGCGCGGGCTGTTGCGCGAATACGCTTTCGCCGGCGGCAAGGTGCAGGTTGAATTCGTGGACCCGCACCGCGACCTGGCGCGCAGCAAGGAATTGGCGTTGCAATATGACATCAACGCCCCAAATTACCTGCTGTTTGAAATCCAGGGACGCATCAGCAGCCTTCCCCTGCGCGAACTGGCCGACTACGACTACACTCCCATGCTGTCCGGCGGCTCCAAAACAATCGCCGCCTTCCGCGGCGAACACGCGATATCCTCCGCGATTCACGGCCTGCTGCAGGAACGTAAACCCGTAGCCGCGTTTCTGGCAGGACATGGCGAAAAAAGCATTGATGATTTCGATCCGATGGACGGCTATTCCATGATTGCGCGCCTGGCCCGCCGGAATAATTTCGAAGTGCAAACTATCCGTTTCGAAGCCGGGGCGCCGCCGGCCTGCGACGTCCTCGTCGTGGCCGGCCCCACCCGCCGTTTGCCGGACGCGGAAGTGGATATGATTAAAAACATGCTGGATAATTCCGGCCGCCTTTTTCTGCTGCTGGACCCCGGCGTGGATGCCGGGCTGAACAATCTGCTGGCGGACTGGGGCGTGCGGATCGGCGACGACCGCGTGATGGGATTGACGCTCACGGGCCGGGAGTTGCTGGTGAATCAATACGGCAACCACCCCATCACCGCCCGCATGAAAAACCTGGCCACTATTTTCAACCTGCCGCGCTCCGTCCAGCCGCTGCTGGACACCAACGCGCCTTCCGACCGCCCGCGGGCAACCGTGCTGGCCAGCACAACGGAAAAGGGATGGGCGGATACGTCCGCCTACCAGAACCCGCCCAAATTCGACCCCGAAACCGACCAGCGCGGCCCGATTTCAGTCGCCATGGCAGTGGAACGGGGCAACACGGAAAACATCAACGTGGAGTTGAAAACCGCGCGCCTGGTGGTTTTCGGCGATTCCAGCCTGGCCGCCAACGGCGCCCTGGCGGCGGGTTACAGCAGCGACCTGTTTTTGAACGCCCTGAACTGGCTGGCGGAAAGCGGCCAGGGCCCCGACATCGCACCGCGTCCTCCGCCGACCCTCCGCATCAACCTGACCAGGGGCCGGCTGAACTGTTTGTGTTTCCTGCTGGGCGGCGCTTTGCCGCTGGGCGCCGCCGCAGCCGGCATCCTGGTGCGCTGGCGGCGCCGGAAATGAATCCGCCGCGGCCGGCGGGCTGGATCCCGCGAATCCATCATCCTGAAATGCCAACTTGACAATCAACCCCAAACCGCCATCCTGTATCATTTGCCCGCCATCATGCATCAATCCGATACTTCCCGACAACTGACATCCACCCTGCTCCTGCTGGTGCTGTCCGCCGCCGCCGCCGCTTTCATCCTGCTGGTGGACTGGCGCGCCGGCGCGCCGGCGGATGATACGGGACAGGCGGCGCCGGCCTTGGGCGCCGCCGTGGAAAAAATTGACAATATCTCGCTCCGCCACGAAAATCTGGCGGTGGAATTGTCCCGCGGTCTGAATCAATGGATGATTGACGCCCCCGTCAAAGCACGCGCCGACGCCGGCCGCGTGAACCGCCTGCTGGCAACCGCGGAAAACCTGCCGCGCCTGGAAACCATCTCCGAATCCGAACGCCAGGCGCGCGGTGTAACCCTGGCGGATTACGGCCTGGCCGCGCCGCGCGCCCGCATCGTGTTCGGCGTCGGCGGCCGGCGGACAGCTGCCCTGGATATCGGCAACCTTTCACCCTTGAAAGACGCGCTTTATGTCCGGTTTGACCTGCAATCCGCGATCGTCGCCACCGCCACCAATCTGCTGGATGTCATTCCGCGTGCCCTGGAGGACCTGCGGGACCGGCGCCTGCTGACCGGCAATCCCGGCGCCGTCGGACGCATGGAAATCAAACCGGCGCAAGGCCCCCTGATCAAGCTGGCCCGGGAAGGCAACGAATGGATCATCCAGCGACCCGTTACCGCCCGTGCCGAGCGGCAAATAGTCTTCGAATGCCTGGACCAGATTTACGCGTTGCGCATTGAGCGGTTTGTTTCTGAAACCATGGCCGACCCGGTGGCTTACGGATTGAGCGACGATGAAGCCAGCCTTCAGGTTAGTTTATGGCCGGAAAACGCCGCAGCCGGAATTAAAATCAATTTCGGCAAGCCCGTCGCCGGCGAAGCTTTGATGTATGCCGCCCTGGCCGGCGCCGCATCGGTTTACGCCGTGCCGCGCGCCGCGGTGGAAGCGCTGCCGGCGCAATTGACCGCGCTGCGCGACACCCGCCTGTATTTCATGGCGCCGGAAAAGACCGCCTTCATCGCCATCGAATCCGGCGCCAGCCTGCTGCATCTGCAGCGAACCAACCAAACCTGGCAGATCACCGCTCCAATCCAGGCCAAAGCCGACCACCAGTCGGTCTCCGACCTGCTGCATCGCCTGAATACGCTGCGGATTGAAAACTTTCCCGAGCGCAGCGAGGCCGCCCAGGCTGCCGTGGATAAACCGGAACTTGTCATCCGGCTGGCGGATTGCCCCCCGCCCGCCGGTGTGTTCACGCAGCCGGTTGAAAACGCAGCGGCGCCGGCGGCGGAGCGTCCGGTTGCCGGACGGGTGTTGCGGATCGGCGCCTGCCGGGCGGAGCCGGCCGGAATTTACGCGCAGTTTGACGACGATCTCCAGATCATTGAGCTTTCCGCCGCAGCCGTTTCCGCCATCTCCGCGGACGCCGCCGATTACCGAGACCGCACCGTGCTCGCGCTCGATCCTAAAAATATCCGGATGGTAGCCTGTTCCGCCAAGGGACTCAGCCGCGCCGTGGAACGCGCCGAGTCCGGCGCCTGGCGCGCCCCGGCGTCGGGCGGCGACACTGCGCAGCAAACACCGCCGCCCGCCGCGGTCGCCGCTCTGCTCGCCCTCGCGGCGAATCTGCGCGCAGCGCGTTTCGAACGCGGCGAACCGGGCGACCTGGCCCGGTACGGACTGGCGGAACCTTTGTTCACCATCAGTTTCACCCTGACCGGCGCCGATGGCATCCGTAAAACGATCCTCGGCGGGCAACCGGCGGAAGACAGCGGGGCTTTCGGAATGATCCAGGGTCAACCGGGAATTTTTGTCATGGACCAGGCAATCGCCGCCCTGTGCATGGAATTTCTCACGCAATAATCATCCTGCGTCATGCGCAAGTTTGTCAAACATTTGTTTCTATTCGTCATGCTGGCGGTTCTGATCGCCATCCTCTCCCTGAGCATGCACGGCGTGCCGGACGCCCTGACCCGCCGCATCGAACAGCGCCTGCAATTGCCGGGAATTACCGTTACCCTGGCGAAAATCAAGCTGGGCGTATTCGAGGGAATCATCGCCACCGGGGTCTGCTGCTACCTGCAAGGGGATATCGGTGCGCCGCTGCTCGCCGCCGAGCGCATCGTGCTGCAGCCGCGTCTGCTGCATCGCAAGCCGGGCGCGTTCGGTCTGCGCCGGGCGATCATCAAAAACGCCAGGGCAAACCTGCCCCTGAACGGACGGGACCAAGATGGCCAATCGCTCATCCTGGAAAACGCACAGGCGCAAGTGGCTTTCGACACGCCCCGACAACTGCAGGTGGAGGATTTTTCAGCTTCCCTGAATGGCTTCATCCTCAAGGGCCGGGGCCGGATCACGCTCCCCGACCGCCGGATTGAATCCACCGCGCTGCCCGGCGCCAGCCAGTCTTTCCGCCGGGGACTGCAATATTACCGCCGCCTGAGGTTCGCCGCCCCGCCCCGGCTGACAGCTGAATTCGACTGGCATCCCGGCGAGCCGGAACTCAACCGTATCCGCTGCCGCCTCGAAACACAGGATGCCGCTTTCGACCGGCATCACGCCGAAGGGCTGGCCTGCGATATCCGCCTGGAAGGAAGCACGCTCAGCGCCGCCCTGCAGGTTCGCCGGGCATTGCTGTGGGATATACCGGCGGAACAATGTTCCGCCATACTGGAAATAAAGGACGATGAATTCCGCGTGCCAAAACTGGAGGCCTTCATCGGCGCCGGCGAACAGCGCGGACCGATCAACCTGAAGCTGCTTTACAATCGCCGCCGCGACGCATTCAACGGCAGCGCGCAAACCTGGTGTAACCCAAGGGTAATCATTCCCGTCCTGAACGCCGCCGGCCTGACCCAGGCCGTCAACAACATCGAAGATTTTTCGTTCAGCCGCACTCCGCCCCATATCACCGCCGACTTCGCCGGCAACTTGACCAATCGGCCGCGGGTGTCGTTAAACGGCATCATCCAGGCCAACTACCTGGTTTATGAAGGGGTCCCGGTGGAATTGGCGCAATCGGCTTTCACCGCCGAATTTTCCGCCGAACGGGCCGCGCTGAATTTCAGCCCTCTCGCCGCCACCCGCCGCGAAGGGGCGATGCAGGGAAGGCTGGGGCTGAATTTTACCGACGGTTGCGTGGATTTCGACGCGCTCTCTTCGGTGGACCCCCAGGCGGCGGCGCAGATGATCCACCCGATGATTGCGGAAATCATGGCGCCATTCCATTTCCAGGGCCCCAACCAAACCCGCGCCGCCGGCCGGATCGGATTTGTCGGAACCGACCGCGACGCCGTGGAACTGACCATGGAATGCCAGCGCGCCGGCTGGGGATTCCTCACACCGGATTACTGCAGCATGTGCCTGAGCGTGACGGAAGAATCATTGGAAATCAGCGAAATCATCGGCGGCATCTATAACGGCAAATTCAACGGCGCGGTCAGTTTCACGCCCGGCGCCGCGCCGGATGCGCCGTACATCTTCGACGCCGTCCTGGATGCCGCCGATATTAATTTCAACTCCCTCATGCGCGAACGCCTGGGCCGGGACGCCGCTCCTTACGAAGGCCGCCTTTCGCTGCAACTACGCCTGGCGGGGCCAATGGATGCCAAGGCGCTTGACCGGCTGGCCGGCCAGGGACGGCTGCGCATTGCCAATGGCCGTATTTTCCAGATTCCGCTGTTCGGCGGACTTTCCGAACTGTTGGGAAAAATCATTCCCGGCCTGAACATGGTGATGCGCCAGACGGACGTCCGCGCCCGGTTCGTTATCCGCCGCGGCAAAATCAGCGCGGAAGAAGTGCTGGTGGAGGGCGATGTGTTCAGCTTGCGGGCCAGCGGCGACTATCACCTGGACGGCCGCCTGGATTTCAAGGTGCAGGTCAACCTGCTGCGGCAGCATACCCTGGTCAGCGCCCTGGTGCGCCTGGCCACCCTCCCCATCAGCAAGGCGCTGGAATTCGAACTGACGGGCACGCTCGCCGATCCGAGCTGGCGCCTGGCGTATATTCCGCGCGATCTGCGGAAAATTTTCGGCGGCGCGAAAAATAATAAACAGTAAAAACCCCATCACCATGCGATTACTGCGTTTCCATATCCACACTTACGGCTGCCAGATGAACGAGCGCGACAGCGAAATAGCCGCGGACCTGCTGCGGCTGCATGGCCATCAGCCCGCCGCGGACGAAAAATCCGCCGACCTGGTGATTGTCAACACGTGCAGCGTGCGCGGCAAGGCCGAGGACAAGGCCATCGGCAAGTTGCGGCTGCTGCTGGCCGCGCGGCGGCGCCGTCCGCGCCTGCTGGTGGGCGCCATCGGCTGCATGGTTCAGCGGCAGGGCCGCGCTTTGATCGAGAAACTGCCCGGATTGAATTTTGCCATTTCACCGCAGCACCTGGCCCGACTGCCGGCCGCCCTCGATGCCGCCGGCCGCGCGGACGGCGCTCCGCGCCTGGAAATCAGCCCCGCCGCCGGCCCGCCGCTGGATTTGAAGCCCGCGGCCTTGCTGCGGCAGGCGCCGGGAAGCGCCAAGCCGTCCGCTTTCATCAACATCCTTTACGGGTGCGACCGGCGCTGCGCCTACTGCATAGTGCCCAGCGTGCGCGGGCCGGAATACAGCCGGCCGCCCGCCGACATCCTGGCGGAAGCCGGACTGATGCTGGCAAATGGCGCGCGGGAAATAATGCTGCTGGGACAAAGCGTAATGCGTTATGGCATGCAACCCGCTTTTCACCCCGCCTTCGCGCCATCGGCTTCCGGCTTCACGGAGCCGCTGCCGCGATTGCTCGAAGCCCTGGCCGGCCTGCCCGGTCTCGCCCGCCTGCGATTCACTTCAAGCCATCCATCCGGCTGCACCCCGGAACTGGCGCGGGCGATGGCCGCGTTGCCGCCGGTCTGCGAACATCTGCACCTGCCGGTGCAATCCGGCTCGGACCGCATCCTGCGCCTGATGCGGCGCGGTTACACTGCGGCCGACTACCGCCAGGCCGTACAGCGCCTGCGCGCCGCCGTGCCGGGCATGGCCATTACCACCGACATCATCGTCGGCTTTCCCTCCGAAACAGCCGAAGATTTTGATGCCACACTGGCGTTGATGAAAGACATCGGCTTTGACAATGCCTTCATCTTCAAATACAGCCCGCGTCCCGGCACCCCCGCGGCGGCCATGCCGGACGATGTGCCGCCGGCCGAAAAACTGCGGCGAAACCATGCGCTGATTGAAGCGCAGAACCGCCGCACCATTGCGGTAAACGAGCAGCTGATCGGAACCGCGGTGGAAGTGCTGGCGGAGGGACCCAGCCGGCGCAATACGGCCCGGTGGGCGGGCCGCACGCGCACGAATAAAATCGCCCTGTTCGCTCCCCCGCCCGGCACGGCGCCGGGCGACCTGATCCAGTTGCGCGTGGAGCGCGCCACGGCCCAGGCGCTTTACGGCCGGGCGGAATGACCGCGGCAATATGATTGCAAATTACCGATAAGCCGGGTATGCTGCTTGCCTTGTGTTTTTTTGAAATGAGCAATATGTTCACTCTTGCCGTCATCACCGTTTTTGCCGGACTCTGTCTGCTGGCTCTGGGCCTGCCGCCGGCAATATTTCCCCGCCGTACCATGGAAGCCCTGGAGCGTTTCCCGCGCAATGTCAATGCCGGACGCATCCTGGCCACCGCGGCCCTGGCCTGGGCGGTGTGGCTGCTGCTCAATGCCCAGATCAACTGGGTGAACGAACACCGACGCCTGGTTTACATGCTCGCCCCGGCGGCCTGGTTCCTGGTCTTGTTTTTCATGGATGAATTGCTGGCCCCGCGCGCTTTGGGCGGCATCATGCTGCTGGCGCCGATGCCGATCCTGGACGCCGCTTTCCTGGAGTCCTCGCCCAAACGCCTGGTGATGGTCATTTTAGCCTACCTGCTGGCAATCGCCGGGATGGTGCTGGTCTGGAGCCCTTACATGTTCCGGAAAACCGCCGCACGCTGCCTGGCAACTACCGGCAGACGCCGCGCCTGGAGCGGCGTCTGCCTGCTCTGCGGCCTGGCATTGATTGCGCTGGGGTTGTCCGGGTATTGAATTGCCGCACGCGGCAAGCCGGCATATTCCGGATGTTGAAATGACAGGCGCTTCTCTGACCGTCCGAAAAATCCTGGTGTTGCGCGGTGGAGCGCTGGGCGATTTCATCCTGACCATGCCGGCCCTGGCTGTCCTGCGCCGGCGCTATCCCGCCGCCGTTATTGAATTGCGCACCCGGCCGCGGCATGCCCGGCTGGCGCTGGCAGCCGGACTGGCCGATCGCGCAGCGGATATTGACGGAGCCGAAATGGCGGAAGTATTTGCGCCGGCGTCCGCCGGCGGACAGATTCTGCCTTCCATTTACAGCGGCTATCTGGCGCAATTCGATTTGATTGCAAGTTATCTGCCCGACCGGAACGGCACGCTGGCACGCAACCTGAGGCGCGCCGGCATTCAAAATTACATTGCCGTGCCGCACCGCCCCGCCGCGGGCGAACATGCGGCAGATGCCTGGATCTGTCCGCTGCGGGCGCCGCATGATCACGACGCCAAGCCGGCCATCCCGCGGCTGAATCTGCCGGAAACATTCCTGCAACCCGGCAGCGCGTTGCTGCGCGGGATCGGCGCCGGCCGGCCGGCCGCCGTCATCCATCCCGGCAGCGGCAACCCCGCCAAAAACTGGCCGACGGCAAATTTCATTGAACTGGCGGATTGGCTTAAGCGCGACTGCGGCTGGCAGCCGGTTTTCATGTTGGGCGAAGCGGAAGCATCATGGCCGGCGCAGATACTGAAGCCCTGGCCGGTTGTCGCGCAGCCGGATTTGGCGCAGGCGGCGGGCATCCTGGCCGCCAGCCGTCTTTACATCGGCAATGACTCCGGCATCACGCACCTGGCCGCCAGCTTGAATACGCCGGTCGTGGCATTGTTCGGGCCGACCGACCCGGCGGCCTGGGGACCGCGCGGGCCGCGGGTGCAAATCCTGCGCGCGCCCGGGCCCGTCCATGCCATGTCCGGCTTGAGCACGGCGGAAGCGCAACTTTGTTGCCGGATCTTGATCGCCGGCGATTCCCGGGGGTGATGCCGCCTTTTGGCATTTTCATGAAATAGCCCCGTCCGCGCCGGGGCGTAATTAAATTCGGGATTGAAAATCACTGCTTTGTTTGTTTATCATCAGGCGCATGTCTATAGCGCCGCACATAGAACGTATTCCAGAAAAAATCCGGCTGTTGATCCTGACCTCCATCTACGGCATCGCCGGCGGTCTGGCCACGGTGGCTTTCATGGTGGCAACCAACTGGCTATACGATGCAATCTGGCCCCGGCTGGCCGCCTGCTCGCCGCTGGTATTTTTGGCCGGGAGCCTGCTGGTCCTGTCCGCCAGTTCACTGCTGGCCGGCATCCTGATGGCCAGGATTTCGCCCGGCGCCGCCGGCAGCGGCATCCCGCAACTCAAATCCGCCTACTGGCTTAATTTCGGGCATATCCCATTCCGCTCCATTTGCGTTAAATTCATCGGCGGCGTCGTCACCCTGGCCGGCGGCAGCAGCCTGGGCCGCGAAGGTCCGACGGTGTTCATCGCCGGCGGGCTGGCGTCCAAGTTGGCGGCCTGGCTGGGCATTAACCGGCGATTGAGGCGGCAGGCTGCCGCCACCGGCGCGGCAGCAGGGCTCGCTGCCGCCTTCAATACTCCGCTGGCCGCCATCAGTTTCATTCTCGAGGAAATTCTGGGCGATCTGGGCAACCGGGTCATTGGCGGGGTTACCCTGGCGGCCGTCGTAGGAGCTTTTATCGTCCATGCCCTGATTGGCCGACAGCCTTCCTTTTTCATGCCTTCGGTTGACGCCGTATCATGGAATGTTTACACCGTTGTGCCGCTGGCCGCCCTATTCGCCGCCCTGGCCGGCGTGGCCTTCCAACGCCTGACGCTGTACCTGCGTCTGCGCATGCGGCATGCAGGCGCTGTGCCGGCCTGGATGCGGCCAGTCTGCGGCGCGCTGGCGGTTTGGGTGCTGGGCGGCGGTGTTTTCCTGTTGACGGGGCGCCTGGGTGTTTTCGGACTGGGTTACGAGGATTTGTCGGAAGCGCTGCGGCACGGCATTGGCTGGAAATTGGCCCTGCTGCTGGCGGGAGCCAAGCTGGCGGCCACCATCGCCAGTTACGGGACGGGCGGCTGCGGCGGCATTTTTTCGCCCACGCTTTTCATCGGCGCGATGTGCGGATTTTTCACCGCCGGGCTGGCGGATATCTGGCTGCCGCTGGCGCCGCCCGACCATTTTGTGCTGGCGGCCGTCGGCATGAGCGCCTGTTTCGGCGCGGTAGTCCGCGCGCCGATTACCTCCATCCTGATGATTTTCGAAATGACCCACCAGTTCGGCATGGTCCCCGCGCTGATGCTCGGCACCCTGCTCAGCCAGATTGTCGGCCGGCTGGCCGGCCGCCAGAATTTTTACGACGCCATTCTGGCGCAGGACGGCCACGAAATCCGCAAGATCATCCCACCCCGCAACATTGCCGCGTGGCATGCCATGCCGCTGTCAATTTTCGCCAGGCGGCAACCCGCCGTCATTACCGGCCTGGCGCCGGACCAACTGCGCTCCGCCCTTAAGAGCCATCCTTACCGCTGTTTTCCAGTGGTCATCGGCGGCGAACTCAAGGGCATAGCCACCCGGGACAACATTCAGCAGGCATTGAAAACCGGCGCCGTCCCGGATTTTGAGCCGCCGCTGGTTTTCGAAGCGCGGCAAACGCTCCAGGAAGTGGAACCCGCGCTGATTCAATCCAATACCGGCTTGTTCCTGGTGACGGAAAAGGCCGGCGGACCGCTCATCGGCGTCTTTACCCTGCACGATCTCTTGCGGGCCCAGGCTTCACTGATGGAATAAATACCGGCGGAATTCAACTGCCGGATAAAGGTTCAATCCAGGTCATTGAGATTCTCGACCTGTTTGCGCAAGTCCTGGTATTCGCGTTTGAACTCGGCGATTTTACGGCGCAATTCCGCCTGTTCCGGATCGTTCTTCAGATCATCCAGCGCTTTATCTTCGTTTTCCCAAAGCAGTTTACGGGCATCGCGCAGCTTCAATATTTTAATTTTCAACTCGGCTACGGCGCGTTCGTCCATGCCGGCGGCGGCATTGGCCAACTTGCGGCGCAACTGCGACGAGTCGCGATAGTTTTCGGCCAGGGCCAGGTAAATTTTTTTCAACTCGCAATCCGCCTGCACCGCCATTTGCCCGCATTTGACCGCCAGCATGCCGTGGTTGACGGCCAGCTTTTCGCTGGCAGATATCAATCCGGCGTCCAGCCGCCGGACCGCAGGGCTCCGGCCGTCCTGCTGCCGGCAGTTTTCCAGCCGTTGCTGCAGGATGCGGACATTGGCCTGCGCCTTAACCATGGTATCAATATCGTTGAGGTAACATGCCCGCCAGACCAGCCAATGCTGCCAGGCCAGGGCGGCATATCCCTCCGCCATCGCCGCATGATACGCCTGCTGGCTGTCTATCCGGCGCTCGGCATGGAAAGCGTGGATATGGGACTGCCGCGCGCAATTCAGCGCCGCGCGTTCGCTATCGGCGATTTGCCCCGCCCGCTCGGGGTTTTCCGCGCCCGCGGCGGCCAGCGCCTTGAGGTCCGGACGCGGCAGCCCGGCGGCTTTCAGGGCTTTTTCCTGCTCGCCGACCTGTTTCACCAGCGGCTTGCACGCCGTCTCGGCTTGTTTCAGCAATTCGGCATCGTCAAAATGATACGCCTGCCAAGCGCGCCATTTCTGCTCCGCAGCAGCCTGGCAAAGCTCCTGCAACCTGGCATAAGGCGCATCCTGGAGGGCGGCATGTCTGCCCGCCAGCCATTCGCAAATCACCGCTCTGCGCGCATAATCGGCGGCGGCGCCTTCGGCCTTGCCGGCTTTTTCAGGGCTCAGCACCGACTTTTGCGCCGGAACGTTGTCCGCGGCGGCGGACGCCGGGGCGGCCGGCAGGAACAGGGCCAGCGCGCCGCATTGCAGCGCCGTCAGGAACCAGCGTCCAACCCATGCAAGTATTTTCAAAGTCGGCATGTTCGGAAACGGATGCAAAAACACATCAAACTAGCTCGGTCAGATTAAGGAAATGCACGAACCCCGTCAAGCACGAATGCCGGCCGGCGCAAATGCCGACAGGGGTCCCTGACGGACATTGCAGCCGTGGCCGGGATATGGGCACGAGGGTGCCGCGAGTCTCTCCGCCGCCAGTCTTGACGGCGGAGAGCGCTTGGATTATGGCCGAATACCGGATAGAGTACTTTAATGCAGCGGCGCTTCCAGCAAGGTATAGCCATTACCGGATTGCCAGACGCGCCAAACCCCGTTGGTGGGAATATAAGCCGCCGGATCAGCCTTGCCGTCGCCATCATAATCCGCCGGCACTGCCAGGTGTTCGCCGGGCGTCGCCATCGCGATCGGACCGGACATGGCATAGCCGCCGCTGGAGAGCCACACATACCATTCCCCGCTGGCTGAGTGGTATACGGCCGGATCGGCCTTGCCGTCGCCATCGTAATCCGCCGGCGCCGCCACTCCTTCGCCAGGGGTCCCCATCACCAGCGGGCCGGCCATGGCATAGCCGCCGCTGGAGAGCCACGCATACCATTCCCCGCTGGCTGAGTGGTATACGGCCGGATCGGCCAGACCATCGCCATCGTAATCCACCGGTGCCGGCGCATCTTCGGCATTCACACCGAATACCGCGGGACCCAGCCGCTGATACCCGGCGCCCGACCGCCAGACGTACCAGGCGCCCGCCGCATTTTGAAATACCCCCGGGTCCGCCAACCCATCGCCATCGAAATCGCCCGTCACGGGCAAATCTGCCGCCGCTACCTGAAAGGTCGCCACCGGCGCCGTCAGCCCGTAAGCCGACGCCGACAGCCAGGCGTACAACCGGCCGGTAGCCAGATCATAGACCGCCGGATCGGCCTTGCCGTCCCCGTCGTAATCGCCGACCATCGGTTGTCCGCTGAGAATTGCCGGATCATCGCTCAACCGGCAGAACCCGCTGTCCACATTGCTGAAGTCGCTCGTAGCCGCACTGTTGCAGGCCTTGACCCAGTAATAATACCGGATCGCCGATAACACCTCCGAACTGGCGTCAGCATACCCCGGCGCGCCTACCCGGCCCAGGCAAACTGCCGCCCCGGCGTTATTCGCTGTTGCGCGCCAAACCTCATAGCCGGTTGCGCCGTACACCGGTATCCAGGTCAAAGCCACCTGATTCGTGAAAGTCCCATCCGAAGCCGCCAGGTTCTGCGGCGCCGCCAAGTTCGATACATCGCGCACCGCGACACTGTTGGTAACGTTCGGCGCCGGGTTCCAGACTGCATCCCCAGCCTGGATGGCTACCACCCTGACAATGCCGGCGCCGGTAAATGTCAGGATATTGCTGATGATCTGACCAGGGCCCGCATCAACCGCAAAAGACACCGGCAGCCCCGACGAAGCCGTCGCACTTAACACAACCCTGCCGGTCGCCACCTGGTCTGGAATCGCAGGGAATTCAATTGTCTGGTCGGCCTTGCTTACATTAAATACCGCGCTGGTAACCGAGGGATAACCGGCAACTGACGCCAACAGGGTATAACCCACGCCCACTTTGTCGAGCGCCAGATCGGTGAATGCGGCCGTCCCATTGAGCGCCGTCATGCCGGTAACGCCGCCCAGCGTTCCACCGCCGGGATTGGCGCCGACGGCCAGGGTGACTTGACCCTGGAACTGACTGGCCACCCCGCCAATCTCGTTGAGCATGGCCACAACCGGCTGCTGTGCGAATGGGCTTCCCGGCAGCCCCCCGCCCGGCTGCGTCGTGAAAACCAGACCGGCTGGCGTGTAGTAAATCGGGAGCGGATTCGGATGGAAACCGGGTTCAGGTTCCGTATTCGTCCCATCCCCAAGCCATGGACTGAAGCTTACGTTTGCACTGATGGATGCGCCATCGCCTCCCGGATTCGCCGTGCCGGCGGGACCTTGCGCGCTGCCCCACCAGTTAAACTCAGCGCTGACATCGGACGCCTGGTCGTTCTGCACTCCCAGTGGACCGGTGATGGAATTGGAAATAATCCGCACAACATTGAGATCTGCATAATCATTATATACGCGCACGCATGGATAACCGGCATTGCCAACCAGCGTGTTCCCGTAAATCACAACGTCTTTCCCGCGCTTCAGACATATTTCCTCTTCGGAACAGGAAATGATCGTGTTGCCGTGGATATCAATGGCCCCGTCCCCCAGATTCTCAAGACTGTTATCCAGCTTGACGCCGTTCCGAAAACCACTGACGGTGTTTCGTTCAATCACCACCCCGCTCAGGGGGGTCTTCAAGCTGATGCCATACTTCGGGGTTATGCCGGCGTAAGGCGTCATCATGTTGCCGCGGATGGTGAAATTCTTCGCGCCGAAAGCCGAACTGATCCCATACGTCCCGATCAATTCGCAATTTTCGACAAGCAATCCGTCCAACGGTCCGTTAATCTCGACATAAATCGGTGTATATCCATCTTTTCGCGCTTCCACCCGGCTGTTTCTGATGGTCACATTCGCGGCCCCGCTGGCCGGATATATCTGGAAAGTGTGGGTTGCCGCGGTATCTCCCGCCCACACGGTGCAGTCATCAACAATGCAGCCATCGCCGCTGATAAAAGCTCCGCTCGCCGCATTCCCCACGCTAAAGCCGCTAATGACGGCGCCATCCCCGGAAAGAGTTGCAAACCCGTCTATAATTGTCGTTGTCCGCCCAGATCCCTGCACCGTAACGGCCTTGTCAAGCACTGGATTTTCAGCGTATGTCCCTGCCGACACATTGACTGTGCCGCCGGTGGACACAGCGTCCAGACCAGCCTGGATATTAGTGAAGGCGTCATAGTTCCACACGTGCCCACCACAACTGCCGGAAGTGTAATTATCGTCCACCCAAACCTCGGACGGCATTGCGCAGAAAATAGCCGGATAGGCCTGTCCCGAGGCGGCGCTGATGCCCCAGAACTCGCTGCCGGCCGCCAAACCGGTGTTCAGGGCGTCGCAGGCGGCGGTCTCGCTGATGCCGGCAGGCGTGCCATCCGCGTTGTAAAGAACACCGGCAGCGTGGTAATAGACTGCCGCTCCGGTGGTCGGCGCCGTCATGCAGGCTGTGCCGCTGGCCGTCACCGTGCCGTCGTTAAGGCTGTAGGTCGTGGCCTGGCCGGTCAGGCCGCCGGCCAGACCGCCCGCGTCACCATGTGTGGCTTGAATCGCGCCGCTGTTATAGCAATAGGCCAGCGGTCCTGCAAATGCATCGACATTATAGACGATGCCGCCCGCGCCCTGATAGCCGGTGACATCGCCCATATTGATGCAACGGGTGAAGGGAATCGCGTCTCCGGTGCTGCCGACAATGCCGCCGG
>CAYXEK010000048.1:0-26013 GCA_964463985.1 uncultured Verrucomicrobiota bacterium
CAATTGCCGCAGATCGTTTATGATCCAGTCGGGCTTGATGCCGGCGCAGCGCGGATCGCCGGCGCGCAGCCGGAGCGAGCGCGCGTCGCCCGCAAACAGCGCCGTCCGGCAGCCGCAGGCCGCCGCAGCCGCGATGTCGTTCAGCATGTCATTGCCCACTGCCAACACGCTCGCCGGCCGTATCCCGTATTTTTCACGCAGGGTATGCAGAGCGGCCTGGAATAATTCAGGCGCCGGTTTCGCGAGACCGGCGCGGTAAGACCACACGCAAATCTCCGGCTCAAATCCCAACGCCGGCAATCCATGTCCGGTTAGCGCCGGGAAAAGCAGGGGCGTGAAAAACTGGGCGTTGGATACAATGCCCAGCAGGATGCCGTTTTTACGCCAGGGCGCCAGGCATGCCGGAAACCCCGGCATGGGCCAGACGGGATTAACGCGGCATTCGTATTCCACTGCCGCGCGGCGGACTTGCCGGCCGTCAACATCCGCCGGCGCCAACCCGGCGCGATGTAATTCCGCCAGGACCGTCCGCCAGATGTCTTCGATATCCACTTCGGGGTATGCCGCACCGGCGGCGCGCGCGGCACCATGCGCCCGGCGGATGGCGGCCGGCAGGGCTGCCGCGCCGATGGCGCCGGCATCGGCGCCGGCCGGGCGAATTCCGGCAGCTTCCAGCGCCGCGCGGAAAAATTCCGCGCGATCCGCCGCGCCGGCATCGGCCAGGCCGATTTCGCCGCTGCCGGATTGCAGCAATGTGCCGTAAACGTCAAACAACACGGCGCGGATGCCGGGCAGGCTGGGGCAACAAGCCGCCGGCGCCGGAGTCGGCGGGGCAGGGCGCATGGGGTGAGTCAGCGCCTTGATTGCGGAAATTAATGTTTGCTCATTTGTCATACCTGAATTTTGCACGAGTATTGGTGTGGAAATGATTTAAAGCAATCATAGCGCGTACAAAATAAATTTTGCACAGTTATCTATTATCACCCATATGGTTACATAAGCGCCGATTCCGGCAACACCAACATTCGCCCGCCGTCGCACGGAATGCTATGGCGGACACAGCCGGCCGCCGGCCGCACGATCCGCCGTCGTCTGACTATGGCGGACAAGTTTTTGGCGCAGGGCTTTGTTGCGCGGGGCTTTGCGGTATGTTTATAAAGCGGCACCCCGCGCGCCGCGCCCTGCGCCAAACTTGTGCGCCGCAAAATTCAGGTCATAATCGCCCCGTGTCAAATTCGCGCAACACTCGTTCAGGGAGAGTATATGAGGCTGGCATGAAACGCGCCATACTTTTCCACGATATGCCACTGTTTCGGGCGCATCTGCGATTAGGTACAATCAAGCCGGCACAGGCAAGACGCTTTCGTTGCTTTCGCACAGTCTTCTGCCGCGAAGCGGCTTTGGAGTGCGCAGGCTCGACTGCGCTTTTACAGGATTGCGTTTAACCCGCAAGACCTGACGCCGCAACAGAAAAGCGGTGTCGAGCCACCGCAGTCCAAAATGCGGCACGCCCGCCTCCGCCAGGCTTCGACCGGCTCACCGCAGGTTCGCCCTCCAGGAATCACACATACGCACCCACCCACATACCCAACCACATTCTTCACCGAATGCCGAACACAGTTCGGCGCTACAACGAAGTATCCGCCGTAGTCTGCGAACACCGAACACAGACTGATCTTTACCGTTTTATGTGCGCAGGAGGCAAAACCTTTCCGGCGCGAGAAAATCGTCCAGCAGCCGCTCTTCTGCAATTTCAGCATCGGAAGTTCCGCCGGCTGGAACGGACATCAGGTCAGAGAAAATGTTTTCCAATCGCCGCGCATAGGCGCCGGGGTTGTAATTGCGCTGGATAATCCGCTTGTTTACCGCAATTTGACGCAGATTCCTACGCGGATCATGCCGCAAAAAATTTGCTGTCGGAGCAATATCATGCGCGCTCAAGCGTCCTGCTGCGAGTTCCCGGAGCACGACGGCCTGCATGGGCTCATCCAACCGCGCGAAATCCACCAAGTTGCCGCGGATGGCGGCCGCCACGGCCGATTCCAGGTCGCCGCGGCCGGGCGCGCGGCCGTAGGCGTCGTAAAGCGCGCGCAAGCCGGCATGGATTCGCCGCCGCAACGATGGCAGGCCGACCCATTCCACCGGTATGTCCAGACTTCGATAGAGGCCGGAGAGGTCAACCCCATCATTTTTAAACATCTGCGTGATTTCCGGCAAATCGCGACCAGCCACCGGGCAACCTGCCATCCATGGTTCCAGGAAAGCCATGCCGAATCCCTCACCCACGCTGGTCGTGACGGCGGCGGCGGCTTCCGAAAGCAGTGTCTGCAAATCCGCTCCTGTGCGCCGGCCGACTTCGAATGCTAACGGGAGTTTCAATTTGTGGGACAGTTGCACCCATGCGGCGTATACTGGGCGGGCGGCGGGATTGTTCGGCGCCAGGGTGACCGCGAAACGGGCTCCGGGCGGCGCCAGCGCCGCCAGCAACAGAAACTCGCCGAGGTTTTTGCGGCGGATGGCGCGCGTGGGGTAAAGCCAGCATGATCCTGCTGAATCATCCTGGCGCTGGCTGTCCGAAGCCGGCAAGGCTACCGGATTGGGCAGCAGGTGCAGGCGCTCTTCCGGAACGCCGGCATGTTTCAGGAAGCCGGCATCACGGGTATTCAACACCGCGTAATGCACGCGCGGATTTTGAGGATACATCGCCCGTCCCAGCCGGCGAAAATCATGCCGGACCAGGTGGCGCGCCAGGCTCTGGAATTCCGCCGGGCGGCCATCTTCGGCAAAGTCGTGGATTTGCAGCAGGAGTCGTTCGCCGCGCTCCGCCAGCCAGGATGAAGCGGCGGTCAGCGCGGGATTTTTCCCTAGCGCGTGGTTGTGAATGTGCCAGACATCCGGCGGGCCGCCCAGCAGGCGCCGCGCCGACAGGCGCATCCGGCGCGCCAGTTCCGCCGGCCGCCCGGGGCCCGCGGAATAAGCGAGCCCGGACAGGGCCGCGCCCGGAAATTCCGCCGCATCCGTGGCGCATGTGCCGCCGCCGTACAGGAGGGCGACGCGGGCGCCCAGGCTGGCTAAACTGCGGGCGGCATGTTCGATTACCCGCGTGACGCCGCCGGGCTGCAGGTGGTAGTGGACAATGGCAATGCGCATGAGCAACTTCCCAAACTAACGTTTTGGAAGTTTTAAGGGGTTATTAATGATTCAGTTTCAAAAGTCCGCACAGAACGGTCGGGGTGTAACCCGACCCTCCAAAAACCTGTGTTTTATATGTTCTTGGAGGGCCGGCTTCCACGCCGGCCGAGACTTTTGAAGGCAGAGGTGCTATGACCGGCTCACCGCGGTTCGCCCTCCAGGAATCACACATACCCACCCGCGTACGCACCCACACACTTTCTGCGCCGAACAACGAACACTGCTTCCCAATTCACGGCCTGTCGTCGGTGCCCGGCGTCTTCCCGAATTTCCGGCGGTAAGCGGGATTCTCCCGCATGGGGGGGCGTTCCTCCTCGACGATCTGCTGTTCGACCTGGGCGAAGGTGTCGGCCTGCGCCATGAATTGCCGCAAATGCCGGTGCATGGCCGGCAATTCAGACAGGACGCCCATGGATGCCGCCCTCTTCAAAAAAGTTTGGAGAATTCCAAAAGCCATTTTGCCCAGATCGCGCGTGCTCTGGTTGCGGTGGATCCGCTGATCAAGATCGGTTTGAGCAAAGGCGTCCAGCCCCCAGCGGGCATAGACATCCATCAGATGCGAAGTTTCCACTCCATAGCCGATGGGAAACGGTATGCTTTCCAGCACCTCCCGCCGCACGGCATATTCTCCGGACAGCGGCTGGATGATGGCGGTCAACTCCGGGAAAAACAGTGAAAAAAGCGGCCGGATCAGGATTTCCGTCACCCGCCCCCCTCCGGAAGTCCGGACCCCCCTGGAAAAGGCCAGCGGCCGATCGTAAAAAGCCTTGACGTATTTGATGGACGGATCGGCCAGCAGCGGGCCGAGCAGCCCGTAAACAAAACGGGCATGAATGTTTTTGATGTCGGCATCCACGTAAACAATTATATCCCCGCGCAACTGGTAGATGGCTTTCCAGAGATTTTCTCCCTTGCCGCGGCGCATGCCGGTTTCCGGCAGAATTTCCGCGGCGCTGTAAACGTCGGCCCCGAACGCCGCGGCCACCTCGCAGGTGCGGTCGGAAGAACCGGAATCAATGATGGCGATTTCGTCCAGCAGCGGGAACCGGCTCATCAATTCCGATTTGAAAATCACCACTTCCTTGCCGATGGTCTTTTCCTCATTGAGCGTGGGGATGCACAAAGAAACGCTTAATTTCTGGCGCTGCTTCTGTGCCACCAGCCGGCGGATATCCGCGAATTGGGAATGGTGGAAGGTGTGGGTTTTAACCCAGGCATTCAAAGCGGCGGAATCCTTGGTCGGGCGGGAGGCCGCTGGGCTGGCAGTTGCTTTAGCCGGCATGGCTGGAATCTCCATCAATTGCAGCCAGCATGGCGGCCAATTGCGCCATGCCGGCGAACATGTCGGGAATACTGACCCATTCGCTCATTTCGCCGGATTCATTCTGGCGCTGGCCGGAAGTGAAGCCGAGGGTAACAGCCGGAATACGGGCGTCAACAAAAGCGGAGAGGGCCGTGGTTGTGGGGTATATCATCGGCTGTATGCCCAGGGCCGAGATGATGCCCCGGGCGTTGCGGACCAGCGGATGTGCTATTTCCAGCCCGCCCGGCCGGCGGAATGCCACTTCGCGCAAGACGATGGACATGCCCGTCCGGGCAGCAGCTTCATCCACGATATCCTGCACCTGGCCGCGCAGGGTTTCCGCCAATTCGCCCGACTCGCTGCGAACTTCAAATTGCAGCATGGTCTGCTTGGCGATGTTCTGGTAATCCACGCCGCCGTTGATGGATCCCAGCACAATGCCGGCCGCGGGCCGGCGGGGCAGGGGTATCTGGCTGATGCGGGCAATCACATCATTCATCGGCAGGATCGAACCGGTGGCGCCGAATTGCGCCCAATTGTAATCATCCGGCACCCGGCAGGTGATTTCGCCCCGGAAAAGCCCCAGGCACATGTAATTCAACCGTCCGAGCTGCACGCCTTCCATCCAGATGCCGGTTTGCACGGGCAGGCGGGTGTTGTTCAGGAAAAAACGTATGCCTTCGAGGTTGTGCCGACCCAGCGAACGGGCGGCGCCCAGCAACGCCACGTCGGATTGCAGATGCCATCCCAGGTGTTCCAGGAAAGCCGGCAGGGAAAGCAGCGCCGCCAGCGCCGGGCAATTATCGCCGACAAAAGGTCCGCTGACACGGTCTGCTTTCAACTCGATCCCGCGTTCGGACGCATCCGCCGGCAGGGTGTCGGCATTGGTGGCCAGCAGAATGGTGCGTTTGCCGGAACGCCCGGGCAGCACGCCGCAGCCGTTTCCCATTTCGTCCAGCGAACAGCTTTGCGCTCCATTTTCGGCCAGGCGCTGCAGCCACAATTGCATGCGCGGCTGTTCTTCCCCTGATGGCGCGTTGATTTCGCCCAGCATCACCAGATTGGCCAGGAGGACGTCCTGCAATTCCGACGCCATCTTGCGCAGCCGGGGCAATTGCGCAAGGATTGATTCGAGGTTGGCGGCATTAAATTCAGTTGGCATGCTGGCATCCGTCCGCTGGCGCATAATTGGGTGTTATCATCCGGACATGGTGTTTGGATGGCTTTCTCCGGCGGTTGAATGCAAGGGGAGATTGCCCGCTTCGCGGCTTCGCCCCTGCTTGCAATCTGACGTATTGTTCCGAAAAACCTTGCGGATCATTATGACAGCTTTTATAATAAACTGTAAAACCATTTATGTCCAGCAATATAATGCATATTCTATCGCAGCCTGTCATTGCCGGCAATGAATTGTGGCGCTTGATGCTGTTGTTCGGCGCAATCCTGGTCATGCTGGCTGCCGGGCGCTTGACCCGTTATTTACTGTCGGCGGCGGCCGCCCGGGCCGCCACGGATTCCCGCTCTCCCGTCATGGCCGCCTTGCTCGGCGCATTGGCCCGCTCCGCCGGCATCGTCGCGTTTGCCTTGGGTTTGAATGCGGGGATGTTTTTCCTGAATCTGACCGAACATACCGCGCGCGTGGCGGGCCCGGCCGCCGGCGTTTTGTTCGTCTGCGCCCTGGCTTTCACGGCGTACTGCCTGGTGGACGCCGTTGATTCCTGGCTGGCCGCTGCGGCCGCACGCACCGCCAGCAAGCTGGATGATATGTTGGTGCCGATGGTGCGCAAGAGCCTGCGGATTACGATCATAGTGCTGGCCCTGCTGCAGATTGCCACCATTCTCAGCGACAAGCCGGTAACTTCGCTGCTGGCGGGCATCGGCATCGGCAGCGTGGCCGTTGCGCTGGCGGCGCAGGAAACGATCAAGAATTTTTTCGGGTCGCTGGTGATTTTCTCCGACAAGCCGTTCGAGTTGGGCGAGCGCGTGGTGGTGGACGGTTACGACGGCATGGTTGAGGAAGTTGGTTTCCGCTCCACCCGCGTGCGCACCCTGGAGGGGCATTTGGTGATTTTTCCCAACGGCGAACTGGCAAATAAATCAATATGCAACATCGGGCGGCGCAAGCATATCCGGCGGCTGGCCAATATCGCGATTACCTATGACACGCCGCCGGCCAAGGTGGAGGAGGCTTTGGCCATCATCAGGCAATTGCTGGAGAATCACGAAGGAATGCACCCCGACTTCCCGCCGCGTGTTTATTTCAGTGAATTCGAGGGGGCATGGTTGAATCTTCTGGCGCTGTACTGGTACCATCCTCCCGATTATTGGGCTTACATGGCGTTCAGCGAAAAATTCAACCTGGAGTTGCTTCGCCGGTTCAATGCGGCCGGCATAGAATTTGCCTTCCCCACCCAGACCATACATCTGGCCGGCGCGAATAAATTGTCCGGCGCGGTGCCGGTGGAGCAAGTCGGCGGCACTGCCGGGGTGTGAGCGTGGGCGGCCTGGAGCAGGGCGGAATATGCCGGAAAACATAGGTTTCATATCAACGCGGTTTGCCGGCACGGACGGCGTTTCGCTGGAAGCGCTGAAGTGGGCGCAAACGCTGGCGGAGTCGGGACATCGGTGTTATTGGTATGCCGGTCGGCTGGATCATCCCCTGGAGACCAGCCTGTGCGTGCCGGAGGCGATGTTCTCCCATCCGGAAAACGACTGGATCAACGGCCAGATCTGGGGGCGGAAATTCCGTCCGCCGCAGGTAACCGAGCGCATTCACATCCTGGCCGCCTACCTCAAGCAGACTTTGCATGAATTCATCCGCGGATTCGGCATAGACCTGCTGGTCCTGGAAAACGCGGTCAGCATTCCAATGCACCTGCCGCTGGGCTTGGCCTTGACCGAGTTGCTGGCGGAGACCACACTCCCGGCGATTGCCCATCATCACGATTTTTACTGGGAACGCAGCCGTTATTCCGTGAATGTGGTGCCGGATTACCTGGACATGTGTTTCCCGCCCCGCGACCCGAATTTGCAGCATGTGGTCATCAATGAAGCGGCCCGCGAAGAATTGGCGCGCCGCAAGGCGGTTTCCTCAATCTTGGTGCCCAACGTGCTGGACTTCGCGCATCCGCCGCCGCCGGCGGATGCCTACACCCGCGACCTCCGCGCGGAAATGGGGTTGGCGGCGAGCGATGTGCTGATTTTGCAGCCGACGCGGATAGTGCCGCGCAAGGGCATCGAGCATGCCATCGCCCTGGTAAAGATGCTGGGGAACCCGCGCTACAAACTGGTCGTCACCCATGAAGCCGGGGACGAGGGCTATGAATACCACAACATGCTGGCGGAAAACGCGCGCCAAGCCGGCGTGGATTTGAGATTTTTCGCCACGCGCGTCAGCGAAACCCGCCAGTTGAACGGCGCCGGCCAGAAAATGTATACGCTGTGGGATATTTATCCCCATGCCGATCTGGTGACATATCCCAGCATTTACGAGGGGTTCGGCAACGCTTTGCTGGAGGCGATTTATTTCAAAAAGCCCGTGCTGGTTAACCGCTATGCCATTTTCGGGCGCGATATCGAGCCGCGCGGCTTTAAATTGCCGGTCATGGAAGGTTTTCTCACGGCGGAGGTCGCGGCGGAAGTCCGCCGGCTGCTGGAAAATCCGGCTTACCGCCAGGCGATCACCGAGCATAATTACGCCGTGGCCGCGCGCCATTACAGTTTTGATGTTTTGCGCCGCAGCCTGCGCACCTTGATCACGAATGTGCGCGGGCTGGATTAGCGCCTTAAAATACGGCAACTGCCCAAAAAAACAAGAAAAAATCAGAGGGCAGTTACCGCATTTTAAGGCACAGTGAAAGTGAAGGCGACAGGTGCAGGCTTGTCCAGTAGCAACTGGATATAGTCAGCCCGTGAGCGAGCGAGACAGATGATTCCGGATTAGTTCCGGATCAAACCATAACATTTGACTCCGCTCATGGAAAGCTTGCACTTGCAGCTTGTACTTTCGACGGCGGCCTGCGGCCTCTTGGGCGGTGTCCTTCGTAGCCGTAGGCGTAGTAGGATTGTGGCCGCAGGCCGCCTGGTCAACGAAAGGCGGACGCATTGCATGATCAACAACATTGAATTTTACCGCTCCGCGCTGCGCCATGTGCGGGAGCGGCTGAGCCTGCTTTACGGCGACCGCGCCGACGCTTGCCTGGAGCGCTTTGCCATGCTGCCCGGCCGTTACGGGGTAGGCCTGGAAGGCAAAGACCGCACCGCCGCCGCGCCGGACCAGCATGATTCCGTGCTGATCGCCTACGGCGATGTGTTGCGCGCGCCCGGCGAGCCGCCCTTGCGAACGTTGAAAAAATTCGCCGACCGCCATTTTGCCCGGGCTTTCCGGACCATTCATCTGCTGCCGTTTTTCCCTTATTCATCGGACGACGGGTTTTCCGTGATCCATTACCGCCTGGTCAACCAGGCGCTGGGCGGATGGGATGACATCCGGCGATTATCGGAACATTTTCAATTGATGTTCGACCTGGTGCTGAACCACGTATCCCGCCGGAGCGGCTGGTTCCAGGATTATACCGCCGGAGTCGCGCCGGCCCGCGATTATTTCATTGAAGCCGATCCCGCGGCTGATTACCGGCAAGTGATCCGTCCGCGGTCATTGCCGCTGCTGACGCCAGTCGCCACGCGCTGGGGCCAGAAACATCTCTGGACGACTTTCAGCGCCGATCAAATTGATTTAAATTATGCCAATCCGGATGTGCTGTTTGAATTCCTGGACCTGCTTTTGTTTTATATCAGCATGGGCGCCGGCATCATCCGCCTGGACGCTATCGCTTATCTCTGGAAGAAAAACGGCACGCCATGCATCCACCTCCCGGAAACCCATGCGGTGGTCAAGTTGTTCCGCGACCTGATCAACCTGACCGCGCCGCACGCGCAATTGCTGACTGAAACCAATGTGCCCCACGCGGAAAACATCAGTTACTTCGGCGCCGGCGACGAGGCCCACCTGGTATACCAGTTCGCCTTGCCGCCGCTGCTGCTGCACGCCCTGCTGGCGGGCGATGCCCGCCATCTTTCAGACTGGGCGGGCGCGCTGGAGCCCCCGCCGTCCGGGTGCGCCTTTTTGAATTTTACCGCCTCCCATGACGGCATCGGCGTGCGGCCGTTACAGGGGCTTTTGCCGCCGGAGGAAATCGAACGCCTGGCGGATGCCGTGCGCCGCCGCGGGGGGCATGTTTCCACCCGCCAGGCGCCGGACGGGCGGGACGAAGCTTACGAGTTGAATATTACTTATTACGATGCGCTCTCGGAGCCGGATGGCGGCGGCCCGGGCGATGCCGAACTGCAATTGGCGCGGTTTATCTGTTCCCAGACGGTCGTTTTGGGCTTGCAGGGAGTGCCGGCGGTTTATTTCAACAGTCTGCTGGCCGACCGTAACAACGCGGAAGGAGTCCAGTCCACCGGCCAGGCGCGCGCCATCAACCGCCGCAAGTTCAACCTGCCGGAGGTGGATGCGGCGCTGGCCGATCATCAGACAACGCCCAGCCGCGCTTTTCATGCGGTGTTGCGGCTGCTCCGCATCCGCAGCCGCCAGCCGGCTTTTCATCCCGGCGGTTCGCAGCGGGTGCTGCATGCCGGCGCCCGGGTGTTTGCCCTGGCGCGCGCGGCGCCCGATGGCGGAGCGCCTATCCTGGCGGCCAGCAATTTCGGCCGCGTTCCGGCGCTTCTGGATTCCGCCTTGCTGGAAGAGGCCGGCTTGCATCCGGTAAATTGCCGCGACCTGATTTCACGGCGGACGGGCAATGGCGCCGGCTGGAAATTGGAACCGCTGCAGAGCGTATGGCTGACGCGCCGCGAGGTTGATGATCAAGCCGCCGGCGGTTGAACGTTCCCGCCTCCTGCCGGCCGGGCTCCTCCGAAAATGGTCCGCAACAGGGCGCCGGCGCCCAGCACCGCGGCTATCAACCAGATCATGAAGGGCGATACCGGGAAAGCTGCGATTTGGACGATACCCAGTCCCAGGGCTATCCTGCCAATCAGGCTGCGGCGGTTCAGGAGGCGTGCCGGCCGCAGCAAAAGCAGTCCCAAGGCCAGGGCCATCACGATTTTTCCCAGGTAAATCAGGATGACGGTAAACACCGCCAACAGCAATCCCGCGGGCAATCCGACGATGCTGAGCATCAGCAATATCGCCAATCCCGGCGCGCCGGCCATCCAGATCAGGCCTGCCAGCGCGCTGCGTCCGGGTAAATGGCGGGCATTCAACCCGGCGCCGGCGGCTGTCAGCGGACAGCACAGCACGAACAACAATCCCGCAAACAGGGAACTGAGATATCCCCAGATGGTCATGGGCAGGCCCGCCATGATTTTGTTGACCGGTTTGGCGGTCGGCGGCTTGTGACGCCGGAATTTGCCTTTGACCGCCGCTTGGTCCGGCAGGGTGACGGCTTGCGGCGCCCAATAGTCCAGGTTGCCGTTGATCGCCGCTTCCGGTAGAATCACCAGGTCCTGCGCCTTGACTGTCACATCTCCGCCGCAATGGCCGGCGAGGGTGGCTTTGCCGGCGACAATCGTCAGCCGGCCTGTGACGGCGCCTTCACAGATCACGTTTTCGCCGAAAAGCTGCGCATCGCCGGCCAATATTCCCGTCCGCGCCAGGTGGATATTGTTGGCCGCCAGGAGCGCGTTGCCCCGCACCTGTCCTTGGATCGCGATGCTGAATCCGCCCATACGGGCATGGTCATGCACGATGCCGTTCAGGTTGATGCGGCGGCCCCATGCCCAGACGTCATTTCCGAATTCGCCCAGCAGGTTGATGTTACCGGCGCCGGCCGGCTGGCGCAGAGAGCCTGCGCCGGTAGCCAGGAGAAACACGTCGTCTTCCGCGCGTCCGGCGATGTCCAGGCTTTCGGCAATAACCGCGGTCTCCGGCGGCAAATTGGATTCCGCCGGCAAGACGAACGGGCCGTTGAAGCGCTGCAGATTAATGGCGGACGCGGTAAAGGCCAATAGCCATGCGGCCAGGGCTAATTGCGGGCAAAAAAATCGTTGGTGCATCAGAAGGTCAACAAGGGAATATCCCCCAGAACGTTGGTGGTGGCGCTGCCGTCAGCGGAGTTTGTGGCGGTGCTCTCTGCTGCGGCAGGAATTTCCTGCGGAGCCGGAGTCTCCGCCGCGGATGCCTCGCCGGCGGGGCGCTCTTCAAAACGCAGCAGCGCGGGCTCGGGGACGGGCACTTCGCGCCCGAGTTGATTCAGGGCGCGGGCGGCATATTTGCGCACATATTCGTTCTCATCGCTTTGCAGGGCGGTCAGCGGCTCGATGGCCTGGTCGTTGCCGATATTACCCAGGGCTTCCGCGGTGAAAATCCGTATGGAGGCGTTGGTGTTTTTCAGGGATTCCAGCAAGGGCGCGATGTTGCTGCGGCCGACATGTTCCATGGCTTCCAGCGCCAGGATGCGTTCGGTGGCGTTTTCGCTTAACAGGCGTGCCAGCAGGATGTCAAATCCCGGTGCGCCGGCGTCCAGCAACGCGCGCCAGTCGCCGCCGGCGATGTAAAAAGTGATCTGTTGTTCCAGCGTTTCAGGGGCGTAGCCCAGACGGTTCAACGCGGCGGCCGCTGCCTGGCGCACGCCGTCATCCGGATGCTTGAGCAGGGCGATCAGCGGTTCCCGGGCTTCCGAAACGCCGGCTTGTCCCAGCAGACGGGCGGCGGTGGCGCAGATGCGGCTGGAATAATCGCTCAGGCAGTTGATTAAATCCGGCGCCGCGATTGCTCCCATTTGCTCCAGCGCCGCAATGGCGGCCGTCTGCACCGGTTCGCGTTCGTCGCGCAGCAGGGCAATCAATGGCTGTGTTGCTGCGGGATCGCGTAGCAGCCCGACGGCCTGGGCCACGGTTATGCGCTGTTCGGCGTCATGCGGCTGCAAGGCCTCCACCAACGGCTGAACGGCGCGCGAATCCCCGATTTTGCCCAGGGCGGCGGCTGCCGCCAGCCTGACGCCGGTTTGATCATCCGCCAGCAAAGCTATCAGCGGTTCCACCGCCTCCTTGGCGTTCAGACGGCCCAATGCCTCGGCGGCATGCATCCGCACATCGGGACTGGCGTCATTCAAGCAGGGAATCAAGGATGGCGCGACTTCCGGTCCGCCCAGGCGCCCGACTACCCTGGCGGCGGAGATGCGGGTGTCGGGGTTTTCGTCCTTGAGAAATTTCACCAGGGTTGGCACGGCGCGCGGGTCGCCGATTTGATTTAGCGCCGTAACAATAGCGCTGCGGAGATCCGACCTGGCGCCGCGCAGTCCTTCGATCAGCGGATCCACGGCGCGCGCGTCGCGAATGCGGCCCAGCGCTTCCGCCGCCGCCCAGCGTCCGGCATAATCGTCGTTTTTAAACATGGCCAGCAGCGGATCCACGGCGCGCGGGTCTCCAATCAGTCCCAGCGCTTCGGCGGCGGAAAGCCGGGCAAGTTGCTTTTCGCTTTTCAGGTATTGAATCAGCGGTTCAACCGCCGGCGGACCGATCTTAACCAATTCTGTCATTGCGTATCGGTTGAGGGACAAATCTTCCGTTTCCAACCCGGCGATTTTTTCCTGAATGGAGACGGCCATCTGGCCGGGCGGTTCTTCCCCCGCCGAGTAATTGCCGCACCAGACTCCGCATGCCAGCGCAATCCCAATTTTTATCGAAACACGGGCACAACACCGCATATCTGGTCTCCTAGGTAATTGCATGTAATGCAGCTTTCAAAACTTGCGTTTTGAAAGTTTCAGGTTTTCAGGTTTTACGTCCGCACAAACCCACACACTCATTTAAATTATGGCATAACTGCCCGCGCGATGTCAAAGCGTAACCGCTTGGGGCGTATCACCGCCGGCCAGGCGCACCACGATGCGGTTGCCGTCAACTTTCAAAACTTGCACCGCGCTGCCGCGGCCGATTAAAGGACCTTCGGAAACGACGTCGTATTTGCGGTTGCCTATCCGCGCGATGCCTGCCGGCCGCAGGTCCGTGACCGCCTTGCCGGATTGTCCGGCTAAATTCCGGGTATCCGCGTCGGACGCCTTGTATTCCGATTCGGTGTGCTGCAAAGTCAAGGCGCGGCCGACGCGGGTGCGGGGGAAGAGTTTGATCCATAAAAAAATACCGGCGCTGCCGCCGATGAGAATCGCCAGGGCGATGTACGCGCCGATTGCCGGGCCGAAAGCCGCGAAGCCGGCAACGACCGCGCCCAGGAGGGCCATGCCGCCCAAAATGCCTAAAACGCCGCCGGGCAGAAATATTTCCGCGGCCAGCAGGAACAAGCCGGCGGTTAGCAGCAGGATGAATATTTGCATGGTTTCAGGTCTTTTCCTCCACGATGATCCGCGCGCCATGGGTTTCCACAATCCTGACCGGAGTGCCGGCGGGCAGGTACTCGCCCCGCGTTACGACGTCCAGCCGGTGGCCGTCAACCTCGCCGATGCCCGCGGGCCGCAAATCCGTCAGGGCTTTTCCGGTGCGGTCCAGCCACTGGCGGGTGTCGGGGCCGGCGCTGTAACCGCGTTGGCGATTATGGGCTGCCTGCAATGTAATGCGTTGGAAGACGGTTGAACGCGGCAGGCGCGACCCCAGCAGCCATGCCGCCGCCCCGCTTAATACGACGGCACCCGCGGCTTTCATCAAAGGAACCTGCAGGTTGCCGCCGGAGATGGTTGCCCATTTGAAATCCGGCAGGCTGGGGGCCATGGCCGAAAACACGGCAAACAACATCAGCAACATGCCGGTGATGCCCAGCATGCCGAAACCGGGAGTCACGAAAATCTCCACCACCAGACAGGCCGCGCCGATCGCGAAAATCAGAATTTCAGCCATGCCGGCCAGGCCGGCAATGTGATGTCCCCAGAAAAACAAGGCCAGGCAGACTATGCCGGCAATGCCCGGCAGGCCGAATCCCGGGGTTTTGAATTCGATATATATGCCCAGCAGACCGGCGGCCAGCAGGATCACGGAAAATGATTCAATCAGGCGGGCGGTGCGCTCCGCCGCGGTCACCTGCAACGTCACCGTTTGCTGCTCGTCGCGGCCCTCGCGCTGCAGCAGTTCCGTAAGACCGGCGACTGTCCCCCGGGATAATAACGGCCGGCCTTCCGCGCCGACCGGCCTGGCGGCTTCAGTGTCGGTGAGCGTCAACAATTGTCCGGCGGGGCTGACTACCAGGTCGCCTATTTTATATTCCAATTCGCGCCGCACCATGGCTTCCGCGAGTTGCGGGTCGTGTCCTTTTTGCTGCGCTGCTGAACGGATCATGGCGGCGACACCCGAAACGGCTTTTTCCTGGACGGCTTCGGGCAATTCCTGGACGCCGCCGAAGGGGGTGATCATGATCGGCAAGGCATCGCCGATGACGCTGCCCGGCACCATGTAAATCCGGTCGGTGGCCATGGCGATAATGGCGCCTGCCGACAAGGCGCGCGACTGCACCAGGGTGCAAGTCGGCACGCGCGTTTGCAGGAGCAGGCGGATGATTTCCTCCGTGGCATCCAACTGCCCGCCCGGGGTGTTCATTACGAAAACCACCGCGCCGGCCTGCTGCGCTTCCGCCTGGGCCAATCCGCGGCGAATAACATACAAAAGCGCCTTTTCAATCGGGCCTTCAATGGGGATAATCAGGGTTGGGCCCGAGGAAGCGGTCCGGCCGGCAGCAGCGTCAGCCTGCATGCCGGTTTGCGCGAAAACAGCGGCGTTGAAAGCCAGCCATGCGGCGGCCAGCCATGCCCGCCGCCTGAGCCGGACGGTGGCCGGTCCCCGGCCCGCCGGGATTGAACCGCGTTGCCCGTAAAGTTGCATCAAGCCCGGATCATACAATCTGCGCATAAAAGATCAACTTTTTTCATCGGCGGGTGGGGCGGGAGTGCGGCTCAGAAATCTTTGCGTGACGGCTACAACCTCTTTGCGGCTGACGGGCTTGCGCAGGAGCGCGTGCCGCGGGTCGCGGGCGATGGCCGTCACCGCCTCGGGCGGCATGAATCCGGTGCAGAAAATAAAGTGCGGCGGATCCCAGTGGTTTCGGTCGCAGAGTTCGACAATGCGTTTGAAAGCCTCATCGCCGCGCATGCCGGGCATCATGACGTCCATGATAATCACCGCGTGGTGGCCATGGTTGAAAAGTTCCACGGCCCGTTCGCCGTTATCCGCCAGTTCGATGCGCAGTTGGGGGAATGCGTCCGAAAGCAGGCGGTCAAACAATCGGCGAATCAGCGGTTCATCGTCCGCCACCATGAGCGTATCCCGGGCGCAGGGCGTCAGCAAGCCGGCCGGCAGTTCGGGCGCTTGCGCCACCGGAGGCGCCGGATCTGCCGCCGATGATTCCGCCGGGGGTTCCGACGGCGAATAAAACTTCCTTACAATTTCGATCACGCGGGTGATTTGTTCCTGATAATCGGCGCGTTGATCTTCTTCCGCCAGGCCGAGCAGGTTTTGCAGGGGGTCATTCAAGGCGTAACTTAATTCGGCAATAGCCGCCAGCCGGGCCTGCGACATGGCGGCGGCCTGGGTCTGCATGGCGGTCTGTTCCCGCAGTTTTTCCGCCTCGAGGTCGGCCGTGGCGTCATCCAGGGAAAAAATCATGTAGCGCAGCCGTCCGTCCGGCAGGAAAACCGGGGAGGCGGTGATTTGGGCCGGCAGCATTGCGGCTTCGCGGGTAATGACGCTGACGCGTTTGGCGCAGATGCAGCGCTCGTGAAGATGGCGGATCACACTGTCCAGGTCGGTGGCAACCGCCAGGAAGGAGCGGATATTGCGGTTCAGCAATTCCTGCTCCACCGTATAATGCAGCATGTTGACAAATGCCGGGTTGGCGCAGAGCACCATCCCCGCAGCGTCGGTCATGACAATGCCATGGGCGACATAGCGCCAGATTTGATCCGCGATCTGCAGGCGGAATGCGATGTTGGCCTGTTCGGCGGCGGCGGGGGCTGGTCCGGGCGCGGCTTGTGCCGCTGCCGGGGCGGCCGTTTTGACCAGCCTTACGGCCGGCGGCAACTTGCGGGTGCTTGGCTTGTTTTGTTCCGGCGCGGCCCCGGCGCCCGCCGGCGCCGCGCCGGGCATTGCGGCCGCGCTGGAGGTTTCCGAGGATGGTTTTACTGCGGCGCTGTCGTTCGTGTCCATAAAATTGAAGTTGAGCTTTAACGGGCGATGAGTTAATAATAGACACCCATGCCAAAAAGTCAAGGAGACAGCTTGTTTATGCCGGATTCCGCCGCGCCAGCAGCAATATACTTGCGGGGCATTCCCGTCAGCGGCGGCGCCGCGGTTTCGCGCGTCTGCCTGTTCAACGACCGCCGGCATACGCCGCTGGCGGAACCCGCGCCCGGCGAGGTGTCGCCGCCGGTGGAGCTTTCGCGCCTGCAGGCGGCGGTTGCCCGGGCCCTGCAGCAACTGGCGGAGTTGCGCCGCAAAGTTGCCGACGGTCTCGGCCCGGCCGAAGCGGAAATATTTTCAGCCCAGGCGACCATCCTGGAAGATGAAGCGCTTCAGGCCAAAATCAGGGCTGCGGTGGATGCGCAGACTGCGGCGCCGCAAGCCGTGGTGCGCGTGCTCGACGAGTATGAATCCCGCCTGCTGGAATTGGACAACGCTTACATCCGTGAACGCGCCTCGGACATCGGTGAGATCAAACGCAGATTGCTGGACATCCTTGAAAATACGCGGCCGGGCCTGCAATGCGCCGGGCAACCCCATTGCCGCAAGGGGCGCGACCGCATCATTATTGCCGAGGAATTGACGCCGACCCTGACCACGGAAGTGGACGCGCGCTACGTGCAGGGTTTCGTCACCGAGCGCGGCGGCAAGACTTCGCATGCCGCCATTCTCGCCCGGGCTTTGGGCATCCCGGCGGTGACGGGCATCAAGGGCATTCACGGCGCCGTGACCTGCGGGACCGAAGTTTTGGTGGATGGCGACACCGGCGAAGTGGTTGTTAATCCGCCGCCGGCAATGGTACGGGCGGTGTCGGCGCGCCGGCCGCGGCCGGCCGGCGCCGTGCCGCCGGTGGACGGTTTGCGTGTGCTGGCCAACATCAGCACCGCGGCCGACGCCGCCGCCGCGCGTGCCGCCCTGGCCGAGGGCATCGGTCTGTACCGCACGGAGTTTGAGTTTTTCGCCGCGGACCGGCTGCTGACCGAAGACGAGCAGTTCGAAAAGTACAGCGCCGTCCTGCGCGCCATGGACGGGCGGCCCGTGACCTTCCGGCTGCTGGACTTGGGCGGGGACAAGACCGCGCCTTTTTTGAATATTCAACCGGAACAGAATCCCGCCCTGGGTTTCCGCGGCGGACGGCTGCTGCTGGCGCGCGCGGAATTGTGGCGCGCCCAGGCCCGGGCCCTGGCGCGCGCGGCGGCAATGGGGCCGGTGCAGGTGCTGTACCCCATGATCGTGGATTTGGAACAATTCCAACAATTGCGCGCCATGTTTGAGGATGCCGTCCGAGGATTGCCGCCGGCCAGGTTGCAGCATGGCGTCATGCTGGAAGTGCCTTCCGCCTGCCTGCAGGCGCGGGAACTGCTGGCGGAATCCGACTTCGCCAGCGTCGGATCCAACGACCTGATCCAATACCTGTTCGCGGTGGACCGCAACAACGAACTGGTCTCGGATGATTACCGCCCGGAACGCGCGGCGTTCTGGAAATTGCTGGGGGAAATCACCGCCGCTGCCGGAGAATTCAACCGGCCGTTGACGATCTGCGGTGAATTGGCGGGCGAGCCCGCCTATCTGCAAAGGTTGTGCGAGACCGGGGTGGCGGCGGTGAGCGTCAGCCCGCGCGCGATTGGATTGGTGCGCCGGGCATACGCCGGCGCGTAACGGCAGCAACAGGGGGTGTAAGACAAATGCCAAAACATCATGCAGCCAAAAACCAAGCGTCTGCCGGCATGGAATTCGGGATCGGGCGCGCCTGCATCAATCCGGCAATGCCCATATCGCTGGCCGGGTATTTCAACGTGCGCATGTGGGAGAAAGTGCTGGACGACATCGAGGTGCGGGTGCTGGCGCTCCGCAGCGGCGATGACTGGGCGGCGTTAATCCAGTACGACCTGGTGTACGTCTCGCAAAATCTGGCGGATGCGCTTTATGCCGCGCTGCAGGCCGCCGGCCTGCGGCAGTTCCGGCCGGAGAATGTGATTGTAACCGCCACGCATACCCACACGGCGCCGGAAATCCGCCAGGGAAAGCCGACGGCGGATACGCGTTACATTGATATTGTGATTGCTCAAACCCTGGCGGCTTTCCGGCAGGCGCTGTCCGGCATGGAGGAGGGGGAAATTCTTGCCGGTATCGCGGCCGACCGCCGGTTCCTTTTCAACCGGCGCTACTGGATGGCCGGCGGGGGAGTGGTGACCAACCCCGGTAAATTGAATCCGGCCATCGAACGGCCTGAAGGCGAAATAGACCCGGAAATCCCCCTGCTGGCGATTGCCCGGGACGGCAAAATCCGGGTGTTGCTTGCGAACATCGTCAACCATTCCGACACCATCGGGGGCAATGATGTTTCCGGCGACTGGCCGGGATTCGCGCGGCGGGACATTGAAGAATGCCTGGGCGCGGGCAGCCTGGCCATTCCGCTGATCGGCGCCTCCGGCAATATCAACCATTTCGATGTGCGGAGCGGGCAGAACCAGACCTGTTACGCCGAAGCCCGGCGCATCGGGCAGGGCTATGCCGAAACCATCCGGCGGGCGCTGCCGGCCATGCAACCCATGCCGGCCGGGTCATTTTTCACGCGCGCGCTGCGCGTCGCCCTGGATCCGCGAAAAATTTCCGCAGGCGAACTGGCCGAAGCGCGGGAGATCATGGAGCGCTACAAGGATTTGCCGCCCGCTCCGCCGGGCAGGATGCTGACCTCGGAAGACCTGGTGAAGAAGACGCCGGAAGTCATGCGCGGTTTTGCGGCTAAAATCATCGAAATGGCCCAATTCCGCGAGCCGATTGAAATGCTTTTGACTGGTATTTTCATCGGCCGGGCGGGAATTGTTTCGCTGCCCTGCGAGCCCTTCACTGAAATCGGGCTGGCCCTCCGCAAGGAAATTTTTCCGGAATTCCACCTGCTGGTGTCGGAGTTGAGCAACGGCACCGGCAGTTTGAAAATCGCCTCCAGTTACATTCCCAATCCCTGGAATTACGGGCGGGGCGGCTATGAAACCACGCCCCGCTCCAACCAGTTTGCGCCGGACACCGCCGCCCGGCTGCTGGCGGCCTGGCGGTCTGCCGCCGGGGAAATTAAAGCGGCGGCAGCTCCGGCCGCCGCGGCGGAAAATGATTGACAAACCGCGCGGTTTGTTTATCATGCGGATTATAGAGTATTCTAGTGTATTATCCGCGGAGTGCGATTTAATGGGAACCTGAGCCGGGCTGTCGCGCCCATAGTAAGGAAATCGTCCGATTCCGGCGTCTTGCATGTTGCGGGAAAATGCAGCAAAATGCCTGCTGTCTGCGCGTGGGATGCTGATACCTGTAACCTGAATTCGTGACGGGATTTTATGTTGTTAAGATAATGTCTGAATAAACACCAATTTATGGCGTTTTACAATATCACTAAAAATGCACGGCTCTGTTGGACGGGAAAGACCGCCCTGCGGGTGAGGCCATTATGCCGCATCTGCTTTGTTGCGAAGGACTCGCGGTATGTTTATACAACTTCATCCTTCGCGCCGCGCATTTGCGGCATACTGACCTCATCATGGATTCAGGTGTAAATCAATAACCAGGAAGGAACCAGATTATGCGTTCACCGGATGATTACCGTAATCTTCTCGATCGGGTTCTTATCGCCGTATCACGCGCTTGCTGCCTGCGGTTGGCCGCTCTTGGACTTTTACTCGGCTGGGGGGTCAGCCTGAGCGCCGACCATTTCGTGGCGCAAAATGGACAGACGCCCGATCCTGGTGGATTGTATGGATCATGGGAGACGGCGGCAAGCAATATTCAGGAAGCGGTCAGCATTGCGCTAAGCGGGAGTAACGTCTGGGTGGGCAAGGGAGTTTATTCAGCTTTGCCCGGATCCAACAACGTGGTCTGGATTACGAATTCAGTTGCATTGCGCGCAGTGGGCGCTCCCGGCGAGGTGGCGATTGACGGGGGAGGGGCCAATCGCGGGCTCGGGATCGAATTGTCCGGCCAGAATCTGCGCGTGGTGGTTGACGGTTTTACTGTTACCAACTGCATGGCATCAACTGGCGCCGGCATGAACATCGTTTATGATTCAGGCGTGTCGGGCAGATGCGAGATTCTGAATTGCGCGATCAGCAATAACTCCACCTCCGCTGCCAGCGGCTGGGGCGGCGGCATCCACGCGCGCGGCTATGATGCCGTTTCGGCTTTCATCACCCTGGTTTCCAATTGTGTAATTGCCGCGAATTACGCTTCGCAAAATGCTGGCGGGATATGTTTTCGCGATGTATGTAATTTAACTGTGGCCGATTGCCGGATTGAGCAAAACACCGCAGATGGGCTGCCCACACAGGGGCGCGGTGCAGGCATCTATTTTTATCCATCGCTGGCCGGCATCACTATGAATGTGTTGCTGCTCAACTGTCAAGTCAAAGACAATACCTGCGTGGACATAGGCGGCGGCGTCTACAGCGGCAATAATAACATATTGTTGTTTATGCGGAATTGCCTGATAGCCGGCAATGAATGCGTCAATTCCGGCGCCGGGCTGAACATCTATGGTCAATTGTTCATGACAAATTGCATCGTCAAGGATAATCTCGCCACCGGCAATGCAAGTTATGGCAGCGGCCTCTATTGCCAGCCAGGCATGCCCCGGGTGCAACTGTATAACACGTTGTTTAGCGGTAACCGGGGCGTGCGGGGAGGAGCGCTACGCACGGGGAATTTAGCGACGGGGATATACCATTTCGTCAATTGCACTGTGGTCAGCAATTATTCGGAACTCGAATCCTCGGCCGGCGTGCGGGTGATCGGCGATGCCGCCGAGGTTGTCATCTGGAACTCTATCTTGTACCACAACGAACGTGCGGGCGTGACAAATAATTATTACCTGGCCGATAATGGCTTGAACAAGTTTTACAACAGTTGCACGACTCCCGCTGTTCCATCTTCTATGGATGGCGGCGGCAACATTGATGGAGCCCCGCTGTTCGTTGACAGCGTCAACCAGAATTTTCGGCTCGCGGATCAATCGCCCTGCATCAATGCCGGGACTAACCAGGCTTGGATGAATGGTGCCGTGCATCTGGGCGGCGGCCGCAGGATTGACCGGTTTGACGGCGTGGTTGACATGGGGTGTTATGAATATGTTCGCAGCGGCATGATGTTTTACCTGCACTGATCGTGATGGAGGCTGTTTGATGAAGTTATGCATTGCCTTGGTTGTGGCATGTCTGAATATGTTTTCGTTGGGGCGGTCCGATAATGCTGAAAAGCCTGGCGATCTTGCGCTTAGTTACGATTTTGACGGCCTGACCAACGGGCTGGTCCCTGACCTTAGCGGCCATGCGCGCCATGGCGCCGCCGTGGGCGCGGTCCTGGCGCCCGGCGTTCGGGACGGCGCGCTGTTATTCAACGGCTCCAACGTCGTTGAATGCGGCGAAGTACCGCTGGCGCCCGCTGGTACAATCATGTTCTGGATGAACCGGGGCCCGGGGGAGCAAGGCGGAGAAATTGTAACCATACGCGACGGTTTTAAAGCGACCCAGCGGCGATGTACGATCGGCTTCCGCGGCGATACCAACCAGAAGCTTTTCATCAACCTGTCAGACGGCAAAAACTCGCGCACGCTGTATTTCGGCAATTATGCGCCGGATATCTGGCATCATATTGCCGCTGTCTATGATGACCGGCAACTGCGACTTTATGAAAACGGCATCCAGATTGGCGCGGTCCCGATGGGCTTTGTGCCGGAGACGCGTGGCATGCCGCTCAGGTTGGGGGATAAGGATTGGGGCGGGGAAATCCGCGGCGGCGCCAATGGCCGCCATTATTCCGGCAAACTGGATGAGTTGCGGATTTACAACTGCGCCCTGGACGGGGATGAAGTGCGGGAACTGTTTTGGCGCGATGCGCCAGTGTCCGCCGCCGGCGCACAGGGCGCGGCGCCTCTGAAGCCGGAAGAGCGCGCCCCGTCGAATTTTTATGCGCGCATAACGGCGCCGGCGTATCGCGACTGCATTTACCATTCGCAAAAGCTAGAGGCGCTGAAATACCAGGTTTTTTTCAGCCCCGATCCGGCGGAAACAAATTTTCTGATGGCCAGTTTATTGCGCGGCGCAGAAATCATCCGCGCCGATTCCCATGCCAATCTTGCCAGCGGCACGGAATTATCTATGCCCGCGGATGATCTGGAAGAAGGGGTGTACCGCTTAGCCCTGGCGTTCAGCCAGGGCGGCCGCCGGCAAGCCTGGTCCGCCCAACTGCGCAAATTGCCGCGCCATCCCGGCGAGGTCCGGGTGGATGAACATCGGCGCGTCCTTGTGGATGGCGTTCCCTTTGTTCCGGCCGGCTGGTTTTGGACAGGATTGACTGCGCCTTTCCCCATGGAACGTTTTAAAAACATCAACACCGTTTATAATGGCGCCTGGTTCCAGAGCCTGCCGGCGTTGACCGGCTTCCTGGATGCCTGCGCGCGCGCCAACTTGAAGGCAATTATTTCGCCTTATCAGCTTGACACGCAACGACGCTATTCGCGGACGTTGATCAGGCGCGGCGACTGGAAAACATTTCCCGACGAAGAACTTGCAAAGATCCAACGCGTAGCGGAAGCGGCGCAAGCGCATCCGGCGCTTTTGGGCTGGTATCTGGCGGATGAGCCGGATTCCGGCGATGGGGTAGCGCCCGCGGTTTTACACCGGGTTTACGATACGCTGCGCGAGGCGGATCCCTATCACCCCTGCCTGATCGTCAACACACATGCCGGGCGTGTCGCCGATTACCTGGATTGCGCTGACATCATGCTGCCCGACAAATACCCCAATTT
Source organism: uncultured Verrucomicrobiota bacterium (assembly GCA_964463985.1). Taxonomy (GTDB): domain Bacteria; phylum Verrucomicrobiota; class Kiritimatiellia; order JAAZAB01; family JAAZAB01; genus JAXGPF01. The sequence goes on from CAYXEK010000048.1 coordinate 23,469, forward strand.
CCAGTCCGACGGCATTCCCATCATGCCGTTGGACAATATCGTGGAAATTATCCGTCCTGCCTTGGGGCGCAAGCCGGTTTGGCTTATACCGCAGGCCTGGAATTGGGGGGAAATGCTTGGTTCACAAGGGCAGCCCAAATCGCGCGGCCCAAACTATGTCGAATTGCGCAACAACGTTTTCCTGGCAGTGGCGGCGGGCGCATCGGGAATTATCTGGTATCCCGCGCGGCAGGCTTTTGATGTGCCGGCGGTGCGCCACGGCTATGCCCACCTGGCTTTGGAATTGACCATCCTGGCGCGCGCCGTCCAGGCGCCTGAAATGGCCGGCGGCGTGGAGTACTGGCCGGCCGGCGCGCCGATTACCGTTTCGCTGCGCGAAGATGATGGGCATCTTTATTTTTTTGCAGTGAACCGCGGCGCCCAACCCCAGGATGTGATTTTCCGGTTTAAGGAGATTGATCGCGCCCGCTGGCTGGTCGTCAGCGAGGGACGGGTTGCTTCTATCAATGACCGTGTCATGCGCGCGCATTTTGCACCGTATGCAGCCCACGTTTATACCACGGATTTCAATCCCCGGTTGCTGGACCTCCTGACTATCGCCGAAATCGAGGGGCGGGCCGCCGCCGCCGGGCGGGCCAGCTTGCAGCGCGGCAACCTTTTGCCGGGCATGCCCGGCCTGAGCCTGGACGCATCCTTCTTGCATGAGCCCGGGTCCTATCAAGGACAGTATAAGTCGGACTTGCTTCTGCCGGATGCATTCAGTGTGTTGTTGTTACAGCGGTTGGTTGACGGGCGGATGGATGAACTGGCGCGCCATGTTTGCGTGCTTGGCCCCGGCCAATGGTTGCGTATGGCCTGGTCCGTTCCCGTCCAGGCGGACACGCTTCGCTTTGTCACGGCGTCTGCCTCGCCCATTTGCGCGGGGGATATTGCCGTTTTACGCGGTGACCAGTGGGAGTCCGCCGCGGTCATTAAGCAAAATAGCGATGCCCAAGTTGATATTCAGGTAGACGGTGGTCCGGTGCGCGGCATTGCGCTCGAGGTCAGCCCGTCTGCCGCCGGGCCGGTCGTTCTGCTGGAAGTCGAGGCCTTGGCCACCGCCGGCCGGCGCCAGCCGGTGGACCACTGAACAAAAAAAGCACGTTTTGCATGCGAATCGCACTGACAGCCACATGTGACGCAGCGCCATGAACAAGCTCCATGCCATGGCGGTGGAAATTGAATCGGAAATTGAAGAAGCCTTGATAGACCGCCATGGTTTGGTCAGGTCGGCGGTGGACATCAATACAATGCGTCCTTTTACACCGGGGTATTTCGAGGGCTGCAGTGTGCATCCCTATGCCCGTGCCAACCTTGCGGATTACAGCGATTTTATCACGTACGAAAATGTTGGCATGTGTTCCGGTGCGTTTCTTGCGGCCATGGTCTTGAAATACCTGTCCACCGGGGACCCCGCGGCCTTGCGCAAAGCCCGCCGCACCTTCCATGGCATTCGCTGGCTTTTCGACCTGGGCCGGGGAGTGGCGGAAGGGTTCTATTGCAAATGTTATGGCGGCCGGCTGAGCGATCAGATATCCAGCGACCAGTATTTGTATACAATGGCGGGATTGGACCAATTTCTGCTTGTTGCCGATCATACGGAAAAACCGGTCTGCGCCGCCATGCTGGCGCAGATGGCCCGGTTCTGGATGGAGCGGCGCTATGCATATCCGTATTTCGGCAAGCCCTTGGCCTGGCCCCTGGAGCGCTTCCCCGTGTTTGCGTGGCTGGCCTGGCAGCATTCCAACCTGTCAGAATTCCGGCGGGAATACGACCGGCTTTGCGCGTTGACGGAGGTCCAGGTTAAAATCCCGTTTGGAGCTTTGACATGGGACGCTGTCCTGGACCATGCCAGAAAGCGCGAGCCTGTTTTTGATTTCGAAAAACAATCGCCGCTGCGCCTGATCCGCTTGAATCCGGAAAATACCGCCTCCGGCTTTTTAAGCCTGGAGGCGTTGCTGCGTTACCATGCCCCGCTGGGGGAAATATGGTTAACGAAGGCGTTGAAAATGTATGAGCGGGATGGTCGGTGGATCGCGGAGGATGGCCTGGCGATGGGCGCGGGTTTGTATAACATTGCGACCGGCGAGGTAACGGAAGCGCGGAAGGTGATGAATGTTCCCGCCGCCAATCCTGGGCAATGGCGTTACGGTGGCTTTGTCGGATGGATACGTTCCGGCATGCATGCGGCAATGTTTGCCCGCGCCGCGCTCGCGCTGGAGCCGTATTTACCCGGCCGCGGCGCGCGGGAAAGGGGTTTGGAAATCCTGGGCAAACTTCATCGCGATCAGTTGCGCTGGTTCATCGACATGGATGGCCGTCAGTTTCCGGAAGATTTGGCCTGGATGCATCATGTTTACAGCGGCGATGCCGCTGTCAATTGGCTGTGGGGGTATTGGCAGGCGCGCACAAGTGCGTGAGGTAACGCGGGAATACCATCTCGGTCCGGCCTCAGCGCGCGGCGGGCAGGTGCCGGCGCAAAAATCGCATGCCCGCAGCATATCCC
>CAYXEK010000049.1:0-14016 GCA_964463985.1 uncultured Verrucomicrobiota bacterium
GCAGCGCGGCGAATGTCAGTTCGGCCAGGAGTTGATTGCCGGCGGGCGTAAGATGCACGCCATCGTCAAACGTGAAATGATTCTTCGGGAAATCCGGCATCCGGCGCCGCAGTTCGCGGTCCAAATCCACCAGGGGCAGGCTCCAGCGCGCGGCGAAAGCGCGGGTGGCTTCGCGGTACCGCTCCAGCAGCGCTTCCGCCCCGCCGGTATTCTGGAAATAGGGATGGCCGAAATAACAATGCTGATCTTCAATCAGCGGCGGGAAAGTGATGACGATGATCCGGGTTTTCGCCGGCAGGCGGGATTTGAAATCGGCGAGATGTCCGTCAAACTCTTCCAGCGATACCCGCCGTTCCGGGCGGTTGGGATCGTTGTTGTTGCCGCCGAATTCCAGCAGAACGCAATCCGGGTCATGCGCCAGCACATCGCGGTCAAAGCGCTGCATGGCTTCGCGGGCGGAGTTGCCGCCCCGCCCGGCATTCACCACCTTCCAGGCAACGGCGGGAAACGCCTCCGCCAGCATAACGTTCAGCCGGCTCAACCAGCGTTGGTCCGCGTCCGGCATGCGCGCCGCCGCCTCGGTGATCGAGTCGCCGAACCCCACGATCGTGATGGATCGTTGTCCGGGGCGCTTCAAGTCTTTTTCCCTGCCAGATCGCACATCAGGCAATGCCGGCAATCCAGGTGTTCCGGCGGCTCGAAGGTGCGCCCGGCGCGCGCCGCCGCGCGGCGTTGGACGTGATTCATCAGGGCCATCAGGAAACCCAGGGCAATGAATCCTCCGGGCGGGAGCACGGCCAGCAGCACGCCTTGCGGCAGGCCAATGGAGTGCCCCATGATGGCGCCGCTGCCGATAATTTCGCGGACAGCGGAAATCACAATCAACGCCGACGTGAAGCCGATGCCCATGCCCAGGCCGTCCGCCGCCGACATTGCCACGCTGTTTTTGGAGGCAAATGCTTCCGCCCGGCCCAGGATAATGCAGTTGACGACAATCAACGGGATAAAGATGCCCAGACTTTTGTGCAAATCGTGCAAAAAGGCGTTCATCAGCAAATCCACCACAGTCACGAAAGTGGCGATAATGACGATGTAGCACGGGATACGCACCTTTCCCGGCACCAGGTTGCGCACGGCGGAAATTGCCATGTTGGAGCAAACCAGCACGAAGGTGGCGGCCAATCCCATGCCCAGCCCGTTTTCAACGGAAGTCGTCACCGCCAAAGTCGGGCACATCCCCAGCATCAGGCGGAAAACCGGGTTTTCCTTCCACAAGCCCTTGAGCAATTCCATGCGGTATTTGTTCATTGCGGCGCCTTTCCAGCCATCGTTTGCCGCGCGGCAACGATTTGATCCTTATGCTGCCGGTAAACATCCAGCCCGCTTTTCAGGGCCGCGACCACGGCCCGGGGTGAGATGGTGGCCCCGGTGATGGCGGCGATATCGCCGCCATCCTTGGCCACCGTCCACTTGGTGGCGGCAATGCCGCGATTCTTAAACTGATCCGTAAAGCCGGGCTCCGCGATCCTGGCGCCCAGGCCCGGGGTCTCCAGTTGTTCGATGATTTCCACGCCGCGCACTGTGTCGTCGGCCCCCACCCCGGCCATGATGCGGATGGCGCCGCTGTAGCCCTGGTCGGAGACCGCCTCGAAGGCCGCGCCGGCAAAAGCCCCCTGGCGCCGCGCCACGTAAAAAGTCCATGCACGGCCGCCGTCCTGGATCACGCAGGTGTCGGCCATCGGGTCATTGTCGTATTCCGGCAGGACCTGGCGCATGGCGGAGAGTTTTTCCGCGCGCCGGGACTGGGCAATCGGTTCGCGGGTAACGCTGTTGGTCAGCGCCAGCAAGCCGCCGGCCAGGGCGCTGATCAGCGTCAGCACTCCCGCCATTTTCAACAACTCTTTCATGGCTATTTCTTTCCAAACACCCGCGGACGGGTGGCGCGGTTCAATAGCGGCGTAAAGGCGTTCATGATTACAATCGCGAAGCTCACGCCCTCGGGATACCCGCCCCACTTGCGGATGATGACGGTTAAAACCCCGCAACCGATTCCAAAAATCAGCATGCCCGGATGCGTCACCGGGGTGGTGACCATGTCCGTGGCCATGAAAATGGCGCCCAGCAACAATCCGCCGGAAAGCAGGTGGAAGAGCGGGTTCATATTATGCGCCGGATCAATAGCCCACAAAACGCCGGAGAACACCGCCACGGTGAGCAGGTAAGTGGCGGGGATATGCCAGGTAATGCAGCGGCGCCGCCACAGATACAGGCCGCCCAGCAACAGCGCCAGCCCGGACACTTCCCCGATGCAGCCATTGCGGGCGCCCATAAAGAACTGCAGGGCGGTGGCGCCGTCAAACGCAAACGGCAAATCGCCGCCGGCCACCAGCGTATTTTTCACCAAGGTCAGCGGCGTGGCGGCAGTCACGGCGTCAATCCCGGCGGCGGGGGAAGGGATCCGCCATTCCGACCAGGCGGTCATGGCCACGGGGAATGAAATCAAAAGCACGATCCGGCCGATGAGGGCCGGGTTGAACGGATTATACCCCAGCCCGCCGAAAACCTGCTTGGCCACGATAATCGCAGCCAGCGATCCGAGCACCGCCATCCAGGTCGGCAGCCCCGGCGGCAGGTTGAAAGCCAGCAGCAGTCCCGTTACCACGGCGCTCAGGTCGCCGATTCCCAGATCGCGTCCCATGAGTTTGCGGACCCCCGCCTCCGCGGCGACGCAGGTCGCCACGCAGGCCAGGACCAGGCGCGCGGCATCCCAGCCGAAAAAGCTGATCGAAGCCGCCAGCGCCGGGGCCAGCGCAACGAGCACCGTCAGCATGATGCGGCGCACGGAATCGCCGGAATGCGCATGCGGCGAAGAGCTGACGATCCATTCAGGTTGTTGATTATTTTCAGTCATACAAACACACAATCAACGATGAATTTCCCGAATCCCGAACTTCATGAGCCAATTTCAAAAGTCCTATCAAAAAGGTCGGGGTGTAACCCGACCCTCCAAAAACGGGGTGATTTTCCATTTTGGAGGGACGACTTCCACGTCGTCCGAGACTTTTGAAATTGGCTCTCATGATTCATCATTTATGATTTCTTCGCGACTCCCCGCTCACTGCTCACCGTGCACTGCTCACTTCCCCTTCTGCTCCTGCCGCGCCCGGCGGCGCGCGGCGACTTCCGTCTTGCCCAGGCGCAACAACTGCACCAGGGGGCGATGCGCCGGACATTCAAACGCGCATGACCCGCACTCGATGCAATCCAGCACATTCCCGTCTTCCGCGGCGCTGAAATTTCCCGTTTCCACCAATTCGCTCAATTCGCAGGGCATCAGACCCATGGGGCATGCCGCCACGCAGCGCCCGCAACTGATGCAGGGCATGGCCGTAAACTGCTCCACCTGGGCGCGCGGCAGGAACAGCAGTCCGGAAGTGGTCTTGGTCATCGCCGCCTCCAATCCGCCTTGCGCCAACCCCATCATCGGCCCACCGCAAATCACCTTGCCCGGCGCGTCTTTCAAGCCCCCGCAGAATTCCGCCAAATCTGCCAGGGCGGTCCCAATTGGAGCGGACACATTCTGCGGATCGCGCAGGAGGGGGCCGGTGACCGTCACCAGCCGCTGCGTCAAAGGCGCGCCTTCGGTTACCGCCGCGCAGATGGCCGCGCAGGTGCCGGCGTTTTCCACCAGGCATCCCACGTCCATCGGCAGACCGCCCGAAGGCACTTCGCGGCCAGTCACGGCGTAAATCTGCTGCTTTTCCGCACCCTGCGGGTAATGCGTCGGCAGCACCACCACTTGCGCGGTTTCGGGCGCCGATTGCATGGCTTTTTCCATGCCGCGGATGGCGGCAGGCTTGTTGTCCTCGATGGCGATGGCGATGCGTTTGACGCCGAGCATGCCGGCAATCATTTCCGCGCCGGCCCAGACGCGTTCGGGCTGCTCAAGCATGAGGCGGTAATCGGCGGTAAGATAAGGCTCGCACTCGGCGCCGTTGACGATCAGCGTGTCAATCACGCGGCCGGATGGCGGCGAAAGTTTCACATGCGTCGGAAATCCGGCGCCGCCCATCCCGACAATGCCGGCGGCGGCGACGCGTTCCGTCAGCAGTTTGGGGTCCATGCCCCGCCAATCCGCCATGGGCGCCAGGCTTTGATCGGCGCCGCCCGCCGGATCGGTCTCAATTACGGCCGTCATGACCGGCTTGCCGGCCAGGCCCGGCATTTCCTCCAGCGCCTTGATCTGGCCCGCCGCCGGGGCATGCACGACGGCGGAAACGAAACCATTGGCGGCACCGATCGCCTGGCCCCGCAACACGGCATCGCCTTTTTTTACCAGCGGCCTGGCGGGCGCGCCCAGGTGCTGGGACATGGCGACATACAACACGGGCGGCAGCGGCATGGTCCGCGAAGGCTTATCCGCGGTCAACGCCTTGAAATAACTGGGATGCACTCCGCCCCGCGGGCGGAATGGCGCCTTGATCACGCGCATGCCGACGCCTCCTCCCGGCGGCCGGGGCGCCGTACGATGATTTTCTGCGGGCACTTGGCCGCAACCGCCGGATCAGCCAGCGGCCTGGAGTAATCCATCACCGCCAGCGCGCCCTCCATTTTCAAGGATTCCGGCGCCGCCCTGGCGCACAAGGTGCAACCGATACAGCCTACCTTGCAGACTTTGCGGACCGCCGGGGCACGGTCCCTGTTGCGGCACAACACGTGAAACTCGGCGCTCTCCGGCACCAGCCGGATCAACTGGCGCGGACAAGCCGCGACGCATTTACCGCAGCCGATGCACAATTCCGGGTGCACCACCGCCAGGCCGTTGGCGTTGATTTCAATGGCATTGACCGGACAGACCCGGGCGCAGGACCCCAGTCCCAGGCAACCATAGGCGCAGGCCTTGTCGCCGCCGGCCACCAGCACGGCCGCCGCGCAATCCGCCACGCCGTTATAAATGAATTTGCGCCGCGCTTCCTGGCACCCGCCGTTGCACAGCACGATGGCCACCTGGCGCTCGCGCAATTCCGCCTTGACTCCCAGAAAGGCGGCGATGGCTTCCGCGGCGGCATTGCCGCCCGGGGCGCACATGTTGGCGGGCGCATTCTGCATTACAATCGCGCGCGCATAATCGGCGCAACCGGCGTAACCGCAGGCCCCGCAATTTGCCCCCGGCAAAAGGTTCAGCACTCCCTCCACGCGCGGGTCTTCCTTAATGCCGAAAAAGTGCGAAACCAGGCCGAGGGCGGCGCCGCAAAAAATTCCCAGCCCGCCCAGCAGCATCACTGCGTTGATTATCTCCCCATTCATAGCGCCTGAATTTTACACGAATTTCAGTTATCACATCTTGATCAAGGCCGCAAACCCCATGAAGGCCAGGCTCAACAGGCCGGCAGTCACCAGCGCCAGGGCCGGGCCGCGGAAAGCCTTGGGAGGCTGCGCCCGCTCGATCTTTTCGCGCAATCCGGTAAAAATCAACAGCGCCAGCGAAAAACCCACCGCCGCGCCGAAACCGAAAACCACGGCTTCCATGAAATTATATTGCTTCTGGATATTGAGCACCGCCACGCCCAGCACGGCGCAATTGGTGGTGATCAAGGGCAGGAAGATGCCCAGGGCCCGGTAAAGCTGGGGGCTGAATTTCCGGAGAAAAATCTCAACCACCTGCACGAATGCCGCTATCACCAGGATAAACACGATGGTCTGCAGGTACGTCAGATCAATGCCGATCAGACCCTGGGACTCCAGCAGGAATCGCGAAACCGTCCAGGTCACGGCCGATCCGCAGGTCATCACAAAAATCACCGCCGCGGCCATGCCCAGCGCGGTCGGGATATTTTTGGATACGCCCAGAAACGGGCAAATCCCCAGGAAACGCGTCAGAACAAAATTATTGACCAGCACCGCGCTGAGAATCAGAAGAATGTATTTTTCCATGGCGTTTATGCAGGAAACCCGGGCAGACAGGCTGATTCAAAAAAACAAACTTGCCCAGAATATATGATCCATGCAAAAATTGCAATAAATTTAAGCGGTCAAACGCAAGAATTCCGGCCGTTTTTGGCTTGTTGCCCAGGCCGTAAAGTTCCCGTTCATTGCTGGAATTTGGATTGCATCCCGCGGCTGCTTGCGGCACAATTCAGTTCCAAAGTTATGCGCCATAAAATCCATATTCCCGCCCTGCTGGCCGCCTTGCTGGCAGCCGGACCGCTGTATTTGTTCGGCACATTCAGCCATGACCTCTGGCGGCCGGCGGAAGCCCGGGAAGCGGGGATTGCCTGGAAAATGCTGGAAAACGGCGACTGGACGGCTACCTATCTGAACGAAGACCTGTTCCTGGAAAAACCGCCGCTTTATACCTGGACCATCGCCGTCTGCCTGAAAATTTTCGGCCGGCAGGACTGGGCGGCGCGGGTGCCGGCTTTTTTATTTACCCTCGGCACATTGACGCTCGTATTTTACCTGGCGCGCACCCGTCTTTCTTCCCTGGGGGCGCAGGGCGCGCTGGTCAGCCTGGCCACGATGGCCTTGTTCCTGGAAGTCAACCATGGCGCAATGATTGACAATGGACTGATGTTTTTCATCAGCCTGGCGATGCTGGCATTTTACCGGGCGTATTCCGGCACGGACAAACCGCGCGCCTGGGCCGCGCTGTTTTACGCCGCGCTGGCCCTGACTTTCCTGACGAAGGGCGGCATCGGCCCGGCGCTCATTCTGGCGGCGGCCGGCGGTTTCACGGCCGCGAACCGGCGCCGGGGATTTATCCTGGGCCGGGCTTACCCGCTGCTGGGCGCCGCACTGCTACTGCTGCTGGCCGGCGGCTGGCTGGCGGCGCTTTGGCGCCAGGGCGGCGCGGAATATTTGCGCGTTTTTTTACTCCGCAACAACCTGGACCGGCTGCTGGGGCGCTATGGTCCGACAGGCGCCTGGCATTATTATATCCCCTATGTTTTCAGCAGCATGCTGCCCTGGACCATCCTGCTGCCCGCCGGCCTCTGGCATATTCACCGGGAGTTGCGGCAGCCGTCGGCGCCGCGGGAAGCGCGTGATTACTGGCGGTTGATGGCATGGTGGGCCGGGGCGTTTTTTGCGGTGCTCAGCCTGGCAGGCGGCAAGGATCATCAATACCTTTTACCGATGCTTCCGCCGCTGGCGATAGTCTGCGGCGCCTGGATCGAACACACCGTCAACAAATCCGCCATACCCCGCTGGGCCATGGCGTTGACCTGGATTTTTACCGGCGGCGCGGCGGTGACCACCCTGGCCATGCCCTGGCTGCCCTGGTTGCTTGACGCCCGGCATGCCGGCCGTATGACATACGCCGCGGCCTGGATGCTGTTGCCGGCATCCGCCATCGCCCTGGCGGCGCGCGCGCTGGCGCGCCGGCATTGGCGGAGTTACTGGCGCTCTCTGGCAGCGCTGGCCGCAGTCAGCGGCTTCGCTCTGGGCATTTTCATCGAGCCGGCGCTGGACCGCGTCAAATCAATCCGTCCCTTAAGCGCGGCACTGCGGGACAATCTTACGCCGGACGCACAATTATGGGGATACGGCCTGGATGAAAACACCGTGGGCGCGCTGGTTTTTTACGGGCACCGCCACCGCCGGCTGGCGGGCCTGGGCGACCACCTTCAACTCCTGGAAGACGCTCGGCCCCAAAGGATACTGTTGATGTCGCGCCAGCCGGGAAGGCAACCGGACGTCGAGCGCCTGCTGGATACCGGCCAATGGGCAACGCAAATCCACTTTGCCGCCGGCGACCGCTGGTTCTGGCTGATGGCGCCGCGTCCGGACTGACGCGCCAATTAAGGCGGCCGGCCTTTTACCGCTTTTCGCCCTGTTTCTCGTCCGTCAGGCCTTTTTCCTGCATGGCGGCCCGGCGGCTAAGGCGAACCCGCCCGCGCTCGTCAATGCCGATGCATTTTACCCACATCTGGTCGCCCAGCTTGCAGATATCCTCGACCTTGCCCACGCGGAAATCGGCCAACTCGCTGATATGCACCAGTCCGTCCTTGCCCGGGAAGATTTCCACGAACGCGCCGAATTCCTTGATCCCGGTGACCGTGCCATTGTAAATCACGCCTTCCTCGGCCTCGGCGGTGATCAGGCTGACTTCGCGCAGAGCCATGTCCATGGACTCGCCGTTGGTGCTGAAGATATGGACCGTGCCGTCATCGTCAATGTCAATCTGCGTGCCGGTGACGTCGGTGATGCGCCGGATGTTCTTGCCGCCGGGACCGATCAGCAGGCCGATTTTCTCCGGATCAATCTTGACCACCTCCACGCGCGGAGCGTAGGGGGAAAGCTCAGGGCGCGGTGCGCCGAGGACCGAATCCATGAAATCGAGAATTTTCATGCGCGCCGCATGCGCCTGCTGGAAAGCGCCTTCCACCAAATCCCACGGCAGGCTGCGGAGTTTCAGGTCCACCTGGAACCCGGTGATGCCATTGCGGGTGCCGGCCACCTTGAAATCCATGTCGCCGCAATGATCCTCGTCGCCCAGGATGTCGGTCACCAGCACGGCCTGGCGGTCGTCGGTGAACAACCCGATGGAAATTCCCGCCACGGGACGCTGCAGCGGCACGCCGGCATCCATCAACGCCAGGGAGCCGACACAGACGCTGGCCATGGAAGTCGAGCCGTTGGATCCCATGATTTCCGAAACCAGCCGGACGGTGTAGGGATATTCCTTGGGCATCATCTGTTCCAGCGAGCGTTCCGCCAGGTTGCCGTGCCCGATTTCGCGGCGGCCGGTAGAACCAAGCCGGCCAACCTCGCCGACGCTGTAAGGCGGGAAATTGTAATGCACCATGAACGCCTTTTCATCCGGACCGCCCGTAATGGCGTCCATCGCCTGGGCGTCGGACTTGCTGCCAAGGGTCACGATCCCCAGGGCCTGGGTTTCGCCGCGGGCAAAGAGCGCCGAGCCGTGCGTCCGGGGAATCAATCCCACATCCGCGCTTAACGGACGCAGTTCATCCAGCGCGCGCCCGTCAATGCGCCGTTTGTTTTCCAGCACGTTGCGCCGCACCGTTTCAATTTCCAGGCGGTCGAATGTCTCGCGGAAAAGCTCGGCGGTCATTTCAGGGAAACGCCCCTGCATGGATTCCTGCAAGGCGGCGCGGATTTCACCCACCCGCGTCCGGCGTTCCAGCTTGCCGGGAATCAACAGCGCCTCGGCCAAATCCCTGCCGCAGATTTCGCGCGCCGCCGCCAGCATTGGCTCATCCGCTGGCAGATCGGCCACCACCTTGTCCGGCAGCCCCAATTTGCGGCGCAATTCGAGTTGCAGGTCAACCAGCGCGCGGCAGGCTTCATGGCCGAACCGCATGGCGGCCACCATGTCGGCCTCGGAAACTTCTTTGGCATCCCCTTCAATCATGATGGGTTTGTCGCGGTTGCCGACGTAAATCAGGTCCAGATCGCTGCCGGCGCGCTCCTCGTTGGTGGGGTTTAAAACGAACTTGCCTTCCACTCGTCCAACGCGCACGGCGCCGATCGGACCGTAAAACGGCAGGTCGGAAATCACCAGGGCGGCGCTGGCAGCCAGGATGCTGAGGATGTCGCCGTCGTTCCGGCCGTCCGCCGACAGCAGCATGTTGTTGATCTGCACATCGTTGTGATAGCCTTCCTGGAACAGCGGGCGGATCGGGCGGTCCGTAAAGCGGGCCGTCAGGATTTCCTTTTCCGAGGGGCGCGCCTCGCGTTTGAAAAATCCGCCCGGGAATGCGCCCGCGGCGTAAAACTTTTCGCGATACTCGACCTGCAGCGGAAAATAATCAATTCCTTCGCGGGGAGTTTCCGTGGCGGTGACGGCGGAAAAAACAATGGTTTCACCGAGTTGGACGGTGGCGGCGCCGCGCGCCTGGCGGGCGAGCAGCCCGGTTTCGATGCGGATGGTCTGGCTGCCTATCTGGGTTTCTACGGCGGTTGTGTTTTTCATGCTTGCTCTGCGTTTCCTTGGGTGTTTTTTGTTTTGTGTTTTTTGAGTTTTAAAAGATGGGGCGGGCTGGCCACGGCGGCTTGTTCAAACCGGCCCGGAGGCCGTAAATCCGGAAAACAGGCGCCGCACATCCAAGCGCTGTCAGAACGGACGGGGCTTTATCCGAATCGCCAAAACGGCGCCGGATATTCGGTCAGGCAGGGGCAGGGAGCCCGGGCGTGAAGGAGAGCGGCGCCGACGTGGATGACTAATGCCGCAAGTTCAGCCGCTTGATCAGGGATTGGTAACGGTCCTCATTCTTGCGTTTGAGGTAATCCAAAAGGCGCCGGCGGGCATTCACCAGCTTGATCAACCCGTACCGGGAACTATGGTCGGCCGCATTTGCTTTCAGGTGCTCGGTCAAGCGGTTGATGCGCATCGTCAGCAAAGCCGACTGGACATCAGCCGATCCGCTATCCTTTTCGTGCAATTGAAATTGCTTGCGAAATTGCTCTTTAGTCACTTCTTCCATGCAAACGTCCTTGTGGTGCTTTTTCTGCTGTTTGTTGTTGTTGGGCGGCATTGTAGAAAAAAACCGCGCCCATGTAAAGCAATAAATCACGGATCATTTCCCGCCGGCGCGGAACCATGCGCGCACCTTGTTGATATCGCGGACAATCTGACCGCGCAATTGCGCCGGCGATTCGAAGCGGCGTTCCGGACGCAAACGGCGGAGAAACACCACCTCCATCTCGCGGCCGTAAATATCCTCATCGAAATCCAGTATGTGCGTTTCCACCAGCAGCGGCGCCGTTACGCCGTCTGCCGCCGGCGCCATGGTGGGGCGGCGGCCGACATTGGCCACGCCGCGCAGGCGGAGGACGCCGAGCCGCACCCGCACGGCATACGCTCCGGGCGGCGGCTGGACTTCATCGGCGGTAGCGAGATTGGCGGTCGGAGTTCCCAGCCGGCGGCCGCCAAGCCCGCGTCCGGCAACCACCGTCCCGAACATGCTGAAAGGCCTTCCCAGCAGCGCGGCGGCATCCCCCAGGCGCCCGTCGGCCAGGGCGCGCCGGATGCGCGTGCTGGAAACCGGCGCACCCAGCCGGCACAGCGGAGGCACAACCAGCGCGCGGAACCCGTGGCGGGACGCCAACTGCCGCAGCAATGCCGGCCCCCCGCTCCCATCGCGGCCGAAAGTCCAATTGCTGCCAACGCAGACCGCGGCGAGGCGCGGCACGGCGGATGCCAGTTCCTCTATGAACGTTTCCGGAGCGCAGCCCGCCAGGGCAACGTTGAACGACAAAGCGATGCACCCATCCACGCCCAGGGCGGCGAACAGGCGCAGCTTGTGCGGCAAGCCGGTGATCAGAAGCGGCGCGGACTCCGGAGCCAGCACTTTCAGGGGATGCGTATCGAAAGTCAAAACCCAGACCGCGCCGTGCATGCGGCGGGCCGCGGATACGGCCCGGCGCAAAATCGCCCGGTGCCCGAGATGCACGCCGTCAAAAAAACCGGCGGCCAAAATCACCGGGCGGCGGTGTGTCTGCAAAACATCCAACTGCCGGCTGAATTTCATAAACCAGCGTTTAACCGGACAGCGGCACGCGCGGAGAAGGCACGATCCGCCGGATCAGGTCCGCGCGCGCCAGGTTCAAGATTGCATCCAACGGCGCGGCTTCGTCCAGTTTGAAAGCGCCGCTGGCGAGGCGGCGCAATTTCTCCAAATACGCGCCGCAGCCGAGCGACTCGCCCAGGTCGGCGCAAAGCGTGCGCACGTAACAGCCTTTGCTGCAGCGGACGCGGAAGGCGCCCGAAGGCGGCTGAAAATCCAGCAGCGCGAATTCGTACACATGCACCAGGCGGGGTTGCCGTTCCACCACCTGCCCCTTGCGGGCCAGCCGGTACAGGGGCACGCCGTTTTTTTTCAGCGCCGACACCATCGGCGGCAACTGCATGATATCTCCCGTCAGGCGCGCCATGGCTTTCTCCGCATCGGCGCGCGTCACCGCGCTGTAATCCCATTCCTGGAGCACCTTCCCGTCGCCATCCTGGGTGTCGGTGGCGGCGCCCAGGCGGAAAACGCCTTCGTAAATTTTGTCTTCCGCCATCAGCCGGTCGGCCAGCTTGGTGGCGCGTCCCAGCATGATGACCAGCAGGCCGGTGGCCTGGGGATCGAGCGTGCCGGCATGGCCGACCTTGGGGGCGCCGAAACGTCGGCGGATGCGGTCCACCACATCATGCGACGTCATGCCGGCCGGTTTATCCACCAGCAGGATGCCGTCCGGCAGGGCGCCATATGGCGCGGTATGGCGCATTCCCTGTTTCATCCCGCTCCGGCATTTCCCGCCGCGCGCTCCGCCGCCGGTTGCTCCGGCAATTCCGGCTGCGCGCGCTCCATTTCGGAAATCAAATGCAACACCCGGTCGCCTTCGGCAATGGATTCGTCCAGTTCAAACTCCAGGCGCGGGGTGTATTTGATGTTGATGTCGCGGTTGATGCGCTGCTGGATTTCCTGGCGATGGTGGCTGAGCAGGGTCAGCATGCGCGCCTGTTCGCCAGCAGCCGCGCGGATGGAAACCCGCACCCGCGCCTGGCGCAGGTTGCGGCTGGTAATCACGCGGGTAATGGAGACCGCCGCCAGGTCGAACGCCTGTTCGTGCATGACGCGGAAAAGGGAGTCCCCTATCTCGCGCTTTAAAAGCTCATTTACCCTGGTCAAGCGGTCCACATGCATTTTGCCCCCGCCGTCAAAGCTTGGCCGCGATTTTTTCGATTTCGAAGAACTCCAGCACATCGCCCGGCTCGAAGTCGGAGAAATTGTCCAGACGGATGCCGCATTCCTGCCCTTCGCGCACCTCGCCCACCTCGTCCTGAAAGCGTTTGAGCGTGAGCACCGCGCCTTCGTACAGCAGGTCACCGTTGCGCTTGACCCGCACCTTGGAGCGGTTGCGCAGGCGGCCGCTGACCGCCAGGCAGCCGGCGATTTTGCCGGTTTTGGTGATGGGGAACACCTGGCGCACTTCAGCGCGGCCCAGGATCTTTTCGTGCAATTCCGGCGCCAGCAAGCCGGTCATAGCCTCGCGGATTTCATCGGCAATATTGTATATAATGCTGTAAAGCCGGATTTCCACACCCTCGCGTTTGGCGGCGCGAACCACTTCCTCCGACTTGCCGACATTGAAGCCGATGATGATGGCGTCCGACGCGCTGGCCAGCAGGACATCATTCTCGGTAATGCCGCCCACGCCGGCGAGGATGATATTGATGTGGACTTTTTCGCTTTGAATTTCCGACAGCACCTGCTGGATGGCTTCCAGCGAGCCGCGGGTATCGCATTTCAGCACCAGTTTCAATTCCAGGCGCCGGCTGGCTGCCATGCGCTCGAAGAGGTTTTCCAGCGAAGTTTTATGCGCCGGGGCCGCCAGGTGCTCGTCGCGCAGTTCCATGGCGCGTTCTTCGGCCAGGCGCCGGGCGGCGCGCTCGTTCGGATATACCTTGAAAAATTCGCCGGCCACCGGAATGGCGCTCAGGCCCATGCATTTGACCGGCGTGGACGGCAAAGCTTCGCGCACCTTGACGCCATGATCGTTGATCAACGCTTTCACCCGGCCCCAGCAGGCCCCGCAAACCACCGCATCGCCCACGCGCAGCGTGCCGCGCGTAACGATCAGGTGCGCCGTCGGCCCCATGCCGGATTCCATCTGGGCTTCCACCACGTATCCTTCCGCGCGCGGCTTGGAATTGGCCTTCAACTCCATAACTTCCGCCTGCAGCAGCAGCATTTCCAGCAGGTGGTCTATGCCCGCGCCGGTTTGCGCGCTGACCTCGCAGCAGATCAAATCCCCACCCCATTCTTCGGGCGTCAGCCCGGCGGCCTGCAATTGACGCCGGACCTGGTCGGGGTTAGCGGCCGGCAGGTCGGTCTTGTTGATGGCCACCATCATGGTCGTGCCGGCGGCCTGGGCATGCTTGATCGCCTCTTCCGTTTGCGGCATCACACCGTCATCGGCGGCAATGACAATCACGGCGATATCCGTCAGATTCGCGCCGCGGGCGCGCATGGCGGTAAAGGCCGCATGCCCGGGGGTATCAAGGAA
>CAYXEK010000049.1:14116-24793 GCA_964463985.1 uncultured Verrucomicrobiota bacterium
TCGCGCCGCGGGCGCGCATGGCGGTAAAGGCCGCATGCCCGGGGGTATCAAGGAAAGTGATCAAATGGCCGTTATGCTTAACCGTGTAGGCGCCGATATGCTGGGTAATGCCGCCAGCCTCGTGCTTGGCGACGGCGGTTTTGCGGATGCGGTCCAGCAGCGAGGTTTTGCCGTGGTCAATATGCCCCATGAAAGTCACCACCGGCGGACGGGGCGCCATATCTTCAGGAAGGTCTTGCTCGGATTCGTCCGGTTGCGCTGCCGGCATCGGATGCGTTTCGGTTTTACGCTCGTGTTCAAGGGTGAAACCGTGTTTTTCCGCCACCTGCTGCGCAGTCTTGATGTCCAGCTTTTCGTTGATGGACGCCAGAACGTTCATCAGCATCAATTCGGCAATCAACTGGTTGGGCTTCATGCCGAGCAAACCGGCGAAATCCCGGACCACGATCGGTCCGCGCACCGTCACCACGCGGCCGCCGGGAGCCGGCGCGGCCGGCGGCAGCGGGGCCCGCGGGGAAACAGTCCGTTCGGCCGACGGCCGCTTGGCGGGCGGCGGTGTTTTCTGCGGAGGGCGCTCCGGCGCAGCCGCGGCTTTTGCCGGCGGCGGAGCGGGAGCCTTTGGCGGCGCGGCCGGGGGAGGCGCGGGAGGCGGAGCTTTCTGGGCGGTACGGAATTTCTCCACCACCTCATCCGTAAGGGCGCTCATGTGATTCTTGACGTCCACATCAGCCGCGCGCAACTGCTCCAGCAATTCCTTGCTGGTGGTTTGCAATTCCCTGGCTAATTCAAAAACCCGCATAAATTTTATTCCTTGTCTGCCGCGGGCGGCGTACGGGCGGCTGCCGCCGCGGCCTTGACGGCCTCGGCCGTGGCGCGGTCAAAGCCGGCCATTTCCTCCAAATCCCCGACATCGGCCGCCACAATGCCTTCCACGGTCAAAAAGCCGGCATGGACCAGCTTGTCGGCCTTAACCCGATCCAATCCTT
The DNA here is from genome assembly GCA_964463985.1 of uncultured Verrucomicrobiota bacterium. Lineage (GTDB taxonomy): Bacteria > Verrucomicrobiota > Kiritimatiellia > JAAZAB01 > JAAZAB01 > JAXGPF01. The sequence goes on from CAYXEK010000049.1 coordinate 15,103, forward strand.
CCACCCCCGCCAGGGTATCAACGGCCATCAAAACCTTCTCCTCGAAGCTGATGTCATCCTTGTCGCGCTGGATATCCACCGTCCAGCCCAGCAGCTTGGACGTCAAGCGCGCATTCTGCCCGCGCTTGCCGATCGCCAGCGAAAGCTGATCGGTATCCGTCACCACCGTCACGCGGTGCTCCCGATCGTCCACGATGATTTTATTCAACTTGGCCGGGTTCAAGGCGTTGGTGACATAGGTTTTGATGTCCGGGCTCCAGCGCACAATGTCAATTTTTTCACCCAGCAGCTCGCGCACGATGTTTTTCACCCGCATACCGCGCATGCCGACGCAGGCGCCTACCGGATCAACCTTTTCGTCGCGGCTGGAAACCGCGATTTTCGTGCGGAACCCGGCTTCGCGGGCGATGCCTTCGATTTTCACCGTGCCATCGCTGATTTCGGAAATTTCCAGCTCAAACAGCCGGCGCACGAAATCCGGATGGCTGCGCGACAGGGTGACCTGGTAGCCGCTGACATGCTCCTGCACGCTCAAGACGAATGCGCGGATGCGGTCGCCCACCTGGTATTCCTCGGTCGCCACCTTCTCCCGCGACGGCATGATGGCTTCCACCCGTCCCAAATCCACAATCACATCGCCGCGTTCCAGCCGCACGATAGTGCCGCTGACAACATCGCCCAGCCGGTCTTTGTACTCCTTAAGCACGATTTCCTTTTCCGCCTGCCGGATTTTCTGCACAATGGCATGCTTGGCCGTTTGAGCGGCAATGCGCCCGAAATCGCGCGCCGACATTTCCACGTCCACCAACTCGCCCATCTGGGCGTCGGGCTTGATTTTCCGGGCCTCCGCCAGGCTGATCTGGACGTTGCGGGATTGCACCCGATCCACGACTTCCATCTTGGCGAAAGCCTTGATGGCCAGGGTTTTCTCGTCAATTTTAATCCGCAAATCGCGGGTTGGCCCGGCCGCGCTTTTGCGGGATGCTGAAAGCAGGGCGGCTTCCACCATCTGGATCAGCGCCATGCGGTCAATTCCGCGTTCGCGCTCCATGCTTTCTATTACCGCGCGCAGTTCAGTGGTGCTCATAACATTGTTTGCCTTATCATCGCCGAAATTCGAATACTCAACCTATCGTCCGCGGCCTCCAAAGTCAAGGAATTTCACACTAAATAATTGCTTGACGGTGCCCGGCGGCGTTTTTAATAATATCAACAGCGCAAATAACCCGGCGGCGCCGCCACCCCCGGAAAACCGTTGTTTGAAACCGCGATGAACGACTGCAAAACAAAAAAAGACTGCGCCGGCCTGCGCCGGCAGATTGATTTTCTGGAAGCCGTCCGCCGGCGCTGCCCGGGGGATATTCCGGTTATGAAGGCCCTGGCGGAGCTTTATACGCAGGCGGGGCTGCACGCCCAGGGTCTGCTGGCCGACCTGGAACTGGCGCGCGCCTGCCCGGCTGATCCCCTGGTCTGGTACAACCTGGCATGCAGCCATGCCGTGTTAAAACACAAGGACGAAGCCATCAGCGCCCTGACGCTGGCCGTGGATTTAGGCTACCGGGATTTCCCCTGGATGCGCCAGGATAAAGACCTGGAATCCATCCGCAATGATCGGCGGTTCCGCGACCTGCTGAAAAGAAGCCTTGCCTGACCAGGCCGCTCGGAACGGGAGGTCAATCCTCCCTGGCCGGCGCGGCGGCATCCGCGGGACGGGCGGGGGCGGCTTTGGCCGGGGCCTGGTCCGCCGGCTCGGCCACTACGCGGAAGCCAAGGTTAATGTAGCGATAATCCGGCTCATAGGAACTCTGGCGGTCCAAGCGCATGAACATCGGAATGTAATCCGACCACGACCCGCCCTTGAGGATCCGGCTGTGCTCGCCCTCCTTGTCGGCCGTCCATTCCCACACATTGCCGCCGGTGCCGTAAAGGCCCCAGGAGTTCACGCCGCTTTTACGCACCGGCGCCGACACCTGGAACTTATCGGCGCGCTCGACCTTGGTCCCCACGGCCTGGTTTTCCATGCCGAAATAATTCCAATTGGCAGGCGGCGGCCAATCAGCGCCCCAGGGGTATTCCAGTTCATTGCCGCAGGCGGCAAAGGTGATCCATTCTTCTTCCGTCGGCAGGCGGAACTTGTATTTTCTGCCGCCCGCCTCGCCGTATTGCTTCGTCAACCAGGCGCAAAAAGCCGTTGCATCCTTCCAGGAAACATTCACTGCCGGCTGGTTGTCTTCATTCAAACTCCGGCCGTTGTGCTGGCCGCTGTCGTGGCCCGCCTTGAATTTGCGGTATTGGCCGTTGGTGACTTCATACTTGCCGACCAGCAATTGCATGGGCTGCACCAACACCAGCCGCAATTCCACATCGCCGCCCAGTTTCAAGCTCAAGTCGCCGGGCTTGAGCGGTTCTTCAAAACCCAGCCAACTGCAGCCCGCGCCTGCCAGCAAGCCCGCGCCTACCAGCGCCGTCTTGAATATTCCGATCCGGGTGACTGACATATAACCTCCGGTTGATAATGCCCGCCGGCGGCGGGTCATGTGTCCTGAATTTGAATCCGCATGGTCGCGTTTTTCAAGGCTTCGACATGGCCGCCCAGGTCCTGCGGCTTGATGCCGAATGAAAGAGCTTCCAGCAGCTTCTCCATTCCGCCCTGGAAAGTCTGGCGATCGTTGCGCACCACCTGCAACAGCATGACGCTTTCCGGCAGCATTAACTGCGTTTTCAGATGATCCTGCTGCGACATGATGACAAACGGTTTTTTGCAATTCGGGCAACGGCCACGCTTGTTGACATCCGTATCCCGCAGCCAGAGTTTCTGCCCGCAGGAAGGGCAACTGATTTTGAAATCCACTTCGCCCTGGTCGCGCAGGAAAAACACCGCAAACGGCGCCCGGATTTCATCCGGAAGCGCGCGGTAAATCGCCTTGATTTTATCCAGCGAAAGCACATCCAGAAATCGCACCACCAGGGCCACGGCATCCGCCTGCCCGATCAATTCGTCAAAAGTCGGATCCTGAGCCGGATCGCCGGCAAACACATGGAACTGAACCCGGTGGTCGCCGATGGCCGCCTCCGCGTTCAAGTCCGGCAGACCGGTCAAAACGAAATCCTCCGCCAGATCGCGATATATCGAAAGCACCAATACATTCAGTTTTTTTTCAGGCATGTTCACCCGCTCCCATTATAAGTTTCAAAAAAATAATTCTGCCGCCGCCAGGCGCGCCCTTGCATTAACGCCAAAATCTCCGCTGCAATTTACAAAGGTAAGTCATTGTCTGAAAATATTCAAGCAAAAACACCTGCCGCCATGCGCCAAGGGCGCATCTGCAATTAAGTGCAATCAAGCCGGCGCAGGCAACACGCTGGCGTTGCTTGCGCACAGTCTTCTGCCGCAAAGCGGCTTTGGAGTGCGCAGGCTCGACTGCGCTTTTACAGGCTTGCGTTTAACCCGCAAAATCCGGCACAGCCGGACGCACTCCAAAAAATTGCGCTGCGCCGAATAAACCGAAACGCAGATGCGCCCATGCGCCAAGGAATGTATTTGCTTTTGCCGTGCCTTTAACATATAAATTGGCCGACATGGCATCCAAAGGAGGGTGTTTAATTCGTGAATAAAACAAAAAAAATCACTTCCATCGTAACCGGCGGCGCAGGTTTTCTGGGATCGCATTTATGCGAATTTCTATTGCAGCAAGGTAACCGGGTGATTGCCATTGACAACCTGGTTACCGGCAACATCAACAACATCAAACATTTACAGGATAATCCGGCCTTCCTTTTCCTGGAACACGATATTACCAGGCGTATTGAAGTGGACGGGCCGGTGGAGTTCATTTATCATTTCGCATCGCCCGCCAGTCCGATTGACTACCTGCGCCTGCCGATACAGACTTTGAAAGTCGGCGCCATGGGCACGCACAACGTTCTGGGCCTGGCCCTGGCCAAGGGATCCGTCATGCTCCTGGCATCCACCTCGGAAATTTACGGCGATCCGCTGGTGCATCCGCAGCCGGAGACTTACTGGGGCAACGTCAACCCCATCGGTCCCCGGGGGGTTTACGACGAGGCCAAGCGCTTTGCCGAAGCCATCACCATGGCCTATCGCCGCGCGCATCAATTGAACACGCGCATTGTGCGAATTTTCAACACCTACGGACCGCGCATGCGCCCGAACGACGGGCGGGTGGTGCCGGCGTTCATCAAGCAGGCGCTGGCGGGGAAACCGCTGACGGTTTTCGGCCAGGGGACGCAGACCCGCAGTTTCTGCTACGTGGACGACCTGGTGCGAGGGATTTACGCCCTGGCGAAATCGCCGGAGAGCGATCCGGTAAACATCGGCAATCCCCATGAAATGACCGTGCTGGATTTCGCCCGTAAAATAATCGAACTGACCGGCAGCGCCTCGACCATACGGTATGAACCTTTGCCGGAAGACGATCCGCGCATCCGCCAGCCGGACATTACCCGCGCCCGCCAGCTCCTGCACTGGGAACCGCAGGTGCCGCTGGATGAAGGTTTGCGCCGCACCATCGCCTTTTTCCAGAACGTTTAACCGCCAACCGGGAGGAAGCCGCCATGTTTTTACGCTACGTTTTACCTGACGGCACGCAGAAGGAATACAAGCTGGAGCAGAAATCCGTATCCATCGGCCGCGCCACGGAAGCCGATATCGTCATCTCCGACAAGCTGGCCTCGCGTCTGCACTGCGGCGTTTCATTCTGGGACGATGCCTACTTCCTCCGCGATTTCAAATCCCGCAACGGCACGTTCGTCAACGACAAACCAGTGGAAGTCTGCCGGATCAAGGCCGGCGACCGTATCCGGGTCGGCGACACCATCATTAACGTGGAAGGCGACGCCAAGGGCACTGAAACCGTTTTAATCGAGCTGCGGGACGCCATGAACAAGGGCAAGGGCTACCACACCATCCTGCACGAGATCATTGACGAAGACGGCCAGCAATGATCCGGATGGGCCTCTCATGCCGCCGCGGCCCGGCCGGCAATGGCTTCTGATTCAGGCCGTCCATCCCGCATGGGAAACGCCGCGTTTCCCCGGCCATCGCCTGCGCCGGCCGAACCGGCCCGGCGCAAAAATCACGCCTGAGCACACGGAGCAATCATGAAGAAAATTATGGCGGATGGCGGATTTAACCGGCATTTTCTGCGGTTATGCCTGGGCGGCCTGCTGGCGGCCGGCGTGCCGGCCGGCGCCGGTGAAATTGCGGTGCTGGCGCTGGCCGCCAGGGACAAGGTCATGCCCCAGATGCAGCAGTACGGCGTCCGGGTTGAAGTTTACAATCAGCGCAAGATCAGCCAGACTGTCGGCGCGGAATTTGAAAACGACCTTGCGCATTCCCGGACGCTGATCGTCATGCGCGGCGGGGAAAACGCCGCGCGCGATATCTTCGCCAAGAGCGCCTACCGGGATGCCATCCGCGAATTCCTGGCCCGGGGCGGCGCGCTTTTTTTCGACTACAACACCTACCATGCCGTCACGGGCGGCCCCGGCGCCGATTTCCTGCGGAGCATCGGCGTGCCGCCGCCGCCGGCATGCGATCAAGCCACGCATAAGGATTACAAGGGCGTTTTGACCGAGGCGGGCCTGGCCGCGCTCGGACACAATCCGAACGTTTTGCCGCCGGCGCATTTTTCCGGCGGATTCGGCGGCTGGCTCAATCCGCCGGACGGGATGGCGGCGCTCGCGCGGATGGATATCAGCCCCCAGGCCGCCGCGCTGCTGGAATGCAGCAACGTCGCCGGCAGGGGACGGATTTATTTTTCCCAGCTGGCGGCGCTGATGACCGAAAAACATCCCGCCAGCTTTGAAAACGTCTGGTCGCTGCTGCTTGGCGAAAACATCCGGGCCGGCGGCCCCGGCATGCCCGCCGCCGCCGCGGATGCATTCGCCGTGGCCAACCCGCCGGCCAACCCGTTGTACCTGGCGGAAGCGCATAAACGCACGGCATGGCGCCTTCCGGAGTATAAAAAACGGCTGCCGATCCTGGCGGCCGAGCCGGTGGGGCTGGCGCGGCGCGGCGCGCCGGCCGGCATTGTGCTGGATAAGTCGGTGTTGCCGGGCGGATTCCGGCTGACGACTGATTACGGCGCGGTTATCCCCGCGCAGGCCGCGCCGCTGCCCGATGGCAAAACGGAAATTGTTTTCCAGACCGACCTGCTGCCCTACGGGCACTTGCTCTTTTTCCTGTATGCGGATGGTCCGGATGCGCCGGCGGATGCGGCAGGGATGCCCGGGCTGGCGGTGGCGGAATCCGGCGCCATACTGGAAGTCGCCAACAACGCGCTGGTGGCAGGCTTTCTGCCGGATGCGCCCGGCCTGGCATCCCTGCGCTGGCGCAGCGGTTGCACGGAAAACGCCATCAGCGGCTGGCGGGGCATAGACACCGGCATGGCCCTGGCGCCAACCCGCGCGGACGCCAACCGTTGGCTGCCGGCCAGGATTGTCGAACGCGGCCCGGTGCGGGTGGTGGTCGAGCAGCGGGAACCGGTCTCCGGACAATCCGCCCGGTTCGTGTTTTATGCCGGCGATATGCCGGCCGTGGCCCATGATTATGCCCTGCCGCAGCCGGGGGGTACTGTTGACCTGGCCAGCCGCTGGGCGCCGGGCGGACAATCCGCCAACTGCGTCATGGCCTACGAATCGCCGGCGGGCATCCGGCTGATTGAAGCCCGGTTTGAGAAAGGCGACATGGCGCCGGCGGCCTTCGACAATCTCCAGCCTTTCATGAAGGAAGGCTGGTATGCCATCCAGGATGCCGCCGGTGCGGGAGTGGGACTGTGCTTCGCGCGCGAAGCCGCCAGGATAGTCAGCCTCGAACGCCGGGCGCATACGGGCGCCGGCAGCCGCCTGCATCTGCAACTGGAAGGCCAACGCCATCACGCGCTGGTCGTATTGACGCGCGCCGGCTGGCAGGATGCGCGCGCGGCATACATCGCCTACCGCCATCCCCCGGAAATCCGGCTGGGCGTATGGCAGACACTGGATGCCTTCACGCCGCCCGCCGTTCCCCGGCCGGATCGCGATTGCGGCCAACTGCTTTATTTCCGGTCGCGCTGGATGAAACCGGGCCTGGCCGCCGATACCCCGGCGGAAGCCGGCCGCGAAAAAGCGCGGCGCATGATCGCCGCCGCCGTCCAGTACGGCGCCAACATCATCCGCCCCGCCGTGGAAGGCGCGCAGACTCCCGCAAGCCTGGCCTGCTGGGAAGAGCTCGTGCGCCTGGCCGCCGCCAATGGTTTGGCGATTTTCGGGTTCGCCCCGCCGGCCAACCCGCTTACCCGGGAAGAGATGCAGGCCTTTGACGCGCCCCGGCCCTGCCCGGTGAAAGACAGGATATACTACTTGCGCACTTTCGGCGATGGCGCGGAAGCATCGGCGCGGCATGGCGGCGGCGATTACATCCATGTCATGGACGAGTATTCCTGGAACAACACCAATGCCGCCGCGCAGGCGCTGTTCCAACAGCGCTATGGCGGCGCCATGCCGCTCCCGCAATCGGCCAACTGGGGCGACACCAGCGACCGGGATTACGCCAACCTCCTGCTGTTCCGGACTGAAATCATCACCGAACTGGCCCGCGATGCCGCGCAAGCCATTCGCGCCCGCTGTCCCCGGACCATTATCTCCAGCGTGGTCAACTACAAGGGGATGGACAGCCCGTTCCGCTGGTCCGATCTGGAAGAACATTCGCGTTACCTGGACATGGGCGGGATAGACCTGTATTCCTCCCTCAACAATTACCGGCGCCTGCTGATGTATGCGCGCGGCGCATTCGGCAATCAAAGCCGGGTGGAAAACTGCATCGGCTACGCCGATCCCGGCAATCTGGCGCAGCAGATGGACCTCTGCGCGGTTTACGGCGCCAGCATGCAGTACTTTTCCGGCTCGGATTATTTCCAGATCGCGCCATGGAAGACGGCGGATATCGTCGGCCCTTATTACCGCTGGCTGAAATATTCCGGCATGAACAGCCTTTTAAACGCCATGGCCCCGGTGAAATACGCCGCGTTGCTGCGCGACAAGGCCCTGCTGGCGGAAACCATCCGCAACCTGGAAATGCCGAAGGAACAGAGCAACCTGGCCGTGGAACGGGGCCTGCTGGCGCTGGCCGACCTCAACGGCATCCAGATGGACATGATCTTCTCCCGGTTTTTCAACCTGGAAGCCCTGAAGGGATACCGCCTGCTGCTGGTGCCGGACAATAAATACCTTTCCCCCGAATTCGCCGGGGTCATCCAATCCTTTATCGAACAGGGCGGCTGCGCCTTCATCGAAGGCGCCAGTTGCGCCGCCAACGACGCCATGCGGAAACTCTGCCAGGGCGGCAAAATTATCGGCGCGGTGGACGGCAAAACCGTCAGCCGCCGCGATATCCATTCCGGGAAACTGCTTTATTCCGGTGAATTCATCAGCGAGCGTTTGCCGGTCAACCCCGCCGCCAAGGCGGAGTTGATGGCATTGCTCATCAAAGAAGCCGGCCCGCCGCCGGTCGCCATCGAGTCGGCCGGCGCGGCGGACATGGATGCCGTGCTGTATTCCGATGGACGGCGATACCTGCTCAACGTCGTCAACCGCTCGCCCTTCATAGCCTACCCGGCGCAATTCACCATCAACCCGCCTCTGGGCCAGCCGGCCGCCTGGGTCAACATGCGCACGGGCGAGCATGGTCTGCTCACCAACTCTACCCTGGCATGCGTCCTGCCGGCGGAATCGGCCGGATTTTTCGCCATCATCCCCAGCCGGGAAGCCGGCCTGCCGGCCGTGCAGCCGGCGCCGCAGACCGCGGCCTGCTACTGCCTCCACCGGGGGATGGCATTCCTGAGCCATCAACGTGATCGCGCAATCGAACCGGCCCAACCTAAAATTCCGGAAAAAATCAACGTGGGAGTTTTCGTCCATCCCGGCATTAAAAAGAACACGCCGCATTCCGGACAGCTGGGTCTGGCCGAGACCTTGCAACAACCGCCGCCGGACATGGCCGTCACGGTGATTAACACACTGGCGCCCGAAACGCTTGGCTCCTTTGACGTGGTGGTGCTCGGCAATATCCGTAAAGCCGCGCCCGCGGAGGGCTGGGAACGGAACATCCGGGAATACGTCACGGCCGGCGGCGGCGCACTGCTGGTGCATCATGCGGTCGGGTACGGCTCGGCCAGCCGCGCCATGTTCCCCGAGATCGGCCGGGGCGTAGATTTTGTGCCCTACCCCGGCATGGAAATTACGGCCGACCATCCGGCCATTACCGGCACGGGATTAGAGCACGGCGTGCCCGGCTTGCATGCCGGGCAGAAATTCACCGGCGGCTTTCCGGATTTCATCAGCCTGATGCCGGGCGCAAACGGCCAGGTGCTGGTCCGCAGCCAGTCAGGCCGGACCGGCAAGCCCGAAAACGCGATCGTGGCCGGGACTGCCGGCGCCGGCCGCACGGTCCTGTGCGGCCTGGAACTAGGCTGCCAGGCCGTCCCCCAGCCTGACGGCAGTTTGAATTTTATCACCGCGGTTGCTCCCGAACACGAATATAAAATCCTCATGAACGCCATCCGCTGGCTGGCCGCCGGCCCCTAGCCGCCGGACGGCGTCAAAGAACCTTACGCGCGGGGGGCGACCTCAGGGTGCCGCGGGGGGCGACCTCAGGGTGCCGCGGGGGGCGGCAGCGTCGGCCTTGTTTCAA
>CAYXEK010000050.1:0-24770 GCA_964463985.1 uncultured Verrucomicrobiota bacterium
TCATAATGTGCTCCTTTATGATTTGGGTTGGAATACCATATTTAAACTGCAGAGGCAATATTTTTGCGGATCGCCCCCGCCAGGATTTCCATGGAAAATCCTATTTAACCACCCGCAGGCAAAAATCATCCAACAGCAATACCGGCGGCTGGGGCTTACGGGCAGCCTGTCTGAGCGCCGGGCCGGTGATTACCGCCCGGGCATAGAAAGTCCCGGGCCACCACTGTTGCGGACCGATCCGGCCTTTAAGCTCCACCCAGTTTGTACCGATTTCCGCCTTGACTGACGCGGGCAGGAATATGCCGCCATTGCCGGAGCGATTTTCCACCACCGGCGTGCCGGCCGGCAGATCAAATCCGCACGGATTCTTCAAAACCACCAGCCATGCGTCACCGTCCAGCCGCACTTCCTCAACGCCGCATTCCGTCACATTAGCGGTGTATTGGTTTTCACCCGCACCGAAGGCCGCGGCGAACAGTCCGCCGGTTTTCCATGCGGAGGCGTCCTTGAGCCGCAAAATCCGGTCGCCGTTCCGGCATGGCGCAACCAGTTCCGTCAGCGTGCCTGTTTCCGAAAACACCTGGAATGGCCGGATAATTTTCCGCTCCGCATCGGCCATGATTAAGCCGAATACCAGTCCGCTGAAAGTATTCGATTCGGTCTTGAAAGAGCCGGTCAACTCATAAGCCAAATTCGTATCCACGGGTATCCAATCTGAATTGATGCCCCCGGACTGGCCGCGCCAGCAAAAGCTGTATTCGCCCGATCGCCCCGCGCCGGCGCGGGCCCCGAATTCGCCTTGACGCAGATTTTCCAACCCGTGCCATCCATCCGCCGTTCCATCTTCTGCGCCGGGATTTTTAATTAAATTGTCCGGATTTTCGGCGACTGCTTTTTTTGCTGCAATAACACCGTCATCCTGGAATTCCGTCGGCCCGTCACCGGCTTCCATCTGCAGACCGCTGATCCATACCGGCGCGCCTTCGCTGGGAATCAACAATATAGAACGGGCGCCCATGTTGGCGGTATTGCCGGGCGTCTGGTCAAAAGACATGTGATACCGCCGCCATTCGTTTGCGGGAGCCGGCTGCAATTTGACAATCTGCCTGGCGGCCGGGTCGGAAGAGGTTGCCCTGACAAGCAAAGTGGCATTCGTGCCGGTTGTCCGGGCGTAAAACGAAAAAGTCAGACGCTGCGGCTTGTCCGACATGGGCGGATAATACGCGCCAAAAGTTCCGCGCGCCGACGGTTTTTCGCTTTCCTGCCAGCGCAGACTGGCGACTCTAAGCGAGGGCTTGCCGTTCCATAACACCTCGCGATCAACGAACCAGGACGATCCGGGCTTGCAGGCGTCAATATCCGTCATAATATTAAAATACGGCCGGAAGAAATCCGGCACGCCGGGCAGGAACTGGCGTTCAAAACATGGATTGGGAATGTAATTCCTGCCCATCATCACCTGGCGGACCAAGGCCGTCAAATCCACGCTCCGGGCGGTTTCATCCTCCACGGCGGCCATTTCCAGGGCAATTTCCACCGGCGCCGGCGCGCCGGCGATTTGCAGGCGATAGGCGCGGACACCGTAAGGCTCAATTTTATCCTGGAATGCCCCATCCGCCAACTCCAATTCGGTTTGTGCATTTGTGGCTTTGTGAGATATAGCATCTTCAACAAATAATTTCTTACAGCTCTTTATGCCGTCTATGGAAAAGCGGGTATCCACCGCATGCGGCTTGATATTGACCGCCATGAGCAGGTAATCGCCAGCGGGATACCGGAACACCGCCGCATTGACCATGGGGAATTTCTGGGCGGGAGGGTCGAAATCATCCGGCGTATATTTTATGGTCTGCGGAATATCGCCATGTAACAGAGCCGGAGTCATCGCCTTTACTTGAGCGCAGATCGTCCGCAGCGCATCCCAGGCATCCTGTCCGACAACGTTGTTAAATGCGAAATAGAAAAGGCCGCGCGCGCCGTAGATTATGGCGGCGTATGCCTGGCACAGCATCCGGGACTTATCCATGCCGATCGGCGTCCGGCAGGGATCCTGGATATTGGAGATCGGCACAAACCACATGATCTTATTGTCCTGGCGGCAACGTTCACGCAATTGCCAGGCGTAATGCGCGGTGCAAAGGCCGGGCTCGATCCGGATGCCGGCATCCGCCCGGAACAATTTCGGGTAAATATCAAACCCCAGGATATCGCCCCACTTTGTCCATTTATCGCCATGGGGAATGTGGGCGGAAAAGAGGAGGAATTGGGGATGCCATGGATCAACGGCATAAACAGTTTTCCAATACCATTCGGCCAGAAGAATGCGGTTTTCCGCATCGAGCAGGTTCGGCTCATCCACATTGTAATAAGTCAGGAAATTTTTGCTGTCGCGCAAAAGTTTTGCCTCTTCCATCACTTCCGGCTCGGCCAATTCATACAATGCACGGCTGAAGACCACCCGGTCCGCCGGATTCAACGATCCATTCTGCCCCTTCCAGAAATTCCTGTCTTTCTGCATGGCCTGTTGGATATGTTCCGGCAATGCCAATTTTTCAAGAGCATAATGCCGGAAATTCCATTGGACCCGATCCATGGATGTGTCGGCGGGCGGATAAGCCCAATTGACGACATCCATCCCGTATTTTTCAGCCAACCTGACATACGCGGCGAGATTCCGCGATGATTTGGAGCGGATCAGCGTATCGAAACCAATATCCTCGGCCAGGAATTTAAACAGGTATTCCTCGTCGTCCGTGCAGCCATCCTCGCCCAGGCGCTGTTGCAATGAATGCCCGTATATGCCGACCGGGAAAACCGGTTGTTTATTCTTTAACACCAGCCCGCGGATGAAATCCGCCTGAACTTCGCACCCGGAATGCGGCTCGAGCCGGACAACCTGCAATTTCTGCGCCGCGAGCTGTTTTTCGTCCAGCAGCAATTTCATTTCAACATTGTTTTTGCCCAATGCGAGCGCGGACACCGGCAATTGCGCGGTTATCACTGATTGTAATTTTTCCGCCGTGGCGATAGATTCTCCGTCAATTTCAAACGCCAGTTTTACCCGCGCCAGCATTGAATCCGGCAGGCTCAACTCCGCGCGGACTTCGGCATATTCTTCCGTGGTATAATAGCTGCGGCCGGCAAATGCCCGGCGAATGACGCTCAGGCGCGAGGTATCGTTCACCATGCGGTCCGCCAGCAGGTTGCCCGTGAGGGAATCCGCCAGTACAATTTTCACCGTCCGCTGGCGAAAATCGCCCAAGGCAACCCTTGGTTGCAACTCAAGCATGCCGTTCAATTCAACCGGCTGGGAGAAAGCGACTACTTCGCCCTCGCCAAAGTCCTCGATGATTTTCAGGATGGCTTTGCCCGGCGCGGGCGTGGCGATATCCAGCACCAGCGCCAGTTCATAAAACATTTTCCCGTTTTCCTGGACTATGCCTGTGATATCCGCTCCGGCAACCACCGGCGCAAAAGGAATTTCCGGTTGGAATCCGGCCAGGCCGGATAACGGAAGAAAATTGGCAAGGTTATGATAGCCCCCCCGGTTGTCCGGGCGCAGAGTGTGATGAACGATTTTCTGGCTGGTGATGGCGCCGGCCGGATCGAGCCCGACATCCATGTAATTCCGGCCGATATTAATAGAAAGCGCGCTCAAATCATCGGATTCCAGCGCGCAAAGGGGGATGGCTATTTCCGCGGTCCAACCGTCTTCTCCGCGGCTGACGGACGCGCGCCAGGGTGCATTCCACGCCCGATCGCGCATGCCGGCAGCGTCGCAAATCTGATCGGCGCGCACGCCGTAGCAACTGATGAGAAAATGGCAATATGGATCGTCCACGCCGGCGGTCGTTCGCAACAGAATTTCCAGGGAATCGTCCTGGCTTACCGAGCCTTCATCATTATATACCATCTGTTCGGCCTGCCCCAGGCGCGGATTGCGGCAATCGGCGCAGATATACAGCCAGGCATGATCGCGCATGAGCCGGATGGCAGTTTCCGGCGCCGGCTCATCGCTGCCAAGCTGGTAGAGTTGTTTGATTTTCGCGGCGTTATCCCAGACCGGATCGTTAAGCGATCCATCCAGCATCGGCGGTTTTTCGCAGGCGGGTATTTTGATAGGCGGCAATTCCGCTGCCAGGCACTTCATTGGAAAAGCCGCCATAACCGCCAAAACCGCCAGTATTTTGATACATTTATGCATGATTTCACTGTCATCCCATAGTTCTGATTTTCAACCAGAAAACAGCAGTTTTTACTAATAAATTCAGCTATTGCGTTCCCGGCAAAACGGGGTTAAGTTCCGGTTTTATGCGGGGTCGGCAGCGGAATCGGCAACGGTCCCGATAGCGATAGCGATTCCGACCCGAAGTTGTATTTTTGCTTTATTACCTGCGGGATGCTACTAATGCGTTTTATGTCTTACTCCAAGGGTAGATAATCCTAATCAATGCCCCACCCTGGCGGGCCGATTCGGCGGCGTAAATGCCGGGCAGGGTCATCCGCAGTCCTTCCTTCAGACTGATCGGCGACGGCCCGCCGGAACGGACGGCCTTGATGAAGGCATCCCACATGGCATAGTCAAGACCGCCATGGCCCAGTTTCACCTCTTTGGCGTATTCCGGCCGGGTATAGCCGTCAATCGGCAATTCGATCCAGTTTTTATACCCGTAAAGTTCATTGGAATAAAACAAAGTCCGCTGCTGGGCGGCGTGCTCGGTGCTCTGGAAAGTCGGGTAAGCCAGCGTGCGCTCAAACGCGCCCTTGTCGGTGAAAAACCGGTAGTTATGCTGGTAGCCGATCGGCGAATTATGGCAGAAAGAGGTCAGCAAATGCACCACGACATTGGACTTGGTGCGAAAAGTTGCCGTCATGGCGTCATGCACGCCCGGCTCGCCGGTGACATGGCTGCCGGTATCGAAGCAGGATACCCATTCCAGGTCTTCGTCTATCAGCTTCAGCACCGGCCCCAGCGAATGCGTGCAATACAGGATGGGCATCATGGTTTTGCGCCAGGGCGTTTGATCCCAATACTGGCGGCAATCGTGCAGGTAGGCGGCTTCGACATAGTAAGGCTCGCCGAACAGGCCGCGCTTTTTCAAGTCCAGCGCGGTTTCGATGAATCCCTTGAAATTGGCGTTGGCGCCGGTCATGTAAAACGCCTTGCTCTGCTGCTGCGCCGCCCAGAGCGCATCCGCTTCTTCCGCCGAATGCACGGTGGGAATATCGCTGATGACGTGAATATCGCGCGCGAGCGCCTTGGAGGCGAATTCCGCGTGCAGATGCGCCGGGGTTTCGATCAGCAGCGCGTCCATGGCGACTTCCTGAAGCATGCTGTCGAAATCTTCGAAGCACGGCACCCCGGCGAATTTTTCGCGCGCGCAACCAAGGGCGTGCGGGTCCTTGTCACAAATAGCCGCCGGCTTGACGCCCTCGAAAGCGGTGGTGGCCAGGCGCAGCAATCCCGCACCGCGCCCGCCGCCCAGATCGTTGTTCGTCACATTCTGCCCGTACCCCACCAGTCCCAGCCTGATTTCCGTTGCCATTGATTATTCCTCAATCTATAGGTTCCTTGTGTTCTTTTGCGGCGTACATCTCCTTTGTAACAACCGGAATAATTCACCGCGAAAGATCGCATAGATCGCAAAGACCGGATTTATCTTCCTCTATGAGTTCCTTGTGTTCTTTTGCGGTGAATCACATCTCAATTTATTTTGAACAACATACTCTCTTCTGCGTTTTAATAGAATGACATAAACGATCATATTCATGTCATTTGCGATCATCGGTTAAACGAGAGTTATTCCTCTTTGCCTGGCAGGGGGGCTTGCAGGCGGGGGTGGCGTCGGGATGGGGATTGTCTGATTTGCCGGCGGAAATGCGTCGGAGAGAGCCCAGCGGCGCGTTTGAACGCGCGGCTAAAGACGAACTGGTCGGAAAATCCGCATTTTTCGGCCACCTCGGCCACGTTCAATTCCGAGTGCACCAGCAATTCATATGCTCGCTTGATCCGCAGGCTGGTGATAAAAAACCCCATGTTCAATCCGCCGGTATGCGCTTTAAATATCCGGCGCATATGCGGGAGCGAAATATTTGTTGCTTTGGCAATATTTTTAATACTGACGGGTTCGGCGATATGCTCGCGAATAAAACGCACGATCTGGTCGTATTTCGACTCAATGACATTCATCCGCGTGGATTTTTTCACCGGCAGCGGCTTTTCAACCAATTTACGGCACAAAAAACGCGCCAGCAGGTGCGCCGCTTCCGACTTGGATTGAGGGGAGCGTCCTCTGGCAATCTCTACCATTTCCCGCAGAATTGCGCCGTCTTCCGCCGTAATATTAAACACCCGGTCGCGCAGCGGTCCCAAAGACCGGTCGGCCGGATTTTCCAGGGCAAAAGTGATTGCCAGATTCAAGAATTTTGCGTGTTCCGCGGGGTGAAAATGGTGCGATTGGAAAGGAAACACCATGATGCCCTGATCCGGCTTCAAATCGAAAACTGTGGCGTCAACTTGCAGACGGCAATTGCCACGCAGGCAGACGCCGAGAGCATAGCGATGGTGCATGTACAGCGCGGGCGCGCGGTTAAGGAACCAGACCAGGATATTGCGCGGCTGGGCGGTCAGCGAACTGGTGATGCCGTTGTAAAGCAGACTTGGCGGCTCACCGACCTTGATGCCGAGTCCGCGCAGCCGTTTGAATAAATTTCCCGGTGCCAACATGGATTTTTCCGAATTGGATGGCTTTTACTCACTGGTTATATCATCCAGGTTTCCCGCGATTTTCATATCGTTTGCCGGCGAATTTACCGACTTGCGGATAGCTCCAATGCTTTTGTGAATGCAAATGTAATTTTCATGAATAATGCAGGCTAAATCATACTCCTGAATCCGTGACGGAATTTTATTTTGTCAAGATAATGTGCGTACAAGCAACAATTTAAGGCATTTTAAAATATCACCAAAAACACACGGCGCTGTTTGGCGGAAAAGACCGCCCTGCGGGTGAGGCCATTATGCCGCATCTGCTTTGTTGCGAAGGATTCGCAGTATATTTATACAGCTTCATCCTTCGCGCCTCGCAGCTGCGGCATACTGACCTCATCACGGATTCAGGATACTTTCCTGTTCCGCCTTGAAATTCAAGGCTTGATGTTGCCGGCGGCGGGAGCCGCGGCGCCATGGCTCCGGCCTTCCAGGTTGCCGTCAAAGTGAAACAACGCCCGGGTATGCTCATCCATGGCAAATGCGCGTTCGCGCGAGGGCGGGATAAAATCCTCCAGGTAGCGTTGAATGTCCGAAACGCGCAACTCGTCCACCGCGCCCTGCAACGGATCCAGCACCAGGGTTTGCGGAACTCCCAGCGCCAGGGCATCCGCCGCGGAGCGCCAGATCACCATCTTCCGGCCGCGGCCGTTGACGAAAATCCGCATGGTCATCAGGTTTAGCTTCTCGCGGTGGGGGCCGTAAATTATTTCCGGTCCCCACGACCAGGCGACATGCGTCCATTCGCCGCGCTCGAAAATCGTCTGGGTCCGCCACACCCGCAAATTAGCCGGCTGCCGCGGCGTGTCCACCCAGATTCTGCCGTAAAGCGAATGCGACGGCTCCTTCGGCGCAAGCACTTCCGCCACCCCTTCCGGATCCAGCCGGTAGGTCAATACCCAGGGCGACTTGTCGGTCAGGATGCGGACAAAACTGCGCTGCACATTCCCTGTGCCCAGATCGAATGTGGTCCAGTATGGTTTCAGGAAAAACTCGACTGTGCCGGAACGATATGGCAAATACCGGCCGCCGTCGCCGGAAGCATCCGCCGGGCCGGCGTCCAGGCGGAAAGCGCGCTGGCCGGCCAGGGAAAGCGCCTGGTTGCCTTCCGCCGGAATGGCGCCGGCAACGAAAACCGCATCGGCACCCGGGGTTTCCGCCGGCAACGCATCCTGCAGGACTTCGCGCTCCCACTCGATCGGGGGCGTGAAATAGTTGTCCGGCCGGTCAAAGGCGAAAAAGGGCGGGAAATTTTTCCCGCGCACCAGCCGGTTTTCCATCGGCACGAAACTCCATAATCCCGGCCGGTCCGACGGCAGGTCAATCCAGCCTTGCATGCCATCGTTGCCGCCAAACGCATTGCCGGCCGGATCAAACAGCCTGGCCCGGCCTTCAAAGAAAATCCGGGCATCGGCGCTGTCATCCGTCAGCTTGAAATAAACCCGCGCCGGCGGCGCCAGTTCGGGCAAGGCCCAGTAATTCGTCGCGTGCAGCACCATGGGCGCCGGAACGCCGGCCATCACGAATTGATTGCCCGGGGCGGCCGGAACGATTTCGTAACAACCGCCCGGCGCGTCTTTCGGAATGCGCGCCGATGCGGCCCCGACGCTGCGCTGGATCACCCGGTGCAAATCCTGTCCCCAGGGATCAATGATGCCGACGCTCCGCAATGCGAATTGCCGGGCCAGTTCCGACTGGGCGGTGTGGATGGCAAGGTCCAGGATGCCGTTGTTGCCCTTGCTGACCGCCACGCTGGCGGGCGATCCGTAATCGTTGAAAGCCGCCCATGAACCAAGCGGCAGCCGGGAACGCGCCACCACATCCATGGCGTAAGGCAGGGTTTCAAACACGGCCGCTATCTGCGAAGCGCCCACGGGTGTTTTCAGGGTGGATGTCCGCCGGATGGCAAAATCAAGTCCGGCAGGGATCGCAGGATCGCCCGTTTCGCCAAACAGGAAATCGCCGCAGATGCCCATGGGGTTCATGTAGCTGATCGGCATGGTACCCACATTGAGACGCCACCAATGCCAGGCCAGCGCCAGGGCCGTCCGGCGGTATTTTGGGGCGCCGAACAAATTCCAGCCTTCGATAATCCCGCGGATATCCACCTGGGTTTTATAGGAACTGCTCTTGTAAGGCCGGTTCTTCGTCAACAGCAACTCGCCGTCCAAATCGGTAAAAGCGTCGAATGTGGCTTCCGCCAGGGCGCGCAACGCCGGATCCCACGTGAACCCGTAACATTGCGCCAGCACCCGGAAGACCATCAATGCCCGCCAATCCCGCTTATCGGGCGTCCAGCCGCGCTTCATTCCCGCGCCGAATTCCGCCACGGCGTCTTTCGCCCGCCGGTAACCGGTAAGATAATACAACCATAAAAACTGGTTCAGATCGGTGGAACTGCTGATGCTGAAACTGCTGCCCTTGCCCCAGTAAAAAGGCAGTTGGGCGAACGGCTTGCCGCCGCCGCCGGTGAAGATGCCGCGCACTTTGCCGGGCACGTCCCAGTGCGTCAGATAATTATCCAGATAGGCCTTGTTGGATCCTTCGGCAAACACCCGCGCCGCGCGGTCGCCCGACCGGGCGTAAACCAGCCAGATGCTCGAACGCAGCCCGTAGGTGTAACGATAGCGCTGCGCGCCGCATGGCCCGGAGTTGCCGTTGTAAGTGGGACCGGCAAAGTAATCAACAAAACCGTAATGGCCGGTTTCATGTCCCAGGCGGCCCCAGATGCCGAAAATATAGTCAATAACCTTTTCGGCCTCCGGAAAGCGCCGGGTATCCCGCGGATGCAGCGGGCCCATGGCCCCGCTGCGGCGGATCCATTCCGCGTCCACCAGCGCGAATACAGGATTGGAATGCAGATACGACAGACGCGCCGCCCCTTCCGCCGGGCTGGAAGGCGGAAGCGGCGCCAGCAGCAGTTCATGCGTCTTGGCCCACCCGGCGGCGTCCGTCTCAACCTTGGCGACAGTTTCCGCCATTTCCCCCTGCAAATTCCACTTTTTCGCCAGATTGGCCGGCGTAAAATCCAATTCCTCGCCCGCGCGGCTGCTGAACAGTTTTATGGACAGGCGGTTGGCCAGCACTTCAAATTCCTTCGGATGCTGGCGCGCGGTTTCCCGGCAAGCCGCCATCAAGCCGCCGGCCTGCCCGGCCAGCATGGCCCAGTCGCCGCATTCCGCGCCTTCGGCCAGTGTATGGTTGCCCGCAAAAACCTCGAACCTGTTCGTACCGGCGCCGAACCGCTGATGTTCGCGCTGGAACATGCAGGCGGACCCCCCCCCGGCAAGGTTATGCGTTACGATGCGGCCGGCATCTTCCCGGTCAATATTAAACACCGCCCGGGGATCAGCGCCGGGCGCGACGGCCAATTCCCATCCGATCTCGCGGAACCAGACCTTGCGGGTATCCTCGCATAAAACCAGGGTATGCGTAACCCGGGCGAACGGCTGGCCGGCAAACGCTTCCACCCGGGTAATATGCCGCGCCAGATTGACGCCGTCATCCGTACGGTAATAGCCTTCCAGGCGGACGCAGGCCGCCACCGGCCCGGCCGCCTCTACCTCCACGATTTCGTCTGCCGCCGCCGCGATCCCTACCCTGCCGTTTTGATCCACCACGTACAAGCCGCGGGTTCCGGCGCTTGCGGCGACCTGCCGGCCGCCGATCCAGATTTCCTTTACTGGAGACGCGCCACGGGAGAGCACATATTTCGCCGCGCCCGTGTCCAGCGTCCATCGGTCCGCGCCGGCTTCAACGGTCACCGGCTTGCCGGGCAGAATCCCGGCAGGGGCCAGTTCCAGGAAACAGCCGGCGGTGGAATCCACCAGCGCATCAAACCGGACCCACTGCACCGATCCTTCGCTCGCCCAGCGGCTGACAATTTCCTTCTGGCAGGGGATTTCGGCGCCGGCGCCATCAACCAGGCGCAGCTTGTCCGCGTCCCACAAGGCGCCGCGCGAAAAAGGCGCGCCGAAGACCACCGGCCATGCCGCCACGGCCTTCCGCCCCGCCGGCAGGTCAAGCCTGACAGGAATTTTACCTGCATGGGCCTGGGGCGCGGCAGACTGGGCGGAAAGCAACATTTTCGCCATCCCCAGACGCCGCCCGCCGGCGGAATATTCCAGCACGACTTCGGCGGCGGCCAGATTGTGCCGGCGCAAATCCACCGCCAGCAATCCGCAATCGCGGTCCGGCACGATTGAGGCGGTTGCCAGCGGCTCGCGGCCGCCCAGCGCGAAAAGGCTGGCCGTCAATTGCGTATCCTGCAAATCGCATCCCGGGTCCAGCGACAGGGTGGCGTCAATCCAGCGATCCTGGGGCCGCGCGAACGAGCGCGGCAAATCCACCGCCAGCGCCGCGCCTTCCACCAGCAGGTTGCCGCTTGATATAACCTTCCGTTCAACATCCGTTTCCGCGGCGGCCGCCGCCGGGGCGCCCTTGAGAATCAAGGCGCTGCCGGCGGTGGAAGTGTGCAGGGTCAGAAACCAGGACCGCAGCATCAAGTCCGGCCCGCTGCGTCCGATATTGAATCCGAGAGCCGGCGGCGGACCGTCCAATCCCAGGGCGGCAAACGGAAGCGCAACTTCGGCATGCCAGCCGGATGAATCGCGTTGCACCGCGTGCGCCCAATCCGGATTCCAGGATTCATCGCCCAGGCGCGCGTCATAAATTGCATTGGAAATATTGATCCGGAAAAGATGTTCCCTGTCGGAACCGATCGCCGGGCTGACCACGAAGTGGATATTGTCGTCCAGGCGCATCCCGTCATCGCGCGCGCGCGGTTCTCCCCGCGGAACGCGCCCCGGTCTTTCCTCGCAGCGCACGAGGAAATAAAGCGCCCGATCGTCGTAGCAGAACCGGGCGCGCGTAGGCGGTTCGGGTATGCCGAAGTCCGTCAATTCCGCGCCGGAGCGCCAGCAGGCGTCATCCGGCGCCCCGTCAATCCCGGGCGCAACCGCGCATCTTTCAATTTCCAGCGTAACCAGCGCAGGTCCCGCGTCCGTTTTCGGTCGGACGACATGCTCTGGGTTGAAATCAAACCGCAGCGAATCCGGCGCGGCGCCGGCGCCGGCATGCGCCGACAGGGCCAGCGCCGCCAATCCGCTCCCAGCATAACGGAGCAATTTTACGATGCCGGCAGCGCCGATATTTTCATCCTTTTTTGACATCAGACTGGTCTCCCCTATTAAACCTATACTCGTCCCTGAATCCGTGACGGGATTTTATTTTCATTACATAATGATTTGTGAAGCAACTATTTACGATTTTTTAAATAGTCACCAAAAGCACAACCCGTTTTATTGAAGAAAAGAGCGCCCTCCGGGTGAGGCCGGGATGTCGCATCTGCTTTGTTGCGAAGGATTCGCGGTATATGAATACAGCGTCATCCTTCGCGCCGCGCATCTGCGGCATCCGGGCCTCATCACGGATTCAGGTCGTCATTTGAAATTCAGAAAACGAGATCAAATTTTGAGAACAAGAACATTATGATTGAAAGATAATGCAACTATTGGGTATGAAAAAAGGACATGGTTCAAAAATGGGGCTTTATTGGTCGCAAATGCGGATGCTCACCACAGGTTCGCCCTCCAAATTGTATGGATGGAACGTCCCTGGAGGGCGAACCTGTGGTGAGCCATCTGTTACCCGTTTTTGAACCATGCCAAAAAAAGTTTCCTGAATTTCAAACCCGGAAGGGGTTGGCGATTTTGCCGCATCGGCTTTGTTGCGAAGGCTCCCGCCGGGCGCGATAAATTTGCGGCCTGTCCCGCAACAGCGGGATATACTTATACAGCTTCATCCTGCGCGCCGCGCATCCGCGGCAAACTGGCCAACTGCCGGATATATGTTCAGTTGATTTCAATTGCGGGCCGCGGCAAACATTGCGGCCAGGTTGGCCGGCCGGACATCCGGCAAAACGGCTTCATGGCTCGGCGATATTATCAATCCGGTCGGAAACAGCCGGCGCAGGTTGCGCACGGCCGCCGCCACTTCCCCGGGCCCGGCGCGCACCAGCAATTTCTGCACATCCACGCCCCCGCAGAAAGACACCCTGCCGCCAAAACGGGCGGCCAGCAATTCCGGCTGCATGTTGCTGGCCAGCGCCTGCATGGGATGGATGGCATCCACGCCGGCGTCGATCAAGTCCGGGATAATATCGAACACTGAACCGCAGGAATGATGAATGACCTTGACCCCGTGGCTCCGGGCCTGCGCCACCAGCAGCCTGACGCCGGGCAGCACGAATTCCCGCAACTTTTCCGGCGCGATCATCAGGCCGCGCTGGGTGCCGAAATCATTCCCGATCAGCACGGCGTCCAGGCGGCCGCCCGCCGCCTTGTAAAAAATCTCATTGGCATCCAGGTAAAATCCGGTAATCCGGTCAATCACGGCGCGGTACATTTCCGGCTCGGCGATCATCTTGACGAAGGACTCCTCCATGCCGAAGGCCGCGCAGGCATCCTGGAAATGGGCCGACCACAACATGCCCAGGGTGGCGTATCCGGACGGGACGGCGTCCATGGCCCGGCGGCAGGCATCCGGATCAATGTGCTTTTGCGGATCGGGCCAGTCAAACCTTGATACATCCGCCGGGTCCGAGCACCCGGCAAAAAAACCTGGGGCGGTCAGGGTGCGTTCGTCGGTTGTGCCCGTCCCGGGAGCGCTGACGGCAAAATCAAACGCACAGGCAATATGATTAGCCGGGGGATGATTGTAAGGGACTTCCACCGGGAAAACATCATCATCCAAAATTTCCTTCAATTCAATCACATCCCGGGCCTTGAAATACGCCAGCAGGCCCGGCAGGGCGTCGGGCACGGGCAGTCCCAGCCAGGTTGCTGGGCGGTCAACCGGACGCCGCTCAATGGCGGCCAAAAACCGCTCGCGGTGATTCATCACAAGCCTCCGGCAAAAAGGTATTCGTCAATCGCAGCCCGGACATCGTCAAACTCCAGCTTGACGATCACGGCCTCGCGCGGCAGCGCGTCGGCCGGAATGCCCGCGACATGCAGGGCGAGCTTATGCCGCTTGCGATAGAGCGTCGGCATGAACTCGAGTTCGGTCTTCAATTTGAGGCCGGTGTTAAGCAGGGAGGCGCGCCGCGGCAGCCGGCCGACCCCGTACAAAGAGAAACCGGAAGTCTTGACGCCCTTGTAAAAGTTAAGATAAAGCGCATTATTCCCGGCGGTAAGCAGCATGGCGGGCTCAGACTGGAAGACTGGCAGCGCCCGGGTCTGCCACAAGGCTTCGCGCCCGGCGCGGCGCAGCCAGTCCCCGATGCGCGCGAGAATTTCAACCGCTTCCGGCGGGAATGTCCCGTCGGCGCGCGGGCCGGCATTCAACAGGTAATTGCCGCCCTTGGCCAGGTGTTTACAGAGATTTCCCGTCAGGTATTCGACCGTGAAATAATCCTCGTTGGCGCGGTAGCCCCAACTTTCGCGTCCGATGGATTCACAGGCCTCGATGGGCTTTTCGTAAACCGCGCCCGCCGCGGCTTCCATGCCGGACGATTCCCGTTCCGGCGTCTGGAAATCGCCTGCGTCGAATCCGCGGTTATTGATGATGATGCCGGGCTGCATCCGGCGGATTTTTTCATTAAAGCCCGCGCCATGGTAATTCAGCGAACTGGCGTTGGCGTCCCACCAGAAACCGGCCAGCCTGCCGTAATTGGAGCAAAGCTCCGTGACCTGCCGCTCCACGTAATCCAGATATTTCCGCAAATCCGGCTGGTCATCATCCTGGGGCGCAGGGTATTCGTAAGGATGGTTGGTGTGCGGATAGTGCGGACAATGCATGTCCGGCACGGCATAATACAGACACAACGGCATGGCGCGGCGCCGACAGGCTTCCGCCAGCAGGGCCAGCACATCCTTCCCGTAGGGGGTGCGGGTGACCTTGAAATCGGTCAGGACTGTATCCCACATGCAGAAACCGTCAATATGCTTGGCTGTGAAACAGACATATTCCATGCCGGCGGATTGGGCCGTGTCCAGCCAGGCTTCCGGATCAAATCCGGCGGGATTGAAAAGCTTCATGGCGGCGGCGTACCGGGCGCGCGGCAGCATCCGGCGATACACTTCCTGTTCATGCCAGGCGCGGACAGCATAAATGCCCCAGTGGATGAACAATCCAAAACGCTTTTCGAAAAACCAGTCGCGACCATCGCCGAATTTTAGCATATTCATCTCGCTCATTATACCGGGGACGACCGGCAATATTTCCGTCCCGCACCCCGTACCTCTGTTTAATATACCGCGATAAATCCAGTGATGTCCACCCAAAACATGCAAAAAATCCTGGCGCAGGGAACGGGTTGGCGGAGGGATCGGGGGACCACCTGGCCGCCGGCCGCAATCAAGAACATTGGCCAGGCTATCAAGGAAGATGCCGGGGCATGAGCGGCATCCATTTCTGCGATTGCGCCGAAAAATTTGCAGCCGGCACCGCATCCGTCCATTTCATGATGCAGCGTCGTCCGCGCCCGTGTTCCAGTGAATCTCCATCGGCAGCAGCACCGGCGCAATAGCCGCCCGCTTGCGCGGCCGGAGCAAAAGATCTTCCATCATTTCGAAAGCCGACGCCCCCTGAGCGCGATACGGCGCAGTGATGAAGTTCGGGTGATTTTCACGGCGGTCCGTAAAATGCACCTGTTCGGGCTGCCATTCGCGATCGCGCGCCAGGAACTCGGCCACCCCGGCCGACAAATTCAAGCCTTGCACCACCAGCGCTTGCGGACGCTGCGCTTTCGGCAAATTGCGCATCGCGCGCAAGGCGCTCATGGCTTCGCCGGTCTCATCCGGCAAAGCCTGCCACCAGGCGATCTCCGGGCGCATTTTACATCCGGCGTAATATTCATAATAGGCGCGGGCTATGAAATCGCAGGTGCGCTCGACATCCGGCCGGGAATTGCAACGCACGATGGCGGCAATGCGCCGGGCGCCTTTCTGCGAAAGCCGGCGGCATACATCCAGCACGGCCTGGCGGACATCGGACAGCACCGCCGGCGCGCGCAATCCCGGATAGTGGTTGCCGACACAGACGCAGGGCAAATGCTCATCCTGGAAAAAACGGATGGCATTCGCTTCCAGGGGCGACAAAACAAACACGCCGTTAATCTTCCGGCTCTTCACAAGATAGGACAAGGAAGACGCGCCGTCGCCATCCAATTGCCTGCCGCGCGTGGTGAACAGGTGCAAGTGATGTTTTTGGGAGCGGGCCTTTGCTTCAATGCCCTGGACAATTTCCGCGATGAACAAATCGTGCGGGTCGAAAACATCAAAAAACACCACGCCGTATTCCCTCACCGCCCGATCCGCGGGCCGGCGCACTATACTGCCCCGCCCCACCTGGCGCGAAATCAATCCATCCAATGCCAGATCGTTCAGCACGCGCCGGGCGGTAGCGCTCGACACTTTGAAACGGTGAATCACCAGGCTTTCGGAAAGCTCCACGTGTTTCCCGTCAAATATTTCTTCTTTCAGTTGCGCGCGTATCAACAGGTGCGCAGGAACTCTTTTCGGTTTATTAATAGCTATGGCTCCATTCGGGACAGCCGTCGTGCCGTGCAATTGATATGTTATAATACTAATTAAAATTGCCGGAAAAGACAAGCGTATATTTGCCTGCCGGCCGGCGCTTCAGGACAGCGGCCATGGTGAACACTGACGGCCGGGAGGGTTGCTAAACGGACGCTTTGATACGCCGGAGCAGACCTGCAGGCAAGTTGATGCCAAAACCAGCCCGCGGCGGCCAAGGGGAAACTTGTGTAAATAAGATGGCGATGGCCGCCGCGCCGACAAGGTCAGGCCGGCGAATCCAGGGGACCGGCCATGGAATTTTCAACGTCGGCATCCATCCCCGGTTCCGGTGAGGCCGGTATACCGCTGGAAACCACCACCTGTGCCGGACGCAAGAGGTAATCGCCCAGCCAGTATCCCCGACGGGTTACGTCAATGATCATTCCTTCGGCAAATTCTACCGACGGCAGATGGGCGATGCATTCATGGCATTGCGGATCAAAGGCGGCGCCGCTCGCTTCAACAGGCACTACGCCCGCCTTCTTCAAAACGTCCAGGAGCTGGGTCTGCACCAGCATCAGCCCGTCATAGACGGCCGCAGTGAGGGACACCGCTCGCGCAGCCTTCAAACCCATCTCAAAATGATCCAGCACTGGCAGCAGGTCGTTCACCAGGTTTTCCGTGGCGCGCCGCGCGCGGGCGGCATCGTCGCGCGCAACACGCTTGCGGTAGTTGTCGAAATCCGCCTGTAACCTTAAAAGCTGATCGCGCAAGTGCGCCGCATCATCTCCCGGACTGACGGCATCGGCTGTTTCCGGCGGCGGCATGTCCGGCGCGGCAGCCGCATCGGATTGGCCCGGCGGCGGCAACTGAGGTTCCGGTTCCGGGGCCGGCGTGGTTTCTTCACCCGAAACCGGCGGCCGCAAGGATCCCGCGGTATCATCGGCGGGATGCTGAAGATTGTTTTTGGTGTCAGCCATTAAACTATTCCTTCATGCTGTATTGAAGCGCGGCAGACAAAGTTAAAGGCGCGCCCAAGCGGAACGCAAAAACCGGAACCGGCGTCCGCGGGAACGCCGAACTCCGGCACTCTCCCCTGCGCAACTTTTACAACCAATGCCGCAGACAACGCAATATAGCATTTAATCAGTCTCTATGGCAATCTGTTTGCGCGGGGATTTCCCAGACGGGGTTTTCGGCAAATTCAAGCGCAACACTCCTTTTTTGAAAACCGCCTTGGCTTTGGATTGATCAATTTCGGCCGGCAATGGAACAATCCGCTCGAAACTGCCGTAGCTTAATTCCGACAAGTGATAATTTTTCTTCCGTTCATCGCGTTCAGATTTCTTCTCGCCGGAGATGCACAGCATCTGCCCGTCCAGCGTAACCTGAATGTCTTTTTCATCCATTCCCGGCAACTCTGCGGTTACCTCAACCGCCTTGTCGGTTTCAG
This sequence comes from uncultured Verrucomicrobiota bacterium, assembly GCA_964463985.1. Classification (GTDB taxonomy): domain Bacteria; phylum Verrucomicrobiota; class Kiritimatiellia; order JAAZAB01; family JAAZAB01; genus JAXGPF01. The sequence goes on from CAYXEK010000050.1 coordinate 17,744, forward strand.
CCACATCAAAGCGAGGCACACTTCCACTTCCTCGCCCGGCGGGCAACACCGGCAACGTCCATTCATCCCTCCCTACGAAAACAGCATCAAACATGTCGTTAATCTGACGGTGCAGCGTTTCCAAGCCGTCAAACATCGAAAGCGGCCCGGACACGGCTTCGGATTTGCGCCGCCATGGAACTATTTTTTTGAGGTTTTTCATGTTCATCCTCCTTCTTCCCGGGTGCTCGCACTCCCCCCCCAGCATCGCCGCCCGCGCCCGGACGGCGATGCGATTTAACCATCATGCCGTTTCCACGGCAATTTTGCGCGGCCTGACCGATTCCGCCTTGGGCAAGGTTATGCTCAAGACTCCATTCACCAGGCGCGCCTTGATTTTTTCGCGGTCAATATCCGTCGCCAGCGTAAACGCCCGGCGGTAAATGCCCGTGGCATAACCACGGTATACCAACTGGCCTTTCTCCGGCGACTGATCGGACTGCTGTCCGGTTATCGTCAACACGTCATCTTTCAAATCAATGTCAACGGCGCTTTCAGCCACACCGGGCATATCGCAAATCACCAGCAAGGCGTCATCCTTTTCAAAGATGTCAGCCTCCGGGGTAAATACCGGCAGGTCCCGCGTCATCTCCGTTTTCCGTTCGGGCTGTCCAGACTGCCGCTCCGCCGGGAGATTTTTGTTTTTGTTTTCGTTCATGGTCAACACCCTCCTTTTTAGATTATTCCGCCGTAATGGCGATTTTTTTGGGCTTCGCCGCTTCGGCCCTGGGCAGGCTGATGGTCAAAACCCCCAGTTTCTGCCTGGCTTTAACGCCTTCCGCATTCACTTCAAACGGCAAACGCAAACTGCGCACGAAGTTCCCCTGGCTGCGTTCACAGCGGTGGCAAACAACTCCTTCCTGCAACTCCTCAGCCTGGCGTTTGCCTTCGATCGTCAGGACGTCCTGGTTTACGTTAATGCTAAGATCCTTGGGTTCCACCCCGGGAATCTCAGCCGTCACCACCAGTTCATCCTGTCCGCTCCAGACATTAACAGCCGGAAATTCATCGGCATCCACTCCATAACCTTCAAACAACCGATTCATCTCCCGTTGCAAACGCCTGACATCGCTGAATGGATCCAACTGATAAATACTATTGAATAACATAACTCAAACCCTCCTTATATGTTTTCAGGAGACAATCTCCTAAATTTCATTTATTATTAAAGCATATACCATGCCATAAATATAAATTTTCACTATATGTTTATTATCAATACATTATAATTTTAACGAAAACGCCGGAAGTGTCTTTTTGTCCCTTTTACACCAAAACAGCCGGGGTTTTACAGAGACATATTGTCGCTTTTTTAGAAAAATCAAGCAGTAAGCGACTGTGAGGCGACAAAAGAGTGGCGCCCGTGTTTTCGAAGTCCTGCCGGAAAATCCTGGTGGGCTGTCTGCGGGTCTTTATGGGTGCAGGAATTGCAACGATCCGCCAAAAACTGTCAACACCGGTTTGAAAGGGATTCGGGAGTTTTCACGGCGTTCACAAAAGATGGGTTGTTTTTCATTTTGGAGGGATTGCTTCCGGGTCATAAGAGGCGTTTGCGACCGGCTCCGGCAGCATGCGGGTTATTGCCGGCTGATTTTAAAATCGCAAATCAGCGGCAAATGGTCGGAATAAAGCACGCGGGGTATGCTGAAGTTGGTGATGACAATCTCCTGGCTGTGCAGAATAAAATCCAGTTGCCGGCGCGGCGCCCAACTGGGGAAAGAAGGCTGGCCGCAGGGAAAAACGCTGGCCAATCCGCTGGCTGCCATGAACAGGCGTATTTCACGATCGCCCCAGAACGCGTTGAAATCCCCGGCGACGATGCAGGGTTTGTCGGTATTGCGGACCAGGTTATACAAATCGCTCAATTGGAAATGCCGTGTGCGGAAGCTCAGCGAAAGGTGCACGAGGAAAATCACCAATTGCTCCAACTCCAATTCAATTACCAGGCGCTTGACGCCCTTGGTGAAATAATGGAACTTCTGGCGGTGAATGGCGCGGTTGCTTAAAAAGGCGTTGACCTGTTGGCGCATCAGCGGCACGCGCTGCACCCATGAAGCATGGGCATATTTTGATTGGTATACGTGGTAATGCCCCAATGCTTCGGCCATTACCGCCGCCTGGTTCAAACGGCGCGAACGATATGATCCGGCATCCACTTCCAGCAGCCCGACAACATCCGGCTCCTGGCTGCCGATGAATTTGATGATGTTGGCCATATTGACGCCGGTGCGGCCGAGATATCCGCTCCAGGGCAGATGCAATGGTCCGCCGCTGCCGGTGCCGTAACGCAAGTTGTAAAGCAGGAAACGCATGGCTGTGGATACATGCCGGAAATTGACGCAACCCCATAAAACCTTCCCGAAGTAATTCCGGGATCACTTGCGCCGGACGCGAACGGCTAAACGCCGGCCGGCGTAACAGGCGTTTTCACGGGGGGATTCCTGCTGACCGCCGGTTGCAAAAAACCTCCCGCGGCGCCCAAAGCGGCGGCATAAACCGCCGGCAAAGGCACATGCCGGCTTTCCGCCAAAGCGCGGCAATCCTCGTATTCCGGCGAAGCCTTGATATCCCGGCCGCGCCAGGCGCCAATTTTGATGCGCACCGGGCCGTAAGGCGTAAGGACTTGCGCGTTCCGGCGCGCCAGCAGGGTGCGCTGCACACGGTGTGCGCGAACGCCAAAGGTGGTGCTCTCCAAAAAAATTGTTTCCAGGATTTCCGGGCGTTGTTCCGGACGGCATAAAACCGTCAATAAAATTCCCGGCCGTTGTTTTTTCATCTGGACCGGCGTGACAAAAACATCCAGGGCCCCTTGCGCCATGATCCGACCGGCAAGCGCGCCCACCAGTTCGGGAGACGCATCGTCCAGGTTGCATGCCAGTTCCAGGCATTCCTCCGCGGTAATATCCGCGCCGGCGGCGCCGCTGCCGTCGCGCAATAAGGCGCGCAAAAGGTTCGGACGCCCATGCAGACGCGCGTGGCCGAAGCCGTAACCCGCCTGCTGAATACGGCCGTCGGGCGGACGCTCCAGCGTGCGCCAGGCCGTCAGCAAAGCCGCGCCGGTGGGTGTAACCAATTCAAATGGCTCGTCGGTAGAAATGGTGGGAACCCCCCGCAACAACTCCACGGTGGCCGGCGCGGGCGAAGGCAGCAGGCCGTGGGCGCATTGAATGGTCCCGCACCCCAGGGGCAGCGGGCCGACCGCGACATCCTCCACGCCCAGCATGTCGCGCGCCAGACAAGCCCCGACTATGTCCACAATGGAATCCACCGCCCCAACTTCATGAAAATGAATTTCATCGGGCGTGACGCCGTGGACGCGGGCTTCCGCCCGGGCCAGGTTTTCAAAAACGTTCAGGCTCATATCCCGCGCCGCCGGTGGCAAATCGGCCGCCGCAATGATGCGGCGAATTTCCGCCAGCCCCCGATGGGGCGCGTGGGCTCCGGCATGCCCATGGGCGGGGCCGCGCTCATGCGCATGGCCATGCGCATGTTCACGGTCATGCCGATGCGCGCCGGAATGATTATGTCCGCGGACGGCGGGCATTTCCACGGAAAGCGCGGCGGCGTCATGGCGATGGTTCAGCGGGGCGGGCGGGACGGCATCCCCTATCCGCACGCGCACCTGGACTCCGTGCAAACCGCTGAAAACGCCGGCAACGGCTTCAACCGCAAAACTCCCGATATCCAGGCTTTCCAGGCGCTTTTGCAATTCATCCCGGCTGACGCCCAGATCAATCAACGCGGCCAGAATCATATCGCCGCTGGCCCCGCCCACGCTCTGGAATTCCAGAATGTTCACGCCGGCCCCCGGTTAATAATGCCGGCAGCCACGCCGGCGCCGAAACCATTATCAATATTCACCACTGTCACGCCGGGAACACAGGAATTCAGCATCGCCAGGAGTGCGGCCATCCCCTGCAACCCCGCGCCGTAACCGGTGCTGGTCGGCACGGCAATGACCGGACATGACACCAACCCGGCGATAACCGACGGCAGAGCCCCTTCCATGCCCGCCACAGCCACCAGGGCCCGGGCCCGTCGCAATGTTTCCAGCCGCCGCAGCAGGCGGTGCAATCCGGCCACCCCGACGTCATACGCGCGCTCCACGCGCGCTCCCATCCATTCCGCAGTCACGGCGGCCTCTTCCGCAACGGGGATGTCAACCGTGCCGGCGCAGATCACCGCAACACATCCGCAAGGCGCGGGAGCATTCGCACGCGCCAAGGTAATCGCGCGCGCCTCCTCGTGAAACAAGGCTTCCGGCAACAGCCGGCGGGCTTCGGCAAACTGTTCCGCAGAGGCGCGGGTCGCCAGCGCCGGCTGCCCGGCGGCGTGCAGCGCCCGCATGACCTCTGCGATCTGCGCTCCGGTCTTGCCGGGGCAGTAAACCACTTCGGGGATGCGGCAACGGCGCCAGCGGTCCAGATCCACCTGGGCGAAACCAAGATCCGCCGCCGCGCCTTGTTCCAGGCGCGCCAGCGCCGCCGCCGCCGGCAACCGACCATCTGCCACCTGCTCCAGTAAATCCTTCAGATGCATAATCAGCGGCCGGCCGCCACGGGAACCGCGCGGCCGGTTTCAATCGAACGGCGGGCGGCGGCCATGATGGCCAGACCTTCCAAGGAAGTTTTTAAATCCACCGGCGCGGGACCGCCGCTGAAAAAAGCCTTCATGACGCGCATGATTGCCTCTTTGTTCCGGCTGGTGTCGCAGACAAATTGATGCACCCTGGTTTCGCCCCTGAATCCGCCCTGTACCCGGCCGCCGTAGCTGCCGCATTTCTTAACGATTTCCAGCAACCCCTGCCGCTCCTGCCCGTAGTCCACCGCGGCCACAATGCCGTTGGGAGTTTCCATGGCCTGCACGGCGCGGGGCCCCGGCCCCATCAAACTCTGCAGAGTTTCAACCACATGCACGCCGTACCAGATCAGCGAGTCGCCGGAGGGCGCTATGCCCAACGGCCCGAAAAGATGGGCCAGGCGGATATCCGTAAGCGCCGCGCGGGCGCGCACAATATCCGGCAGGAATGGAATGGACGAACCGGACCAGACCCGCGTGGAGTGTTTTTCCGCCAGGCGCAAAATGGCGCGGCCATCCGCCAGACTGCAGGCCAGCGGTTTATCCAGGAAAACCGGCTTGCCCAGTCCGGCCACCTTGCGGAAATACTCCAGGTGGTAGCTGCCGTCATTGATTTCCAGCATTATGGCGTCGCACCCTTCCAGGGCTTCGTCCATGTTTTCGCTGACCTTGACGCCCAAAGCCTCCAGTTGCCGGCTGCGATCTTCGATAATCTGGCGGTTGGTGAAGGGCGTCAGGAAACTCAGGCAGGCGGTCGCCCGCATGCCGGCTATGCGCCGGCCCGGCCCCTGCATGACCGAGGGATAGGCCACGCTGTGGCTGGTGTCAATTCCGATGATGGCGATTTTGATCATTTTGCTTTCCTTTGCAGTTTAAGCGGAGGCTTTATTGGTTAAAAACAGCGGCGCCGGCCAAACCCGCGGCAATCCGCGCCGGCAATTCGGCGATCGGCAAACGGATCTGGCGCATGGTGTCGCGGTCGCGCAGGGTGACGGTGTTGTCCGCCAGCGTGTCGAAATCAACGGTCACGCCGTAGGGCGTGCCGATTTCATCCTGGCGGCGGTAACGGCGGCCGATGGCTCCGGTTTGATCCCAGAAACACGGCCAGGACCCGCACAGCATTTCAAAAACTTCGCGGGCCTTGCCGACCAGCTCCGGCTTGTTCTTGACAAGCGGAAAAACCGCCGCCTTGATCGGCGCCAGCACCGGAGCGAACCGCATGACCGTCCGCAGTTCATGGCCGTCAGGCGGCGGCTGTCCGGGCTCCGCCGGCCGCGGCCCGCCTGTGCCGCCGGCCGGAACCCATTCCTCGGCGTAAGCCTCGCACAGCGCCGCCAGCGCGATGCGGTCAACGCCCGCGGAAGGTTCCACGACGTGGGGAATGTATTTTTCCTTGGTTTCCTGGTCAAAGTACTCCATGGATTTGCCGCTGTACTCCTGGTGCCGGCGGAGATCGTAATCGCCGCGGGCGGCGATGCCTTCAAGTTCCTGCACCCCGAAAGGAAAAGCGTACATTATGTCCACGCAGGCGCTGGCATAGTGGGCCAATTCGCCGGGGGCATAGACATACTGGCGCAGCCGCCCTGCCGGCAGGCCGATGCGCTGGTACCATTCCATGCGGCGCGCCACCCAGTAGTCGTGCCACTCCCGGTCCGTGCCGGGCTTGATGAAATATTCCAGTTCCATCTGTTCGAATTCGCGCGAGCGGAAGGTGAAATTGCGCGGATTGATTTCGTTGCGGAAGGCCTTGCCGATCTGGGCGATGCCGAAGGGAATTTTCTGCCGCGACACCGCCAGCACGTTCTGGAACTGGACAAAAATTCCCTGGGCCGTTTCCGGCCGCAAATAGGTAACCGCCGAATCTTCCTCCACCGGCCCGATGAAAGTCTTGAACATCAGGTTGAATGCGCGGGGCTGCGTCAGTTCGGCGGATTTGCAGGCGGGACAGCGCATGCCCGGCGGCAAGGCAAAGCCGGTGTCGGTTTTAATCAACTGTGCGCCCTGTTCCTCGCAGAGCATATCGGCCCGGAAACGCTTGCGGCAGGCGCGGCAATCCACCATCGGATCCACGAAACCGGCGGTATGGCCGGAAGCCTCCCAGACCCGCGGGTTCATGATGATGGCGCAATCCAGGCCAACGACATCCTCGCGCAGCTGAACAATGTCGCGCCACCAGGCATCGCGGATGTTGCGCTTGAGTTCGCAGCCCAGCGGCCCGTAATCCCAGAAACCGTTCAGCCCTTCATAGATTTCCGAACCCTGGAAAATGAAACCGCGCCGTTTACATAACGAAACCAGCACGTCCATCGCCACCCGCGGTTGTTCGTCAGGATTTGCATTCATGGCCGTCAATGGTGCCTTTTCCGGCCGTCCCGGTCAAGCAAAAAGCGGGGATCAATCCCGATGGTCG